>JBOHRF010000227.1:0-8321 GCA_050732575.1 Longimicrobiales bacterium
ATAGGGAACGTTTCCGGTTCGCGCCTGGTGGCCGGACATTTTTCCAATACCTGGTGGGGTTGGGTGTGTTAGTGTGTGCTGGACGTCCATCAGGAGACCTCATGAAAACTCGCGTGCAGGCTGTACCGACCGGATATCACACCATCACACCGTATCTGATGGCACGAGATGCGGCACAATTGCTCGACTTCATCGAGCAGGCGTTTGGCGCGGTGGTAGTAAGGCGCATGGCCCGGCCGGATGGCGCCATTGCGCACGCGGAAGCGCAGATCGGCGATTCCCGGATCATGCTCGCGCAGGGGTCGGAAAAGTGGCCCGCCCGGCCTTGTGCGCTGTACCTCTACGTGGAAGACGTGGACCGGGTCTTCCGACAGGCCGTTGCGGCAGGCGCGCGCCCCGTCATGGAGCCGACCGACATGTATTACGGTGATCGTCACGGCGGGGTCACGGACATGCAAGGCAATGACTGGTGGATCGCCACCCACATCGAAGAAATCAGCGAGGCAGAACTTCTGCGTCGTGATGCCGAATATTGGAAGAGCGCCAGCGCAGCGCCTTCCGCCTGACTGTTGCACGAAAGGCCAATGGCGAATGGGTGGCCCGGTGCCGTAAGCATGGTGAGGCCTGGCGTGCGCTCACACGCGTGCGTGCGGGCGGTGCGCGTCAACCCGGACCGGGAGTACACGTTGCGCGGAGCCACGGATTCGTATGACATCAAGGGGCCGGAGGGCATACCGGTGCGCGACTGGTGGGTGGTCCTGGTCTGGGGCGTGGTAGCGATCCTGCTCGGTTTGCTCCTGATCGTACGTCCAGGACTCACCACGCTCGCACTCGTGCGCGTGATGGCGGCCTTCTGGTTGATGGGCGGGTTCTTCGATGTGCTGGGCTCGCTGCTCTACCGGGAAGAAGGCTCGGGCGCACGTATGCTCCTGGGCATCGTCAGCATGCTGGCCGGCGGACTGCTGCTGGCCAACTCACTGATCGGCACCGCCATCCTGGTCTCGATCCAGTACTACATGCTCGGATTCATTGCGCTCATCTACGGCATCGTGATGATGCTCAAGCAGGGCGCACGCGCACGCTGGTCGTGGGGCCAGTTCGTGCTGGGCATGCTGCAGGCATTCATTGGCATTATGCTACTCGCCCATCCCACGGTCGGCATTCTCGGTTTCCTCTCCGCGCTCGGCGTACTCATCATGATGGGCGGTGTATTGGCCATCCTCTTGTCCTTTCAAGTCAGACGCGCCGCAATGTAAGAAAACCCGTAAGGAGAACCGTAAGAAAAAGCGTAAGATACCGGGCGGCAGCTTCGTGAGAGCGGGGGCACCTCCGGTTCTTTTGCTTACGATCTTTCTTCCGGTTCTTCTTACGTTTTACCTTACGTTTTACCTTACCGTTTTTCTTACGGGTTTTCTCAAATGCACATGCCGCGTGCCCTGTTAGCTATCGCCATCGTGTTGAGCACGATGCCATCATGTACGCGTGAGGTCGATGGCCCGCCGGGGTACGTCACGCGCGACAGTGCCGGCATCACCATTGTCGAAAACGATCACACGCGTCCGCTTTGGCGAATGGAGGAAGCGTGGCGCATTGCGCCAGCGCCGCTGATGCAGATTGGCTCCGTGGAGGACGATTCGGCGTACGTGTTGCACCGCCCCTGGCACGCACGGCGGCTGAGCCATGGACCTATTGCCGTCGTGAACAATGGAACGGCGCAGATCAGGCTGTTTGATGCAAACGGACGTCACGTGCGGAGCCTGGGGCGGCGCGGTGACGGGCCCGGTGAGTTCCGCGATCCGTGGAAGGTGCACGAGCTGCCTGGCGATTCACTGCTCGTGATCGATCTGTATGGCCCCATTTCCATTTTCCGACCCGACGGTGAGTTCGTGCGCAGGTTTCGGCTGGCACGACCCAACGAAGCGTTCGGCCATGGACCCGAGCCGGTGGACCAGTTCGGTGATGGCACGCTCCTGTTCCGCAGACAATTTGGTGAGGAACCCAACTGGCGCGGCGTGCGCCGCAATCGCATCACCATGGTTCGTCACGGATTGGACGGCGAGGTGCGCGGATCCCTGGGCGAATTCGACGATCAGACCGTGTTGTACAATGCGAATGGATTCTACAGGTTCGGCGCCTGGGCCAAGGAAGCGTCAGCCGACTCGAGCATGTGGTACGGTCCGGGCGATCGATTCGAGTTGCGCGAGATCGCGCTCGATGGCCGGCTAAAGCGATTGATCCGGCTCGATCGGCCGAACCGTCCCGTCACCGAGCGGGACCGGAACCTCTCACGCGATAGTGCGCTGGCTCGCTACCGCGGCACGCGCCAGGAAGCCGCGTACAACCAGATGCTGGCCAACACGCAGTACGCCGCGGCATTCCCCGCACACTTCGAGCTGATGGTGGATGCGCTTGGCAACCTGTGGGTGCAGGACTACCAGCAATTTCAGCTGCGCATTCCGCGCCTGTGGTCTGTATTCGACTCCGCGGGTCGTTTCCTGGGCGATGTCGAAATGCCGGGCGGCTTTCGTCTCTATCAGATCGGCGCCGACTTCGTGCTGGGCCGCTGGCAAGACGACCTCGATGTCGAGTACATTCGCGTGCATCGCATCGAGAAGCCAGCGCCGCGCGCCGCGGCCCGGGATTGAGTTCGGTCTGTCGCAGAAACCACGCATAGCCCGGTTGCTGATTCGCCTGAAGAAAGGCAAGGATGGTCCGCATTCGCTGGTCTGTACCCGTGCCGATGGCACGATGACCATGCAGCGCCAACCCAAAGAGTTCTTCCCCTTCCACGATCTCACGCACTACGCGGTGGAATCCGTGCTCGACTATCGGCGCGGGTTTTATGGGCTGGTGGCGTTGGGCTGGGATCTCTCGGACTTTGGCGCACCCTGGCCGCGCGGCAAATTGCCGGTCGACCTTGATCCGTCTGAATTGATCGTGGGCCAACTCGACCTGGAGCGCGCAACCGGTGAACGGCGCGCGGCGGCCGAGCTCAACGCACACGTGGCCGGCTGGTTCGCGCAGAATGCGCCGGACGCAAAGCTGCCGGCCGGCGTTTCGGATGACCAGCTGGCCCGCATTCGTCAGACCGTGGCCGTTCTGCACGAGCAATGGCGGGAAACGCGGGCCGGTGAAACGCTGGAACTCGTAATGTTCGACCAGGCCTGAATGGAAGCGCACCCTCCGACGCCGGAAGTATCAGCGCACGATGTGTTGCGCGATGTGTTTGGCTACACCGAGTTCCGTCCCGGTCAACAAATCGTGATCGAAGCGGTGCTGGCCGGCCGTGATTGCATTGCCGTCATGCCCACGGGCGCGGGCAAATCGCTGACCTTCATGATTCCTGCGCGCCTGCTGCGCGGCACAGTGCTGGTGTTATCGCCGCTCATCTCACTCATGAAGGACCAGATCGATACGCTGGCCATGCTCGGCTTTCGCGCCACTACCATCAACTCCACGCTCGCGCGCGAGGAGCGCCGCGAGCGGCTGGCCGCACTGCGACGCGGTGAATACGAGCTGGTCTACCTGGCGCCCGAGGCACTGGAAGGCCGCCTGCGCGATTTCATCCAGGATTGCCCGCTCTCGCTGCTGGTGGTGGATGAAGCGCACTGCATTTCCCAGTGGGGTCACGACTTTCGGCCATCGTATCGCCGACTATTGGGGCTGAAAGAAGAACTGGGCGGGATTCCCGTGCTCGCGCTCACGGCCACGGCTACGCGTCAAGTTGCGCGTGACATCATTCGTCAGCTGGGCATGGTCAAGCCGGCCGGCTACAAGGGCTCCTTCTTCCGGCCCAATCTGAACATCTATGGTCGGAAGAAGGGGGAAGGGGACACCCGCCGCGAGCTCCTGACGTTGGTGCGCTCGCACGCAGGCGCGAGCGGTATCATCTACTGTTTGTCTCGGCGCACGGTGGAACAGACCACCGCATTCCTGCAATCGAAAGGCATCCGCGCGCGCGCGTACCATGCCGGGTTGCCCGATGCCGAGCGGGAAGACGCGCAGAATGCCTTTGCGCGCGATGACGTGGACATCATCGTGGCCACCATCGCCTTCGGCATGGGCATCGACAAATCGAACGTGCGCTTCATCATCCATCGCGACATGCCCCGCGACATCGAGTCCTGGTACCAGGAGATCGGCCGCGCCGGCCGCGACGGGCTACCCAGCCATTGTTACCTGTTCTACTGCTGGCCGGATGTGCTGCAGCATGAAACCTTCCTCGATAACATCGAGGACAGAGAGCTGCGTCGGGCACGACATGCCAATACCGTGCGCCTGTTCAGCCTGCTCGAGCGCGGCCGCTGCCGCCATCAATTCATCCTCGGCCATTTCGGCGAGGAGATTCAGCCCTGTGCCGAGTCCTGCGATGTCTGCACAGGCACCACTATCAAAGAGCTCGTGGAAGCCAGCTTGTTTCCGGTCGCGGCCAAACGCAAAACCAACGATCCGGCTGTTCTGGTCAACCCGCAGGATCCGCTCTTTGTACGGCTCAGGACGCTGCGCAAGCAGATCGCGGATCGCAGCGGCGTGCCCGCGTACGTGGTCTTCAACGATCGCACACTGGCCGAAATGGCTGCGCGCCGGCCTGCTTCCCCGGAAGAGCTCATCGGCATCTCCGGTGTGGGCGAGGCCAAGCTGAATCGCTATGGAGCGGAGTTCCTGGCCGCGATCGAGGAATACCGTTAAGCCGGGCGAGCGAACTTCAAAAGCTTTCCATCGCCCCCCAGATTTGCCGCCGGCGAACCTCACGCCGGCAGCATTGAGCAGCTGGTCTCGATAAGTAGGAGCCTCTCACGTTCTCCTTCACGCTTTCGTTTTCGTTCACGGTTGTTCACGGCCGTGAACGAGAGCGAGAACGAGAACGTTGTTAAAGGATCGCAGCGCCCTTGCGTAAGGGAAGTACAGATCCCTTACCAGGAGCACCAACCATGTCCCGCGTGATTCACTTCGAAGTACCTGCCGATGACACAGCCCGCGCCCGCGCTTTCTACGAACGTGTATTTGGCTGGCGGTTCCAGCAGTGGGAAGGACCGATGGAGTACTGGATGGCCAGTACGGGCGCGGATGGCCAGCCCGGCATCGATGGCGCACTGGCGCCGCGGCAACAGCCCGGTCAGGGCACAGTCAACATCGTGGGTGTGTTGTCCGTTGATGAAACGGTCAAGGCAGTGGAGGGAGCAGGTGGGCAAACAGTGTTGCCCAAGATGGCCGTGCCGGGAGTCGGCTGGGTGGCCTATTTCCTGGATACCGAACAGAACACGTTCGGCGTGATGCAGGCCGATCCGGCGGCGCAGTAGTGGCGCTGGCGAGTGCAGCGCCTGTGCAGCGCTACTGGCTGCATGGGCAGGCGCGTGCTACTCTGGCGGGACCACCAGCGTTGTCCCGATTGACGATTGCACCGTTTCCACCGACCCGCTGCTCCGTACTCGAGCGGCTCAATCGCAGCGATGAAGCCGAGCGCCGCGCTGCGTTCGACGTACTGGTGCATGCGTACTGGCAGCCCATTTATGCGTACCTGCGCTTGCACTGGGGTGTCAGCGCCGACGGTGCCCAGGACATGACGCAGGCGTTTCTGGCTGCCGCCTGGCAAAAGGATTTCTTTGTCGGCTACGATGCTTCCCGCGCGCGCTTCCGTACGTTCCTGCGCGTGTGTCTCGATCGGTTCCTGAACAACCAGCGCAAAATCGAGCGGGCACAAAAGCGCGGTGGTCAAATCGCGTTGGTACCGCTCGACTTTGCCGCGGCCGAAGGTTCGCTGGACACAACGGAAACGGCCACCACGTTGGATGTCGATGCGCTGTTTCGTCAGGAGTTCCTGCGCGCACTCTTTGCGCGCGTGCTGGCGCGCTTGCAGGCCGAGCTGAGCGGCCGGGGACGCGAAGCCGTCTACCGCGTGTTCGAGCGCTACGACCTGGTGGATCCGGGCACACGCACCTACGCCGATCTGGCAACAGAAATGAACCTGCCGGTTACGCAAGTGACCAATCACCTGCATGCCGCTCGCCGTCGCTTTCGCGAGCTGGTGCTGCAGGAGCTGCGCAGCATGTCCGACAATGAGCAGGAGTATCAGGCGGACGTGCAGGAGCTGCTGGGCGTGGAAGTGCCATGACACGAGTATCCAATCCGGTACTGCGCCGGCTCACCGAAGTGGCGGCCATGCCTGACCTGCCGGGCGGGCGATACACGCTGCAGGAGCAGCTCGGTGAAGGTGGCATGGGTGCGGTCTACAGCGGCTACGACGAATCTCTCGATCGTGAAGTTGCGGTCAAAGTTGCGCACGCACACACCAATGGCGCGCTGGCCGAGCGGTTGCGCGCTGAAGCACGCGTGCTGGCGCGGCTCGAACACCCGGGCATCGTGCCCGTGCACGACGTTGGACTGCTGCCCGATGGCCGGCTCTTCTATGTCATGAAGCGCGTGCGCGGACACACGCTGACGGAATGGTTGCGCGAAGTACTGGACTTGAATCGCCGGCTCACCGTGTTCGAGCGCATCTGTGAAGCCGTCGCATTTGCACACGAGCAGGGCATCGTGCACCGCGACCTGAAGCCCGACAACATCATGGTGGGCGCGTTCGGCGAGGTGTTGGTGCTGGACTGGGGAGTGGCGAAACTTCTGTCTGAGATGGCAGCGCCGCAGCGCACTATCAATGCGAACGCAGTCCGCACTGGGGACACCCTGGCCGGAACCGTGCTGGGCACGCCGGGTTTCATGGCGCCAGAGCAGGCTCAGGGCCGACCGGTGGATCGGCGCGCCGATGTGTTCGCGCTGGGCGCCATACTTTACCAACTGCTGTTGGATCAACCACCTGCCGAAGACGGACTGCCCGCGGCGGAACTGCAGAAGCGACGAGAGCTACCCAAGCGCTTGCGCGCCGTCTGCGCAAAAGCATTGGCCCCGGCGATCGATGCACGTTACCCGGATGCCAGCACGCTGGCCGAGGAGATCGCACGTTATCGTGCCGGTCGTTCCGTGCTGGCGTATCGCGAGACTGCGTTCGACAAGATCGAACGAACGCTGCTGCTTTATCGAACGCCGATCCTGCTCGTGCTTGCGTACCTGCTGATGCGCGTGTTGATCGCGCTGTTTGCACGGTAGGGCGACGGCGAGGGCGAGGATTAAAGGAGTCCGTGCGCAATTGCCAATGGTAAGGTGTGACGATGCACAATTCTTCAAATGGAGCCTCGTATGAAAAAGCCGGTGCTGGGTATGGTGCTGGGTGGAGGGCTGGGGATCTTCGATGGGTTGTCTGCGCTGATCTCCGCGCCTGAACTTGCGCCCGGAATCGTGGGCATCGTGATCGGCTCCACGATCAAGGGCATCCTGGTGGGCGTGATCGCGGGTTGGTTTGCTCGCAAAGTGGACTCGCTGCCTGCGGGGATCGCGGTGGGACTGCTGGTGGGAGCAGCGCTGGCTTATGCCGTGGCCGCTATGCAGGGGCAGTACTACCTGGAGATCATGTTGCCCGGCAGCATCCTGGGTGTCATTGTCGGGTACGCAACGCAGCGTTACGGTGGGCGCGCGGTGCTGGCGCGGGCATGAGAAAACCCGTAAGAGAGGAAGAGAGGAAGAATCGATGATAAAAGCATCTCGAGTTTCGATCCTGGGTGGCGTGCTGAGCCTGGTCATGGTGAGTGCGGCTGGCGCGCAGGCGCCGCCCAATTGGCGGGTCGCTCCTGAAGACGGTGGGGCGGGCAAGCCTGTGGAGTTCGTGATGATGCCGCCTGGATGGCACATCACCACGGGACCGGCGGCGTTGCTGTTCGATCCGCGGCGCATCCTGGAGGATCGCTTCACACTGGCCACCGAGCTGTTCCTGTTCCCGGAATCGTCGACGGAGAGCTACGGCCTTTTCGTGGGCGGCAACACGCTGGAAGGTGCAGGTGCGCGCTACCTCGCCCTGCAACTCCGGCGCGACGGGACGGCCGGTGTGCTGCAGCGGCGAAATGGTCAAACCAGCACACTCGTGGACTGGAAGCCGATTGCGGCGGTGGGGCCGCATCCGGGCAAAGACACGCAGCGCATCACCATGAGCATCGAAGTGGATTCGACGGCTGTGAGCTTCAAGGCGAATGGTGAAGAAGTGGCGCGCCTGCCGCGCAGCGGACTCGATCTGGCGGGCCACTTCGGTTTCCGCATGGGCAACGGTATCAACGTGCACGTGGTCGGGCTGGACGTCACGGAGAAGCTCGCGCCGCCTCGTCGTAGATAGTCGACTACTCCGACAGCAGCGCGATCTTCGGATCGATGCGCGTGGCGCGCCAGGCAGGCAGCGCGCTGGCTGCTGCGGCGATGGCGAGCAGAATGAGCACGGCTGC
>JBOHRF010000228.1:0-8321 GCA_050732575.1 Longimicrobiales bacterium
ATACCAACCTGTGTATTCCATGTCTGCCACTATGCTGATCTGCGGGGGGTTAGCCAAGAACAGATCGAAAATATAGTCCTGAACCCATGGACAGTTGTACACTTCAGCCAGAGCTTCGTCGAATAAGTAGGCTTCAGTCTCCGTGATTTCTCGGCAGTTCGGATACGCAGCCGGGCAGACTACCGAGAAACGGGCAGTAACGTGCCTCGAATCGACCCCTGTCGAATCCAGGCATCCGGCAAGCATCAAGTTGAATAACAGAGTAGCCGAAAGCATGGATTGTTGGAGATGCTTTCCAACCCGTGAAGGGCGGCCAGCGCTGTCATTATCCCTTGCTTCGGCCGATAGGACTGCTTGCCAAGACTCCGCCGGTCCGCCCATGAGGCAATGCATACGCGCCTTCCTCCCTCGGCTGCAGTATTGTTCCTTGATTATTTGCTTACATAAATCGCGTGCGTTGAACCTTGATGCGTTATTCGTGAATCTTGTGCAACTGGACTTTTAATTGTCAATGCTTAATAATACTTCAGATTCAGCCGTCTGGCTCGAACAAGGAGTCGCGGCGCTCTGATTCTCGCAGCCGCACACCCAGCGGCCTGACTCGACTCGCCATTCCACCGCCCCGTACGCCGTCGCACTCTCGGCGCCATGGACACCCCACCGCCGACGCGCACCGGCTGGGCCACACCACACGGCCCCCTTCCCACACCCTTCGGGACCCCCGCAGCCGCGGGGGGCTGCTCAGCTGCCCGCGCTTTCCAGCCACGCCGACCACCACAGATCGCGCAGCGTGCGCGCACCCACGGCAATCCGCTCGGCGGCAAAGTCGCGCGTCTCAGCGCGGGTCGGGCGCGCCGGGTCGAAGCCGATGTCGCGCTGCAGCCGGAACAGCTCGGTGACGCGCTCGTGTGAATCGCGGATCTCGGCCAGGATCGCGCTCCAGGGATTGCCCGCCACGGAGCGCGGCGCACCGGTGACCCGGCTCGTGACATCCGCCTGCTTGACGTGCGCTTCCACAAAGAAGCGCTCGAAGCCGCTGTGGAACGCAGGGTCGGTGGTGAATCCGTTCGGGTTCGGGTCGTCGGGATGCCAGCGGTTGTGGTGTTTCGATGCGTGGTGCGGGTTGGACGCGTCCATGACGTAGTGACCGAGGATGCCCGCGTCGTTGATGATGCGCTCCGCGATCCAGCGTCGCCGCGTGCTGTCGGACTCGGCGCGCCAGAGCCGCCACTGCGTCACCAGCCGCTGATACAACTCGAGCATGCGGTAGGGTAGCAGGCCGACGTTGCGCAGGTCGTGCGGCGGCCCGCCCGCGGCGTGCAGCGAATCCATGAACTCGAACCGGTCGGGCGCATCGAGCGCGCGGGCCGGCACGTTCTCGAGCCACAGGAAGTGATCGTACGAGAACGCCTGGTCCATCGCGGGCACGGCGCGGTTGCGCCAGCGATCCGGCTCGCCGTTCAGATAGGCCAACCGTTCCGAGGCCGCCCGGAAAAACGACGGCACCGCATCGGGCAGTCCGGCGGCCGCGGCGCGCGCACCCAGCTCATGACCGTAGATGCCCCAGGGCAAGCCGGGCACCCGGAAATCCGCTCCGGCAACCGCGGCGGGAGCCAGCAGCCCGATCAGAAACGCGAGCGCCACGAATCGTCCGTTCACACGGCCTCCTGTTGACGGGATCACTGCAGAATACACGAGAGAGCGCGTTGCCGCCGTTACACAACGGCATTAGACTGGCCATGCACTCCGAAACCGAAATCCACAACTCAGTCCGGGGCTGTCAGATGAAGTCCCCGCACTCGAGACCCAGGTCGACGTCGATCGTCCCGGGATTCCTGCTCGCCATGGCGTTGTACGCCCCATCACTCCTCGCCCAGACCGGCACGGTATCCGGCCGGGTCGTTGCTGGCCAGACGGGCCAGCCCGTACCCACTGCGCAGGTCATGGTGGTGGGAACATCGGTCGGTGCGCTGTCGGATGCGGACGGCCGGTTCCGCATCGAAAACGTGCCGGTCGGAAACCGTCAGCTCCGCGTTGTGCGCATCGGTTACCAGGGTGGTGTCACGCCGGTCACAGTGACGGCCGGCGGCCAGAGCACGGTCGAGCTGCGCATGACGGAGACGGCCATCGCGCTCGACCAGATCGTGGTCACGGGCACGGCGGGTGATACGCGCCGCAAGGCGATTGGCAATGCCGTGACATCGCTGAACGTGGGCGAGATCCTGGAGAAGGCGCCGGCCACCACGCTCACGGAAGTGCTGCAGTCGAAGACGCCCGGTCTCACGCTGCTGCCGGGGTCCGGCACAGCGGGCACGGGCGCGAACTACCGGCTGCGCGGCGCTTCCTCGATCTACGGTGGCACACAGCCGACCTTCTATGTCGATGGCGTGCGCATCCGCAGCACCGGCCTGGGCAACTTCAATGTGTTCGGCCAGAACACCTCCGCGCTGGACGCGATCAACCCGGCCGACATCGAATCGATCGAGGTGATCAAGGGACCGGCGGCCGCAACACTGTACGGTGCGGAAGCGGCGTCCGGCGTAATCCAGATCATCACGAAGAAGGGACGGCCGGGTCCCATCGCCTGGGATGCGCGCATCGAGTACGGCGGCAACGAGTGGGTCGACGAGCTGCGTCCGGTCAACTACGGCATAGCGACTGCGGCCCGCATCGCCGACCCCGTCAACTACCCCGGCTATCAGGGACGTCAGGTGGGCGACATCATCTCACACCGCGTCATGAGCGAGCCGAACGCGCTGCGCGTCGGACAGATCACGAGGTATGCGCTGGGCGCGCGTGGCGGCGGCGACAATTACTCCTTCTACGTCTCCGGCGGCCGCGACGACGAAGAAGGCAGCTACTTCAACAACTTCTCGAACCGCACCTCGCTGCGCGGCAATTTTGAATTCCAGCCGAGCCAGAAGCTGAAGCTGACGACCGACATCGGCTACAGCATCAGCGAAGTCGCGCTGCCGCTCAGTGACAACATCGCGACCGGCCTCATCATCAGCTCGTACCTGGCCACGCCCGGCCGTGCGTACCCGTATCCCGCCGGGCTCAATTACTTCACGATCGATCCCAGCGTATTCAACACGTACGAGAACATCACGCGCTCCGACCGGTTCATCCTCGGTGCAACGGCCGAGTACCGGCTAACGGACTGGCTGGTCAACAAGCTCACGGTCGGCTACGACGTGAACGCGGGCCAGGCCGAGGTCTACTTCGCGCCGGCACGTCCGGGTACAAACCCGTTCACGGCGCGCGCGAGTTTCGATTACGACAACACGAAGGGGCTGGTCGCCGAAGGGCGTCCGCTCTACCGGAACCTGACCCTCGACTGGAGTGCGCTGCTGACGCGCGAGCTCAATGCCGACCTGGTCTCGAATTCTTCGGTCGGCATGCAGTACCTGCGGAACAACACGCAGCTGACGGAGACGTTTGGTCAGGACCTGGGCGCCGCCGGCATCCGCTCCATCTCGTCCGCTGCCGTTACCTGGGGCGACGAGAATTTCTCCGAGCAGATGTCGTTCGGCATCTATGCCCAGGAGCAGATCGGCTGGCGCGACCGTCTCTTCGTCACGGGCGCCGTACGCATGGACAACAACTCGGCATTCGGCTCCGAGCTGAACCGCGTGTTCTACCCGAAGCTGTCGGCGTCCTGGGTCATCTCGCAGGAAGACTTCTTCAATGTGTCCGGCGTCGAGCAGCTGCGACTGCGCGCGGCCTGGGGTCAGGCCGGCAACTCGCCGGGTCCGTTCGACGCCGTGCGCAGCTACACCACGTCCGTTGCGACCGGTCCGACATCAACGTCGTCTGCACTGCGCTACAGCTCGGTCGGCAATCCGAACCTCAAGCCGGAGCGCTCGTCCGAAATCGAAGTCGGCTTCGAAACCGACCTGTTGGCCGGCCGGCTCGGCGTCGACCTGAGCTACTACAACAGCCGGACCAAAGACGCGCTGCTGCAGGTCGCGGTTGCGCCATCCACCGGTTTTTCCGGCAACCAGCTGCAGAACCTGGGCACCATCTCGAACACCGGCATCGAGCTGTTGCTGACCGCGGTCCCGCTGCGTACCTCGTTCCTGAGCCTGCAGTCGACCATCGCATTGTCCACGAACAAGAACGAGCTGGTCTCGTTCGGCGATGAGCGCGCGCCCATCGCATTCGGCGCGTACGCGCCCGTGCATCGCTATCAGGAGGGCTACCCGCTGGCCGGCTTCTGGGCGCAACAGGTCCGCTACGATGCGAGCGGAGCGCTGGTCAGGGACGCGCAGGGACGGCCGATCCTGCAGGACACGTCCATCTACCGCGGTCCCTCGACACCCACGCGCGAGATCGCGTTCTCCAATACGATCACGCTCTTCAACCAGGTCCGGCTCTATGGCCTGATCGATTACAAGGCCGGGCACTGGCAGTTCAACGTGAAGGACTGGCGGCGCGACCGGTCCGGCGTGTCCTGGGAGACGGCGAATCCCGCGGCGGATCCGGATGAAGTGCTGGCGCGCCAGTTCGCGCCACAGACCTTCATCCACGTGCAGCAGGCGGACTTCGTGAAGCTGCGCGACCTCGCCGTCAGCTACGATCTGCCCGCCTCGATCATCAGCCGCATCGGCGTCCGTAACGCGAGACTGACACTGGCCGGGCACAACCTGAAGATCTGGACGAAATACAACGGCGCCGATCCGGAAGTGAGCTTCCACGGCGATGATGCATTCAACCGCAACGACTCGTGGACCGTGCCCCAGACCCGGCGGCTCTCCGCCTCGCTCGCGGTAGGCTTCTGATGCGTACACTCATGACTTCCAGAGAGACGACCATGCGCGCAATACAACCGCGCCGGCGCCGCTCGAGTGCGGCCGCCGCAGCGCTCCTGTTCGGGCTGGCATCGGCCGGCTGTGATGGCCTGCTCGACGCGACCAACCCCGAGTTCATTGACGAAGACCAACTCACCAATCCGGCGCTCGAGCAGTTGCTCGTGAACGGCGTGCTCGGCGAATTCCAGTTCTCCTACGGCTACTACGCGCTCTACTCCGCGGCCCTCGCGGACGAGGCGTTTTTCGACCACACCGAGGTCAACATCCGGGCGTTCACGCTGCACAACATCGATGACAACAACACCGTCAACACGAGCATCTTCTCGAACCTGCAGCGCGCGCGTCAGTCCGCGGACGATGCGGCCGAGCGCTTGAAGGCGATGCTGGGCGACGCGAACGCGGCAAAGAGCCTGAACGTGGCTACGGTGCTCGCTTACGGCGCGTACGCGTACACGCTGCTGGGCGAGGGCTTCTGCCAGGCCACGGTCAATTTGAGCGCGGCCATGACATCGGATCAGCTGCTGCAAAGAGCGATCACGTTGTTCGATCAGGCCATCGCGACCGCGACCGCTGCCGGCACCAGTGCCGCCGCCACCGACATCATCAACATGGCGCGCGTGGGTGCGGCGCGAGCTGCACTGAAGCTGGGGGATGGCACCAAGGCCGTGCCGTATGCGACGCAGGTGCCGGCGAACTACGAGAAGCTGGTGCACTACTCGGCCAACTCGGTCCGCGAGAACAACCTCTTCAACGTGCCGTCCGGCGTGTCCGGCGCGTGGCTCAGCATGGGCCCCACCTTCCTCACGCTGGCCGATCCGCGCGCGCCGCGCACCACGCTGACCACGCTGCGCGGACTCAACTCGAACCCCATCGTACCGGCGCAGAAGCCGCTCATGTTCACGGGCTGGTCGGCCACCGCCGTGAACGATCGCATATTGCCCGATACGGATATCAAGTTCGCAACGGGGATCGAGGCGCGTTACGTCATGGCGGAAGTGGCCGGACCGGTGGCCGCAACGCTCACGTTCGTGAACGAGCGCCGTGCGGTGGGCGGCAAGCCGCCCGTCGACCTCTCCGGCACCGCGCTGATGGCCGAGCTGCGTGCGCAGCGCAGCCTCGACTTCTACCTGACCGGCCAGCGCCTGGGCGATCTGCGCCGCTACAAGGCGAAACTGGGCATCGACCTGTTCCCGACCGGTAAATACCCGATCACGAACGACATTTACGGCGCGGCACAGTGCCTCATCATCCCGCGTAGCGAGAAGGCCTCGAACCCGAATCTGCGCTAGTCAACACGAGAGCCCGGCGAACTCGCCGGGCTCAGCGCTTCTTGCGAACCACGGCGAGTGCGTTGCCTACCGCGCGCTTGTCGCTTGCATCTGCGGGGCGGTTCACGACCTCGCCGCCAATCACCACGGGGGCGATCCGCCCCAGCGCGGCGAGATATCAAGGCATCCTGGCCATCCGAGCTTCCATGATGGTGGTGACCACATGGCATCCCGCGGAATCAAGGGGAACGGTGACACCAGTCCTTAGCCAGTCGCGATATCCTGTCGCTTGGACTAAGACTGCATAGGTGCCTGGCCAATCCGTTTCCCTGTAAGCTCGTTATCCGTACTGGACCCGCAGCCGCATAATGACAACAAGGTAGCCATCCTGATAAAACGAAAGCCCAAGTTTCGCATACTCACCAGCCGTCCATCTTCAAGATTCACCTACATCAGGGATCGTCGTTTGCTCGACTGATGCGGCGTTCATGTTCGCGTGGCATTTCGCTCCGCGATCACAGGGCCCAAAAACATCCTCAGTCAGGGGTCTCCGCCTCTCATCAAGGTCGGCGAGCGCGAAGCGCACTAAACGTCCAATCGTGGAGGGTCAGGCAAGCCATTGCGATCTTGATGCCTCCTGGGGTAGTCAACATCACAACCGCGGTTATACTGGCGATTCGATTGCGATCTTGATGCCCCTACAGGTAGCCAACTGCCCAATCGCGGCCGGCGGCAGCGGCGAGTGAGATCTTGTGTCCACGTCCGCTGATCCTTCCTGCGATAGGGAGCAGCGCGCCCCCCCTCCAGGGGTGGCCAACTGCCCAATCGCGGTCGGGCAGCCGCGATTCTCGGTGCCCTCTCCCATGCGCACGCGAGCGGTTCGACTCATTGCGACAGCAAGCCGGGCAACACCGCGTCAGAACGGCATCGATCGCGTCCGTGCGCCTTACAGCGGAAGCGTGCCGGCCACGATCATTGCCTCCGGTTCCAATCAGCGTGGCGGCCCGGAGGGCAAAAAAACTGCCTGAGGTCACGCGCCATTTCAGCGAACTGTTCAGGCGTATGTTCGAACTGCTGAAATCAAGCAAGATTGTACGCATGCCTTGGAAGATGATGCTGCTGTGCGTGGCCATAGCGGTGTGGCCGTTTGCGGCGAGCGCGCAATCGGGCGACACGGTTGCGGCGCGCGAGCTCGCGCCGGGCGTCAGCTACCGGCAATTCGTGGATGCGGCCGGTCCTTTCGTCGTGTGCCTGGTTCGCATCGATCTCAGGCGCGGTGACCTCGAGCTGCGCGTGCTGCGCGCGCACGATCGGTTGCGCGGACGCGAGATGACCACTGACATGGTGCGGCGCGCACAGTCGGCTGGCGACATCGAGGTTGTGGCCGCCGTAAACGGCGATTTTTTCGATGTGCAGACCGGCGAGAACGAGAACAACCAGGTCAGCGCGGGCGAGTGGTGGAAGGGCCTGAAGGTCACTGACTCGCCCTACGACACATACGACAACATTCACGTGCAGTTCGCACTCGATGCCGCCGGCCGGCGGCCCGCCATCGACCGATTCATCGTGGACGCGACCGCATGGGCGGGAAACACGGCGATACCCATCGTCAACGTGAATCTGAATCCGGCGGGCCAACCCGAAGGAACCGCGCTGTACACGGCGCGTTATGGCGAGACGGCTCCGCGCGATACATCCCGCATCACCGCGGAAGCCGCATTGCTAACGGCAGGACGGCGCGGCGACACCTTGCTGTACGTGCGGCATGGCCCGGTGACAGCAACATCGGGATCGGCGATTCCGGCCCACGGCGCGGTACTGGCCGCGTACGGGAACGGGCTGCGTACCAGCGAAGTCCAGGCGCTGCGCGCAGGCGATACCGTGAGAGTGTTGCTCACCACACTGCCGCGGCTGCCCGACCAGCGGCCGCCTTCGCTGCTCATCGGCGGCTGGCCCCGGATCGTGCGCGATGGCGACATCGTTGCGCAGGATGCGCGCACGGTCGAGGGCACGATTTCACGTAACGCCGAGATGCGACACCCGCGCACCGCCATCGGCTTCTCGCGCGACGCCGCGACACTTTATTTGCTCACTGTTGATGGCCGGTCCGAACGCAGCGTGGGCATGACCCTGGTCGAGCTGGCCACGCTCATGCTGCGCCTGGGCGCGTGGCAGGCCATGAACTTCGATGGCGGCGGGTCGACTACTATGGTGATCGGAGGCCAGGTAGTGAACCGGCCGG
>JBOHRF010000229.1:0-8273 GCA_050732575.1 Longimicrobiales bacterium
GGGCAGGCCCTCGACCCGGTTGTAATTGGTGCTCATGCACACGGAGAAATTACTGAAGCCCCACGAGCGATCCTCATCGTGGCGGCCCCGCCAGCGGCGGCCGCGATTCACGACCAGCACTGGCTCGCCCCGGTAGAACAGCTCGAACCCTTCATCGTACGAGGTGAAGGTACCCGCGATGTTGGCCGCATCAATGCCGAATACCTCACCGCCCACCACGGTGACATCGCCCGTCACGTGACTGCCCGGCAACAGGTCCAGATTGCCACCCAAAACGACCAGTTCCCCTTCAATGCGGCCGGCCAGGGTAAATGGCCCGTCGAAGGCCACGACGTTAGCTCGAATGGTTTCTTCGGCAGTAATGTTGACCGCACCGTCGAATCGACGCGTAGTCGTGTCGTCCAAAAGTCGGTTGATGCGACGTTCTACGTCGCGCGGAAGATCGAGGTCGGCCAGGCGGCGTTCCTGTGCAGTTGCGGACGCCGCCAGCACGAACATGCCCAGCGCAGTCAGTACGACTCGCATGGCTGGCTCCTGATCACGACAAGGGTGGCCCAGAAGCAAACAGGCCCGACGATCGAATCGCCGGGCCTGCGGAATTCGGATCGTTGTGCCCTTACGATAGAATCCGCTGTAAGGTTTCGGCCACAGGCTGATTCATGGCCACAAACAGCACCGAATAAGCGATCGCAGCGCCTACACCCGCAGCAACCGACGCCACATTCTCAACCAACCGGGTCCGGTCCATGATTCATATTCCTTTCAGACGGCGGGCCCTATTGGCCCGTGTCCTTGTTTGGTTTGACAACTGCCGTGCACAGTACGGCGCCGGTTCGGCGCCAGTTTCATCCAGCACACGCCATCTTTGACACGTCCGCCGGCCAGAGGGTTGTCCGGGGCAAGTTGCGACCGGCGCGACCAGGCCTATCTTCATGCGCACCAATCAACAAGACCAAGTTGGATCGTGAGCGAAGATGCGCAGCGACATCGAAATCGCGCAGGCGGCCAGACCCAAGCCCATCGTCGATGTGGCGACCGAACTCGGCCTCCAGGCAGACGAACTCGATCTGTACGGCAAGTTCAAGGCAAAGGTGCCGCTCGAGGTATTACGTCGTCATGCCGGGAGCAACGGCAAGCTGGTGCTGGTTACAGGCATCAATCCGACACCCGCCGGCGAGGGCAAATCAACGTTGGCCGTTGGCTTGGCCGATGGGTTGCGGCAACGTGGCAAGCGATCCGTCTTGTGCTTGCGCGAACCCAGTCTGGGACCGGTTTTTGGCGTGAAGGGCGGTGCTACCGGCGGTGGCTTTGCTCAGGTCATCCCGATGGACGACATCAATTTGCATTTCACGGGTGACTTTCACGCCATCACCACCGCACACGCGCTGCTTTCCGCGCTCCTGGACAACCACCTGCAGCAGGGCAATTCCTTTCGCATCGACGCGCGCCGCATTACCTGGAAGCGCTGTCTGGATATGAACGATCGCGCGCTGCGCAACATCGTCATCGGGCTGGGCGGCGCGCCCAATGGTGTGCCCCGGCAGGACGGCTTCATGATCACGGCCGCATCCGAAGTCATGGCCATTTTCGCGCTGGCCAGCGATCGCGCGGATCTCGAACAGCGCTTGGCGGCCATCGTGGTAGGCTACAATGATGAGGGCAAGCCCGTTCGTGCAGGTGATCTGAACGCCAGTGGCGCCATGACACTTCTGCTAAAGGATGCCCTTGCGCCCAACCTCGTTCAGACCCTGGAAGGCACTCCCGCGTTCATCCACGGCGGGCCGTTCGGCAATATTGCCCATGGCTGTAATTCCCTGATCGCAACGCGTGCCGGCCTTTGTCTCGGTGAGGTCGTGGTGACCGAAGCCGGCTTCGGCGCCGACCTCGGCGCGGAAAAATTCTTCGACATCAAGTGCCGGTTTGGCGGGCTCGAACCTGCAGCGGCCGTCATTGTTGCCACCGTGCGTGCCCTCAAAGTCCATGGCGGCGTGCCGCTCAAGGAGCTGGGCCACGAGAACGCGGACGCCGTGCGCGCAGGTTTCGTCAACCTTCAAAAGCACATTGAGAACGTACGTCGCTTCGGTGTGCCGCCGCTGGTCGCGCTCAATCGGTTTGCCAGTGACACTCGGGCCGAAATCGAACAAGTGCTCGAGCAGTGCCGGGTGCTGGGTGTTCCGGCCGCCCTCGCCGAAGTGCACGCGCAGGGTGGCGCGGGCGCGCTCGAGCTGGCGGACCTGGTTCTCAGTACGGTGCACGAAGGACGCGCGCGCTTTCGCCCGCTTTATCCGCTCGACCTTTCGTTGAAAGAAAAAATCGAGAAGGTCGCCATCGATATTTACGGTGCCGCCGGTGTGACCTACGCGGGCTCCGCAGAAAAAGACATCGCCCGGCTGGAAGCGATTGGTCTCAAGGATGTGCCCGTTTGTATTGCCAAGACCCAATACTCGTTCAGCGACGATCCGACCCGGCGCGGCCGACCCAGCGGCTTCTTCATTCAGGTTCGCGAAGTGACACCCTCTGCCGGGGCAGGGTTTGTCGTGGTCCATACCGGTGAGATCATGACCATGCCCGGTCTGCCCAAGAAGCCGGCTGCGGAAGAAATGAAGGTGTCAGCGGACGGAACGATTACGGGGTTGTTTTGAAGTTCTGCTGGCCCAACACCTGAGAATTGCGACTAGCGATGCTCGACCTCTTCCTCCAACTCGCTGACCGTCGCCAACGACCTATCTCCAGCGCGCGACCATTTGCGGGCTACGCTCACGATTACTACGGCACCACCCAGCAGAGCTACCACCGGGAGTATGTAAACCATGAGATTGAATCCGCGCGGCTCGGGTTGCAACAGCACGAACTCCGAGTATTTGGCCACGAAATACGCCTTCACCTGCTGGGGTGTGCGGCCTGCCTTCAGCTGGTCGCGCACCACGCCCCGCATCTCCCTGGCCAGCGTGTCCGGTGAATCCTCAATCGAAAGGCCCTGGCATACCGGACAACGCAATGTGGAGGCGATCGCGCTCACGCGGACTTCCAGGATGGAGTCGGAAACGGTCTGCGTGGGCACGCTCTGTGGCTGCGCCAACACGGTGAGAATCAACAAAACGGTGTACATCAGGATCCAGCGTCCCGCCGCGCTATCAAGCGGTCCAGCTTCAACACCAGAGAATCAGCCGTCACCGCGCCGATGGTCTTGTCCGCAACCTTGCCTTCGTGGTCGATGTAGAACGTCTCCGGCACACCATACAGCCCGAAGTCAATGGCCGTGCGCAAGCCAGGATCGAGCAGCGTAGGATAACTTTGCCCGCCCATGTCCTCGATCCATTTGCGAGCATTATCGGGCGCGTCGTTATACAACATGCCGAAGAAGCGAACGCCCCGGTCGCGATACTGCGCCGCAATTTCGGAGAGAGGCGCATGTTCAACGCGGCAGGCCAGACACCATGATGCCCAGAAGTTCACCACCACGACTTGTCCGCGTAGCGACGAAAGCGAAACGTTCTCGCCACCATCCATGCTGACCAGCGCGAATGGCGGCGCATCATGACCTGGCAAAGGAGATCGGATCAGCTTGGGATCCTGGGTCAGACCATACGCGAGCAGTCCTACTACAGGCACCGCCAGTAGAGCACCTCCCAGAGCGCGCTTCCAGTTCATGCTGCCAACGCCTCCTCCCGTGGCTGCGCCAGAATTCGCCGCCTGCTCTTCTTCAAGGGCAGAACGCCCAGTAAAGCTCCGAGCGCTACAATGAAACCTCCCGCCCAGATCCAGGAGACGAGCGGCTGTACCATGGTCGTGATCGTTGCGTGCGTGCCATCCCGTGCGAACGCAATGAGATTGATGTAGAGGTCGTTATCCACGCGGCTGCGCACGGCCGGTGTTGGTACCGGATCGGTGCGACCTCTGTAATAATTCAGTCGAGGATCCAGTGTACCAGCCTGCCGCTCTCCTTTCAGCACGGCCAGGCGTGCACCGACTACGAAACGATGCGGCTGATCGTCCGCCCACAACTCGAGAAAGCGCACTGTGTATTTGCCGACGGTCATGGACTGGCCCGGACGCAGGGTGGCTTCTTTCTCCAGCTTGAACGTGGAGGACGCAGTGATACCCGTCGCGATCACGATCACGCCGATGTGTGCCAGGTAGCCACCGTAGCGCCGATTGTTGGCTCCAATCAAACGACGCAGCGCAACCAGGGCGGGTTCGCCGAGTGAACGCCGGCGGGCCCGGGTACCGCTCACGAATTCGCCCACGTTGCAGGTGAGCGCAAACGCGCCAAATCCAAATGCAAGCAACGAATAGGGCTGGCGCGCGCCCACCGAGAATGCCACCAGCGCAGCCAACAGCATGGCCGCCGTCGGCCACACCAATTTGCGGCGCACCTGCTCGAGTGGAGCGATTCGCCAGGGCAAGATGGGACCCACGCCCACCAGGAAGAGTAGTGCTGCGCACAACGGCACGGTCATGCGATTGAAGAAGGGTCCGCCTACACTGAGCTTCACACCGCGGACGGCTTCCGCAACGAGCGGAAACAGCGTACCCAGCAGCACCGTGAACGTGAACGCCACGAACAACAGATTGTTGACCAGGAACACGGTCTCGCGTGAAATGGGGTGGTCCAGTCGTCCTTCCTGATGGAGCTCGGTCGAGCGGCCCGCCAACAACGCAAACGAGAAAAGCAGTACGATCCCGATGAAGACCAGGAAATACATCCCGATGGGGCCGTTCGTGAAGGCGTGCACGGATGAAAGAACACCGCTGCGCGTGAGGAAGGTGCCCAGGATAGTGAGCAGGAAGGTGGCCATGATCAGACTCAGGTTCCACACCTTGAGCATGCCCCGGCGTTCTTGAACCATCATCGAATGAAGAAACGCGGTGGCCGTGAGCCAGGGCATGAAGGAAGCATTCTCAACGGGATCCCACGCCCAGTATCCGCCCCAGCCCAGCACTTCATACGACCACCACATGCCGGCGACAATGGCCAGAGACAAAAACATCCACGCTGTTACCGTCCAGCGGCGCGTTTCTCGAATCCAGGTGTCATCCAATCGGCCGGACAGAAGTGCCCCAACGGCAAAGGCGTAGGGGACCGTCATGCCGACATAACCGAGATAAAGCAGCGGCGGATGGACGGCCATGAGCGGATGGTTCTGCAGAAGCGGATTGGGTCCGGGTCCATCGACGGGAATGGGCGTTTGCAGTCCAAACGGATTGGCCGGACCGACCAGCAGCACATAGAAGAACACACCTACCCCGAGCATGGCGGCCGTGGCGTAGCTACTCAGTGTGCCCAACCGATTGCGCGTGAAATAAGTGGCCGCCGCCGTATAGGCGGAAAGGATCAGGCCCCAGAACAGGATCGAGCCTTCCAGCGCGCTCCACAGTGAGATGATCGTAACCAGGAGCGGCGTCGACCGGCTGCCCACCTGCGCCACAAAGCTGATGCTGAAATTGTGCGTCACCAGGCCGTAAACCATGGCCAGGTTCGCCAGCGCAAGCAGAATGAAATTCGTATACGCCGCGGCGCGTGCGCTGCGCAGCAGCGCAGGCTGGCGCGTGCGCACTCCCCAAACCGCGGCGGCCGCCCCGTACACTCCCAACAGCAACGCGGTATAGAGCGCGGTGAGACCGAGAATCCTGGTCAAATTGCCCTCAGCTGCCGGGTTCCCGCACCAGGCTCTTGTAGAGCTCGGCGGGCTTTGCGTGATCCGCCGGTGGCGCTTTGTACTCGTTCGAGTGTTTGACCATCAAGTTCGTCGATTCGAACACGCCGGCGCGCGTGAGGCTCCCCTCGACCACCACGCCCTGCCCTTCGCGGAACATCTGCGGGGGCGCCTTTCGCGATTGCACGGTCACGATTTGCGCGCCATCCGTGACCCGAAAGCGCAAATCCAACTTGTGCGCATCCCACAGTACCGATCCGGGCACTACCTGACCGCCCAGCCGAATATCACGATCATACGCGGCAGCGCCCTTGGCGTGCAGTTCCGATGGCGTGAGGAACCAGACCAGGTTGTCTCCGATTCCGCCCACCATCACATACCCAAATGCACCTACCACCAGGGCGGCGCCCATCAGCCAGTATTTCCGAGTGGACCCCAATCTCATGCTTTCCGTTCCTTCCAGTGGCGCTCGAGCGTGCGCCGGCGCATGAAGAGTCGAACAGCGTAGAGGGTCAATACCAGATACGTCAAACTGAAGGCGAGCACGACGAACCCAAAATTAGACATGGACGGCTCCACCCATGAGTGCCTGTTCTTCCGCCCGGCTCTCGAGATTGCGCTCGAGGCGCGCCAAATAGTACCGGCTGGCCACCAGGAACACGAACAGTGCAAGAAAGGCCACGGCGTTGAGGAGCAGGCCGCGCCAGTAGACGGTGTCCATGCTGCTCGGAGTCGACTGCATCTGATGGATCGTCCGCCACCATTTCACGGACATGTAGACAATCGGCACGTTGAGCGCGCCCAGGATGCCCACGGCCGCGCTCCAACGGGCCCTTCGCTCCTCGTCATCGGTGAACGCGCGCAAAGCCAGATAGCCGGCGAAAATCAAGAGCAGAATCGCCGTTGTGGTCAACCGCGGGTCCCAGATCCACCACACACCCCAGGTCGGCCGACCCCAAATAGAGCCCAGCGCAATGGTCAAAGCGGTGAAAACCGTCCCCACTTCAGCAGCCGCAAATGCAAGCAGATCGTGGGCGGGCTTGCGGGTCGCAAGGTATCGAACGCTGTAATAACCCACGACCGCAAACGCCAAAAAGGCCATCCACGCGGCCGGCACGTGCACGTACATGATCTTTTGCAACTCACCCATGTCGCGGTCCGGGGGCGACGTGAGCAAGGCGAACGCCTGACTGACCGAAACGAATAGGAGCGTGAACCAGCCGAACGGCGGTAACCAGCGCGGCGAGGCGGCTGTGTTCTCAGACTGGCCGCTGGACATCCTTACTCCTCGACTACGTAGTCAAAGGCCACAATGCAGGCCACCAGAAATATAAGGTCGAAGGCCGTCAGTAGCCGGATCCAACTCCGGCTATTTCCCATCACATCGCCGCTGAGCAGGGCCGAGGTGGACTCCACTGCACCCACCAGTAGAGGCACTACCATGGGGAAAAGCAGCAGAGGCAAAAGCACCTCGCGGGCCCGCACCCGGCTGGCCATGGCAGCGTAAAAGGTGCCCAGAGTAACAAAGCCAAGGCTGCCCAAAAACAGCACCATGGCCAGCTGACCCGGCGCCCGGTGTAGCGGCAGCTGATAGAGCAAAGCGGCTGCGGGCACGAGCACCAGCTCGACCAGGAAAACGAACCCCAGGTTGGCCAGCAGCTTGCCCATGAAAATCGAACGCCGGTCTCCCGGATAGAGCAACAGCGAGTCGAGCGCGCCGCTTTCCAACTCCTGTTCGTAGGATCGGTTGAACGAGAGCACACCACTGAACAGGATGGTGAGCCAGACCACGCCACCCGCTGCGGACTGCATGCGTTGTTGATTGGGCCCGAGCGCAAAACCGAACAGCAGCAAGGTCAGAGCGGCAAAAAATGCAACCGCATTGAAATTTGCTTTGCTGCGGCGTTCTGCGGTGAGGTCCTTCCAGACCACCGCGCGGATACGCGCGGCCTCGCGCTGCCAACTCATCCGGCCGTCTCAGGCGCTGTGACATGATCGTCCGGACTGAGAGTTGGATCCAGACCAGAAAACACCCGCCCGTCTTCGATGTGAAACACCCGGTCTACCGCCGGCTTGGCGCGCGCGTAGTCGTGAGTGACCACAATCGCGCATCCTCCGCTCCTTGCTATTTCGCGCGCAAAGCGGTTGACCAGTTCCACGCCTTCCGGATCAAACGCGGCATACGGCTCATCCAGGAGCAGGACGCGCGGCGGCCGCAACATGACGCGGGCCAGGGCCAGGCGCCGGCGCATTCCGGCCGAGAAACTCCGCACGCGCTCGTCGCGCTCGGCCCAAAGACCCACCCGCTCGAGAACGGAATGGACAGCTGCAGGTTGAAACGGCAAGCCGGCCATGCGTTGCGAGAAGCGCAGGTTCTCGGCCGCGGTCAGGTCGTCGTAAAGGCCGGGATGATGACCAAGCCAGCCCAGCACTTCGCGGATGGTGGATGCCTCTCGGGTGAGATCGAGTTCCCAAACACGACCGGAGCCGCGTGTGGCCCGCAGAAGCGTGGCGATCACGCGTAACAACGTGGTCTTCCCACTGCCATTGCGACCCATCAACGCGACGGCTTCGCCGCGGCTCACGGCCAGATCCACGCCGCGTAGTACCCAGCGC
>JBOHRF010000230.1:0-8234 GCA_050732575.1 Longimicrobiales bacterium
CGTCGCGATCGCCAGCGCGCATTCGGCGCAGCAGCGACTTCGCTTCTTTGCGCATGTATTCGAGGCTTGGCCGATCCGGAAGGGGTGACGGCGAGGACATACTCCTCCTTTCGTTACGGCCCGCGTCCGCCTGGTGGGCCCGAAAAGAGGCGCGTGTTGCACCGCACGACAGGAATGTGCCGGATGGGATCGTCCCTTCCCGCGGACCGGTGACGCTCCGACGGCGTCAACCATAGTGTGGCGATGGCATCGCGCGGAGTCAACGGGAGCGATTGACGTCTATTATCCCGTGAGCGCAGCTGTCGAGCCGGAGGTAGTGGACGACCCGTACGAGCGAAACGCAACCCGGCCTGGTATGTCGACCGAGCCATACGGTTCCCCGTGGGCGTCAGTTCGCGCGCGGCCAGCGGAAGCGCACAGCCACATTGGCCATGAAGCCTTCGAGCGGAGCCCACACATCGGTCGTTCTGCGGCCGCCCACGGTAGGCGTCGGTCGAACGAGCGGTTGATGTTCAGTTTGGCGGACGTCGAGAAGATTCTCGAAGTTGGCTACGACTTCCACCGGCCCGAATTGCCGCATGGCGATCGCCATCGCATAGAGGTACGGCTTCGAGTCGCGGCGATACGGGTCGTCATCGAGCGCCTGGCGCCCGTAGTAAATGCCTTCAATGCCGACGCGGTAAACGCCGGGCCGCTCCAGCATCAAGTCACCGCCGATGCGGTGACGATTGAGGAGCGGGACTGCCTCCCGTTCACCGGTCTCGGCATCACTCCTCGTCCCGTGCGCATAACCGTATGTGAGCAGGAACTTGCCGGCTGCGAAGCGCCAGATCGCTGCTGCTTCCGCGCCGGCGATGCGCGTGGGGCCCGTTGCATTGCGCAGCGTTCCTGACGGTCCGGTGTCGCTGAGATCGACCAACTGGATGGCGCGGTCAATGGACGAACTGTAGCCGGTCAAAAGGAACTCGGCACCAAGAACGCGACCGCTCAGATCGAGCATCACACCAAGACTGCGCTCGCCGCGCAGCGTGCTGGGTTGAATGGCGCGCAGGCCGATCGCTTCGACCTCCTCCGTCAGCGAAGTCGGAGCAGCGAATCCCGTCCCCCCACCAAGCCGCACCGTCCACTCGGCAGCCGGACGCAGCAGGATGGCCAGACGCTCGGTCAGCTCGAGTCCTTCCTCTGCATGGACGTCACCACGCACACTTGCCGACACCGTGGCGGGCCCGATTTGGCGTTCACCGGTAACGAACAGTCCGGGCGTCACCCAGTCATGATCGAAACTCGCGTTGAGTTTGTTGTGGTACCCGTCGGCCTGCACGGCAGCGCCCAGCACCAGAGCTGCGCGCTCCACTTTCATCATGCGCGTGAGCTCGGCGAATCCCGTGGAGATGCGATCGCGTTCCAACGGTCCTTCACCAAATCGTCGTTCTCGCCCGTTCGTTGACAGCGCCAGCCGGACTGCGATATGCCCGGAGTCTGGCCGCGGCAGCCGCAGCGTCGTGCCCAGGTCGATGCGTCGGCCGGTCAACCCTTCACGAAATGGTTGCCCGCCAGGCGCGAGCGCACTGCCCAGCGTACCGCCTTGGCGGTCGTCATAGGCATAACCCGCGGTGATGAAGAGCGAGCCGCCCTGCGCGCTGCTGGATGAGTACCGCGGACGCACTCCCCAGCGCCGGGCTCGCGGTTGATCGCCCCATCCGTCGTCGTCCGGATCAGCGGCGTCTTGCACCGTACCCGACATGAGCAGCGATAGGCCCGAATGTTCGGAGAAGCGCCGGCTCAGCCACGTGGCAGCGTCGGTGACACCCATAGTCCGTCTATTGAAGAGCACTTCGTTGCGTCCGGATGGTCGCTTCGACACCAGATTGATGACCCCGCCGAGCGCCTGCCCTCCGTAAAGAGCAGACGCGGCGCCCTTGATCAGCTCCACGCGACTGAGATCGACGGGTGAGATATCCAGTGGGCCGAGCGCACTCGCGGCCCCGCCGTAAATTGGTAGGCCGTCCGCGAGCATTGCGGTGTATTGCCCGGGCAATCCGAGAATCCGCACGCTGCCCGTACCCAGCGTTGGCGATGCGTGATGAACGCGCAGCCCCGGAGTCTCGTTGAGCAACATCGTTATACCGCTGGGCGCCATGAGCGTGTTCTCGTCGACTTCCATCTCGTCGAGAACTTCGACTCTGACCGGCACATTTCCCGCCAGGCGCTCGATGCGTGTCGCCGTCACAACCAACTGCTCCATCTCCATCACCTCCATCTCGACGTCGATGGTCAACGAGATGGTACTGTCCGCAATCACTGTGACGGTGACGCGTTTGGTCACGAAGCCGGTGCGCGTCACGAGCAGTGTGCGCGGTCCCGCGGGAAGGACCAGCCGCGCACGGCCGGCGGTGTCAGAAGTCGCGCTGCGGTTCTCGGAGCGAATGAGGAAGCCTGCCACCATCCCCATCGACTCCCGCACGGTGACATTGATGGTGCCGGAATCGGGCCGTTGGGCGCTGAGAGGCGCAATGCCGAACAACACGATGAATAGCAGCACGATTGGAATACGGATTGAAATCACCATACCACCATCCATGACATCAAAAAGTCGCGGTAGCCCACCAAGAACTGGCGCACGAAGTGTAAGCTGCGGCCAACCCAGCAGCTACCTGATTGATTTGCTGTACCAGATCATACCGGCGTCTACACGCTGAAGGAACCCGCTCCTGACAGCTTCATCCGACCGTTAGGCGCGTCAGATTTGTTCAAGCGAGTTACTCAAATCCGACCGGCAAAGCCATCAGGAAACAATCACGTCGGAATCATCTCGCTCCGGTCGTGTCGGGGCCCGCAAAGTGACAAAGCTTGCCGCGGCTTGGATCACGAGTGCAGCCAGAATAACAAAAGCCTGCGGTTCCGGGAGGGCTAGAACGGCTCCGATGCCAAAAAATACAAAAACTACATTGGCCCAGCGAATTACTGGTGCGGTGGGAAGATCACAGGGACTCTCGCCGACGTGCGACCAATTCGCAGCGGCGAGGAATAGAAGCCCGAGGCCAGTTCCTAGAAACCAGACGGAATCCGGAGACCAGGTTTCATACAAAAGAAATGTAAGAACGGAGTGGAGGACTGCGAGCAAAGCAATGGCTCCCGTAGCAAACCGATGAAGCCGCCGCCAGGTAAGAAATGTCATTGGTGATCCGAAGAACGCTGTCCGCGAGTCGGGCACTCTACATCCCTGTATAAACAAAGCGTGCCACGCCAACCAAGGCAACCCCGCCACAATGGTGAGTGTGGCGCTAAATACGAAAAGGTCTTTTGCCATGATCAAAGAGTAGTGGTCGGCCTAACGTCCCGGTTCAAGCTGCGAGCCGGCGCTGTGGACGCGCCGCTCCGTGAACTCTTGAATGGTTAGCACCCTCACCGCGGCGCGGCCAGCCGGCTCGTCAGCTTCAAACCGTAGTTTGCCAGCACACTACTCGCGGACGCAAAGAAGCAGTGATTTGACATTTCTTGCGGACTTGCGCGCGTGCTCTCCCGCGCGCGCCATCCCCACGGTATCTTCGCGCCACCTCTTCACAGGATCGGCGCGGTGCGCGGAACAAAGGGAATTCGGATCGGCCGAATCACGCTGGCGACAATCCTCGCCGAGCTCACTCCCATCCTGCTGCTCGTCGTGGTCGTACTCATCTACGAGACCAGAGGCGTCGACCCGCAAACGCGCCAGGCCTTCGCGGAACGCGTCGGAATGTGGCTCGGTCCAATTGCTGGAGCCATCTCCACCTTTGGCTTTGCCTTTCTGGCCTCCCGAGGTACAGATCGTCCGCTACTGCACGGCACAATCGTCGGCATTGCGGTCACGCTGCTGGATGCCGTGCTCACTTTCGCATCGGGAGCGCTGCCAGCAGACCAGTTTGAGAAGTTCATTCCACTCTTCGCGGCCGCCTATGCGGGGAAAATCCTCGGGGGCGTGGCGGCAGGCCTGCTCGCGGCGCGGCGGTGAGCGTCGAGCGCGTGCTGCGCGCGGTGGTCGCCATCGAGCGCGATCTCGATGCCACCTTCTCGCTGCCCGAGCTGGCCGATCACGCGTGTCTATCGGAATTTCACTTTCATCGGCTCTTTACGGCGATCGTCGGAGAGCCGCCCGCCGAGTATGTCCGGCGGTTGCGGCTGGAGCGCGCGGCGCATGAGTTGTCGACGAGTCAGCGCGCCCTCGCCGATATTGGACGAGAGGCGGGGTACGGAAGCCAGAGCGCGTTCACGCGCGCTTTCAGCGAACGCTTCGGCTGCGCGCCCGGCGTGTTTCGCGAACGCGAGCGCGGACGCTGGGCCGGACCTGTGATTGAACAACGAAGACTCGTGGGTCGCATCGAGACGGTCGCGCCGCTGCGCGTCGCGTTCGTCCGGCACGTCGGCCCGTACGATCAGGTGCGCCCGGTGTTCGAACGGCTCGCCGCCTGGGCCGCGGCGCGCGCCTCGAAGATCGACCCGCTGCTACTCGGCCTCGCGCACGACAACCCGCGCATCACGCCGGCCGTGCAGCTCCGCTTCGACTGTTGCATCGAGCTCACCGCGAACGTTCGCGGTGAAAGCGACATCGGCGTGACCGAGGTCTGCGGCGGCGAGTACGCGACCGCTGTCCATCGCGGCCCGTTCGATCGCCTCGCCGAGACGTATGCGTGGCTCGCGCTCGACTTCATGCCCCGTGCAGGACGATCGATGCGCAAGGCGCCGTGCATCGAGATCTATCTAACGCCGCCAGAGCGAACGCCGCCGGCCGTACAGCTCACTGAGGTTCTTGTCCCCGTCCGTTAGGTCGTGCGCCTTTGAGCAAAGGATAAACGACCAGCTGCCAAACGTCATTCTCATTTCGGGTAGCTGCGAGTACATGGTTCCGGCCGATTTGCACCGGGTCGACAGGCAAATGCACCGAGCGTCGCAGTGCGCCCGCGGAGTCAAAGACGAACCACTTTCGGCCCCTGGCGTCCAATGTCCCAACACCCACCCAGAGATTTCCGTCCGGATCCGTGCTGGTCCGTCAACGCCGGCCAGGCATGGCAGCGCTACTCGGCCATCGAGACAGTCCGTGATGTCGAGTTCTCGGCTCGCTAGCGGCTGACTTTGTTGAAGATGATGCCGCGTGCCCTCCCGTTGCCAGCTTCAAACCCGGTAACATTGCCTTGCGCATCGCGGCGGAAGACGACCTGGCTCACAGGCAATGTTCCGGAGAAGGTGTCTCCATTGGTGTGCGTCAGCGCGACCGGTCCGAAACGACGGTGCCGGATGACGAGTTGTCCGCCCTCAACAGTCAGGTCATAGAATGTCTCCAGCTCCTGGCTGAAATAACGACCTGCGAAGCTGGTGAGGTCCACTGACGCTTTCTCTACGACGCGTCGTCCGGGGTGCTGCCCGTCCTGCTGGAAGGTGATCCCCTCCACGGCTCCGTCCGCTGCCGTGTTGAATGTCATCCGGGCCGGCGCGCCGACCACTTCGAAGGAGGTCATGGACGTCGGCCGCAGCGGTAGTGCCGCCTGGCCCGGAAGCTGGATTCGCAGCTGACCTTCCTGCAGTTCTACCGTCAGGAGCAGGCCGCCCAGCGTCGTCATCTCGTATTTGCCGGCATAGCGCCGTAGCGTCGCAAGCCGAGGTCAATCCTCCGCGGTCCAACCTCGGCGGCCAGACTGGTATCTAATCGACCGGCGCGTATCCATCAAAAGGGCACCCATGATTCTCGGAATCTTCATCATCAGTGCAGGCGTCGCGTTCGGCGGATTTGCTCAGGATACCACCGATCCGGCCCTGGACAGCCTCCTGCGGGCACACCGATACCCGATCGATCTGCGCGAGGGACAGATCAGCGGGCCAGGTGCGGATTTCCTCCGGCGAGAAACGGCGCGGTCGCAGTTCGTGATGATCGGGGAATTTCACAACGGAATGGATATCCCGCGCTTTACCGCAACGCTGTTCCGTGACCTGCAGCAGCTCTACGGTTTCAACTATTTCGCGATAGAGGACGATCCGGAGATCGTCCGTCAGCTGATGGTGCCGAGCCGACGCGGCAATCTGGACTCGACGGTCGCAATGGCGAAACGATACAAACACGCCTTGCAGTTCTGGAACGATCAGGAAGCCGAGATGATTGCGGCGGTTGCGCGCCAATCGACGGCGCGCACCCAGCCGATCTGGGGGCTGGACCAGGTGTTCGGCGCGCAGCACATCCTGACGCGGCTGCGCGAACTGGCGGCCACGGATGCAGCGCGAACCGTGACGGACGAGTTTCTGGCTCGTGCGACTCCGCTCGAGAGCGTACGGCCGACCAGCCCGGGCACGTCCATCCAGCGGTTCGTGAACCGCGTCGATTCTGTTGAGCTCGCTCAGCTGCGCACGCGCTACCACCCGCGCGCCGGCTCGGAAGCCGACAGCCTGCTGGCCAGCCTGGAGCGCTCGAACCTGATTTATCGGCGCGGCGGTTACTTCGGCAACAACCTGCGCGAGCAGTCGATGAAATCGGAATTCATGAAGCAATACCGCACCGCGCAACGCACCGGCCCCGCTCCGGTCAAAGTGCTGGCTCGCCTGGGACACCTGCACATGTATCGCGGCATCAACATGCTCAATGTCGAGACGTTCGGGAACTTCCTGTCCGAGTTCGCGCGCGCGAACGACGCCGAGGCATTTGGCATCACTGTGTACCTGATCAACGAACCGGGCACCTACTGGACGTTAACGGAGTCGCCCGAATGGAAGCCGCTGGCCGATGTCGGCTCGACCACACAGTCTTACATCGTCGATCTGCGTCCATTGCGCGCGCGCCTGAATCGGTTCGCAAGCATCAAGCCGGAGCTGCGCAGCGTGATACAGGGATTCGACGTTGCACTGCTCATCGCTTCAGGCAAGCGCAGCACAATGTTGCGAGTCAACTGAGGCGTTGGTCACCTCAGATGCCCGCCCGACAGCGTACGCTTCGACCAGCCAGGCACGGAATTCCTCGTCGATCTCGGCCGCGTCAGTCAGACGAAAGGCGTGCAGACTGAGCGAACGACATGCGCACCTGAAACGCGATGCGCGTCTTTTCCGGCAGAACTCGCACCGGGCCAATCGTGTCCAGTGTGGCGATGACCAGATCGAAAAGTGCGCGCATGCCGGGTGGCTTATTCCGGAAATGGTGCTCGAGGTCGTAAACGCCGCAGGCGTGCGACTGGTTGCGATTCGCGAACTCGCGGGCACAATCGGGACAGCGCCAGAGCGCGCGCTCCGTCATGGGCCTGGCTCAGTTTTCCAGGGGCCAGCGCGGTGCAGCAATCGTTGTCCAGGTCCGGCCGTTAACACTGGTCGCGATCTGGCCGCGGCCGATCGCAATGAAATGCCCGAGCGCGAATGTGGCCGTGTAAAAGAATTCCGGGATCGCACGGGTCTGCTGCGCCGGACGTGTCAATTCCCAGTCCGAAGCATTGGTGGACAAGAAGATGCCGGCACTGCTGAGGGCAATGTAGCGGCCCTCGTGGAAAGTGCTGATTCGAGGAAGGCTGCCGGACGCGAGCAACGAGCTCCAAAGAATTCCATCGGCTGAGCGCAGCGAAAAATGACGTATATCCTCGGACGCCGTAACGCCGCTGCCCAGGAACAGCGCGCCGTCGTGGAGCACACTGACCATGCGCACACTACTGGTCAGTACATGTACCTGCCAGGTGTGGCTATCCGGGGAGGTCGCAATCAGGCCACCGCTGCCGTGAAAAACGAAACGATTGCCTGTGAACGTTACTTCGGTATCCAGGGCAGCGCGCTGAAAAACACGTTCCCAGTTGTTCCCGTCAGTCGAGCGCATGACGCCGTTCCCGTCGGCAGCGACGAAGTAGCCGTTGCCGAACGCAATCGAGCGCAGCGCCACGCCCGGCGTCGACTGCTGCCACTCGCTGCCATCCGTCGAGTGCCATACCACAGCCACGCTCTGGCCGGATTCACGGATCGAGCCGCTGGCCAGGAAAACACCGTTGCCGTAGGCCAGGCCGAATAGCCCGCCCGCTGGCTTCGGCAGCGCTGCTACCTGCCACGTTCGGGCGTCAGCTGACCACACGACCACGGCTGAGTCGGAGTCGGGCGCGTAAGCGGAACCGTCATCGTCCGTGTGATACCAATACCGTGTTCCCACTGCGACCACGCGTCCGTCGCCCTCCGCGAGCGCGACCAGTTGTGCTTCGCCGGCGCGATGCGTGACGGCATCCGGTCGCGTGACCGAATCGTTGCATGCA
>JBOHRF010000231.1:0-8060 GCA_050732575.1 Longimicrobiales bacterium
ACGGAACTTCGACTTCAGCACGCAGTCTCAGTTCCGTCGAAGGGAGCCCCCCCTCTGGCAAAGCGAGTACGCTCCTCGTATCCTGCCCACCAATCTCTCCGCCCAGCAAAACCGGAAGGACCGAACATGTCGTCTGGAAGAGATGCACGCACGCGCGTGGAGCTCGACATCACTCTCGGCCAGGAGCCGCTGCCGGCCAGGCCGCGTGTTGAGTCGCCGTTCAACATTGCGGTGCTCGGTGATTTTCGTGGCGCCGGGTCGACATCGGATTACGGCGATTGGCAACCCATCCTGGTTGACCGTGACAATGTGGATGAAGTGATGGCCCGCCTATCACCAGGACTGCGCTTTCGCATGACCTCGGGTGAGCAGGCATCGGAGCAGAGCGTGAATGAGGCGCAATTCGCGCTTCAATTCAAGGAACTGGACGATTTTCACCCCGACCGCCTGCTCCAGCGCGTGCCGGCGTTGGCCGCCGTTTGGCAGTTGCGGCAGCGGCTGGCCGATACGCGCACGTTTGCTGCCGCGGCGCGTGAGTTGCGCGGCGAAGAAATCGCGGCGCCACCGCCATCAGGGGGCAGTGCGCGCGCGGGCGGCGCGAGCCTACTCGAGGACATCCTGGCCACGCAAGCGGGACCCGCGCTGACACCCGTGGCTGCGCCGCGTGAAGACGATCTGCAAACGTTCATCCGGCGCGTAGTCGGGCCGCATCTCATCGCCGGTCAAGACCCGCGTCAGGCGGCACTGGTGGCGCAGGTGGATGAAATGCTGGTCAACGGACTGCGCTCGCTTTTGCACCAGCCCGCGTTCCAGGCATTGGAATCGCTCTGGCGCGGCGTTGACTTTCTTACCAGACGCCTGGAAACGGATGGGAGTCTACGTGTGCATCTCGTGAACGTGCCGCGCGCCGTGCTGGCTGCGGATGTTGCGGCCGAGAACGAGAGAACCAAACGTTTTTCCCGGTTGGTCAATACCGGAGTCGATGATGCACCGTGGGCCATGCTGGCCGGTTGCTACACATTCAGTCCGAGTGCGCAGGATGCGGCGCTGCTCGGACACATTGGGCAGGTGGCACGAGAAGCGGGTGTTCCTTTCATTGCAGCAGCACATCTCCGCCTGGCTGGTTGTCCCGCACTGGACACATTCACGGAGCCCGCCGAGTGGACCGAGCCGGTCGATCCCGCCTGGGGCGCATTCCGCAAAACCCCGGAGGCCAGCCACGTAGCACTCGCACTGCCGCGCGTCCTCCTGCGGCCGGCGTACGGTGATGATGGCGAGCCGTGTGAACTGTTGCCCTTCGAGGAGGCAACCGACTCGCCCGCACATGAAGATTTCCTCTGGGGTAATCCGGCGCTGGCCTGTGCGCTGCTGCTGGGCCATTCATTCCAGCGCGCGGGTTGGCAACTACGTCCCGGACTGGACCAGAACATCGAAGGTCTGCCACTTCAGCTCGTGCGCAGTGCTGCAGGGACCTACGTGCTGCCCTGTGCTGAAGCCCTCATGACCGAGCGAGCTGCGGCGCTATTGCTAGAGCGCGGTCTCACGCCACTCGCATCGCTCAAAGATCAGGGCGCGGTGCGGCTCATACGCTTCCAGTCGATGGCCTCGCCGGCCACGGCTCTGGCCGGAGGCTGGAACCAGCTCGCGTGAGTCGCAGCGGACCGCCTGTGCGAAGGTCATGGACCTCAGCGTCTCGTTCCCAGGATCTCCAGCCAGCCACAATACGCGGCCTTCTTCCGTGGCAAATACGCGCGCGAGTCGCGCCACATCGCCATCCCGCCAGCCGTTCACATATTCGGCCAGGAGGCTACGGACCTGCACACTGTCCGATACCGCCTGCCTCGAGTGTTGGTAGGTGAAACGCAGCACATAGCAGTGCCGCGAGCATCGTCGCACACTTCTGCATGAGCCCTCCGCTATCGCGCCAGGCGCGTCTCGGCTGCCAGCCCTTCGTCATATGCATTCATTGTGACTCCGCTAACACTACTTTGCCCAGGCTCCTGCGCTGGTGCACGTGCTGGTGCGCGGCCACGGCGCCATCACGGGTCAACGGGAACACCTGATCGATGATCGGGCGGAGTGTGCCCTGCTCGATGCCCTGCATGATCGTGCCCAGCGCCGGCCGCAGGACAGACTCCTTGCGGCCCAGGTGCAGCAGGTGCACACCCATGATGCCGCGGTTCGCTTGGACCAGCGAGAGCGGATGGATGCGCGGCGTTTTCATGAGCGCCAGTAGCGCGCGCGGCCAGCTGCGCCGCTGGGTGGGCAGGGCTGTGCTCAAGCCGTAGAACACGAGCCGGCCGAGAGGCGCTAACAAACGCTGGCACGAAGCGGTGGCGCGTCCGCCCACCGCATCGAGAGCCACATCGATAGCGCGCTCACCCAACAAGCGCCGGACGCCGGCCTCCCAGTCGCCACGCGCATCGAAGCACGCATCGGCACCGAGCTGCGCGGTCACGAATTCGCGCTTGTGTTCCGTGCCGGCCGTGCCGATCACGCGCAGCCCGGCAGCACGCGCAAGTTGCACGGCTGCCGTGCCCACACCACCAGCCGCACCCAGGATCAATACCGTTTCACCTGCACGCGCGCGCGCGGCCTCGAACAGGCACACCCACGCCGTGAGAAAAGCCACCGGGATCGCGGCAGCTTCAACGAACGACAGCGCCGATGGATAGCGGAACAGATTCGCGGCCGGCACCACGACATCGTGCGCGTAGCCGCCGTAGCGCATGAGCGCGATGGCGCGATCGCCCTCGCGCCAACCTTCGACACCCGGCCCAACGCGCACGACCTCGCCCGCCACTTCAAAGCCCGGGCTGAACGGGCGCGGCGGCACGGTGCCGTACAGGCCGACCCGCATGAGCAGGTCGGCGAAGTTCAATCCCGCAGCCGCCACCTTCACGTGCACCTGGCCCGCGGCCGGATCGCGCAATTCAACCGTGCGCTCCACCAGAATGGCGGGTGGACCGAGCCGCTCGATCAGGATGGCGCGCGTGGTAATCAAGCCGGGCGGCATGGAGAAACGATGGGTCGTACGCGCACATCCATCACGCAGGCAAAAGTGAAGAGGCGGATGAACTCAAACTACCGAGCGATGATAGCCGGTCGATAGGAGCGATGTCTCGCTCACTGGAAATGGCCGAGCCAGCTATCGGATCGCCCTGGCAGTGCACCCATCATGGGGCGGAGAGCGCTTGAACCGACACCATCCGAGGTTACATTCCCATGAGCAGAACGGTCATCACATCATGGCAACGAACCCCATGCCCATCTATTCCGCAGACGACGTGCTCCGTATCCCCATTCCGCCGGACCTCTCCGGTTACGAACTGGTGGACGGAGAGTTGGAACCGGTGACGCCTGTCGGCGCGAGTCATGGTCGGATAGCGGGACAGGTATTCAAGCGGCTGCACGCCCATGTAACGCAACAGCGAATTCCCGGCCGCGTCTATATCGAGGTAGGTTTCGTTTTGGGGCTTCGTCGTGATCCCCAGCGGTTGCGGGGTCCTGACGTCTCGTTCGTCAGCCAAGCGCGGCTTGATCAGATTGGCGGCGAGCCAAAAGGCTTCTTCCACACAACTCCGGATCTGGCGGTCGAGGTCGAATCGGCCGAGCGCCCCAAAGCTCTTCAGCAGCGTATCCAGGACTATCTCGACGCGGGCACGCCACTCGTGTGGGTGATTCATTCGGAGACGAATTCGGCAACGATGTATCGAGCGGACGGCTCAGCCAGGCTGCTGCGCGAATCGGATGTGCTGGACGGCGAGGACGTGCTGCCTGAGTTGAAGATCCCGCTGCGTGAGTTGTTCGACGAATCGATCTGAGGCAAGGCGCGCTACTGCTTGCTCGGCCAACGCGCTTCACTCAGGCGGACGCGCGCGCACATCGTTCATGTCAACTCGATCAAACCAGGCAGGTACAACCAAAGGTATGTCAAACCAGCGGATTGCAGCCAGTGTCCCAGCGCTGTACTGGGCGCGCGACCGTTGGCTATATATTGATCCTGCTGGTCGCACCGCCCCCTGAACACCTCGAGGCTCGCCGTGCTTATTCGCCATCGCCGCCGTTACGCTCGGGCGCTCAGCGCCGCGGCCGCCCTGTCATACACGCTGGCGGGATCCGCCGCCGCGCAGGGTAGCGCCGCCGACTACACGCGCGCGCAATCCGTGCGCACTCGACTGGATGGACTCGTGGTCGACCTGGTCGATACCGAGGCCTGGATCGGCAACACGAGCCGCTTCTGGTATCGCAAGTCGATCACGGGCGGGACCACGTTCATGATTGCCGATGCGGCCACGCTGGAGAAGAAGCCGGCATTCGACCACACGGCCCTGGCTGCGTCGCTTGCCACTGCGACCGGCCGCACCATCGATGCGCGCGTGCTGCCCTTCAATGAGCTGAGTTACGCGGCCGACGAGCGCAGCTTCGAAATCACGGTCGACACGCTGCGCTTCACCTGCACCGTTGTGGAGTCACGCTGCACGGCGGTGCCAACGTTTGCCGGACGCGGTGGAAGAGGTGGACGGGGTGGTGGCGGCGGCACTGGACGTTTTGGCGGCGGCTTGTACGGCGATGCGGCGCAACCCAACCCTGCGCCCCGCGGGTCACCCGATGGCAAGACCGAAGCGGTCATCCGCAACTTCAACGTCTTCACGCGCGCCGTGGGTACGGGCGACTGGACGGCCCTCTCGACCGACGGCTCGGATGCCAACGCGTACGTAATCCAGTCGCTGTCGTGGTCGCCCGACTCGAAGAAGCTCGCGGCCTATCGCGTGAAGCCCGGCTTCACGCGTGAAGTGCACTACGTGATGTCCAGCCCGGAAGACCAGATCCAACCCAAAGATGTGCGCCGTCTCTACAACAAGCCGGGTGATGTGCTCGATGTGGATCAGCCCGTGCTCTTCGACCTGGCTGCGCGCAAGCAGATCGAAATCTCGAGTGCGCTCTTTCCCAACGCGTACGAGCAGAGCGGCCTGGTATGGCGCGCCGACAGCCGCGCGTTCACGTTCGAGTACAACCAGCGTGGCCACCAGGTGTATCGCGTGGTCGAGGTCGATGGCAACACGGGCGCAACGCGCGCCATCATCAGTGAAGAGCCGCGCACGTTCTTCACGTACTCGTCCAAGAGATTCCGTTTTGACGTCAATGATGGCGCCGAGATCATCTGGATGTCGGAGCGCGACGGCTGGAATCACCTCTACTTGTTCGACGGCGCCACCGGCCGGGTGAAGAACCCGATCACGCGCGGCCCGTGGGTGGTGCGCGGTGTGGACCGCGTCGATGCCGCGGCGCGCCAGATCTGGTTCCGTGCCAGTGGCATGGTTCCGGGCAAAGACCCGTACTTCATTCACCACTACCGCATCAACTTCGATGGCACAGGCCTCACGACATTCACCGAGGCCGATGCCACACACACGATCCGTTTCTCTGGTGATGGCCAGTACTACCTGGATCGCTACTCGCGCGTGGACCTGCCACCCGTGCTGGAGGTGCGGCGCACCAACGATCAGAAACTCGTGCTTATGGCCGAAAAGGCCAATGCATCAGCATTGCTGGCTACCGGCTGGCGCCCGCCTGAGGCGTTCGTGTCCAAAGCGCGCGATGGCACGACCGACATCTACGGCATCATCGTGCGGCCCACCAACTTCAATCCTGGGAAGAAGTATCCGGTCATCGAGTACATCTATGCCGGCCCGCACGATTCTTTCGTGCCCAAGAGTTGGGGCGTGCAATACGGCATGCAGGCACAGGCCGAGCTGGGCTTCATAGTGGCGCAAATCGACGGCATGGGCACATCCAATCGTTCAAAGGCGTTCCATGATGTGTCGTGGCAGAACATCGGTGACGCGGGCTTTCCCGATCGCAAGCTCTGGCACAAAGCCGTGGCCGCGCAGTACGCGTGGTACGACGTCTCGAAAGTCGGGATCTACGGCGGCTCAGCAGGCGGGCAGAACGCCATGGGCGCGCTGCTCTTCCATCCCGAGTTCTACAAAGTCGCGGTCAGCTTTGCCGGCTGCCACGACAATCGCATGGACAAGATCTGGTGGAACGAGCAGTGGATGGGTTGGCCACTGGCGCCACACTACGACGCGTCATCCAACGTGGTGAACGCACATCGCCTGCAAGGCAAGCTGCTGCTGCTGGTTGGCGAGCTGGATGAGAACGTTGATCCGTCTTCCACGTTCCAGGTGGCCAACGCACTGGTCAAAGCGAACAAGACGTTCGATCTGTTTGTGTTCCCGGGCGGCGATCACGGTGTGGGCCGGCGCGGGACGTTGGCACCATACGGCGATCGCAAACAATGGGATTATTTCGTGCACCACCTGCTCGGCGTCGAGCCACCGGACTGGAACGCGGCCCGAAAAGCGGCCGATTCCGGCCAGTAACCTGAGCGCTGGGTGGGGCCATCCGACTCAGCGCTTCGCCGCTCGGCCCGCGCCCGTTAGATTCTTTTTCGCTGCTCAGTTCCGAGCCAGGGTGGTCAGATCGTGGATAACAGAATCTTCAACAACCTCATGTCCAGCCGCCCCGCGGGCGAGAAGTCGTGGACCCTCTGGATGATCGTCGCGGCCGCGCATATCCTCGTGATTGCTGCTATCGTAGTGATTACGAGCTGGCCCGATGGTGATGAAGTCATCGAGGTCTTTCACGAGCCGATCCTCCTCGAGGTCGAACCGGTGAAGTTTACGCCCCTGCCGGATGCCGCCGTGAAGCCAGCGAATCCGCTCAGCGCACAGCCAGTCAGGGATGCCAAACACTGAGCCGCGACGCGGGCTGCTCGAGCTGAAGGACGGCCGGCTTCTCGTTCTCGATTCGTGTGATCGAATCGTACAGTTGATTGATCTTGGGCGCCGGACACACCGAACGCGTGGGCAGGCCCGGGCGAGGCCTCTTCATTGCGTGATCGGGCGAGTTTGATCTGGAGTACCTGCAGCGATATCCGATCAATTGAGCCCCGGTTCAGCTTCCAGCGCGCGCCGCAGCTCGACCGTTTTTTCGAGGAGGCGCCTCAAATGGTTGAACCGGTTGCGGTTTGCTACCTGAAGTACGAACAGGGCAGCGCCCATTTCGGGATCGTTGCGCCTGGCCGCGAAGTCGAAGCCATACGCACCGGCACGCGGCGGGTCATCAATGAAGATGCGGCGAATGAACGGCACTGCCTGCGCAAGGGGTGACGCGGTGTTCAGCACGCCCTGCAGGAACAGCATCAACATGTCGCGTTCGTGCGCCAATGTTGCGGCGTAGCCTACCACAAGCCCTCGCAAGGTGTCGTTGTGCAGGAGACGCAGATCTCCCGCGCTGAGCAGTGCCTGATACGTTCCCGTCACGGGCTGGAAATCGGAAGAATTGAGGGCAATCAGCAACCAGGTTGCCAGCGAATCATTCGAGGGCATGGGCCCGGGTGTGTGCAGCGCGCGCACCACGCGCCCAACGGCGTGCATAGAGGCACTGTCTTCCCGCATGGCCAGCGCGATACGGCGCTCGTTTTCGCGCGTGTCGGCCAGGAGCTGATAGAGATATGCACGCTCCCGCTCCCGCTCCTGCCCGCGTTCCCACCAGGCTTGCGCTGCCAGCGCGGACAGAACACCGGTCACAATGACCAGGAATTCGCGCAGTGCAGTACGCCAGCCGCGGTCGCCACCCAACAGGCGAAAGTTGCGCACGCGGTGTTGCGTCGCATCGGGTGCGGTTTCCGGCGGATTAGCCGTCGTTGATGACATGCGGTAAAGGTATTCAGGAAGTAGGAGTGGGGGGAGGATAAGGGTGGTAGGGACCGATGCGGCCTGCGCAACTCGTGGCCATACGCGCGACCATTTGCTAAGTTCGACCGACCCTCATCCGGAGGCGTCCATGCCAGTTTCTCGCCGCCTTTTTTTAGCTATTCTGGGCGCCGGCAGTGCCGGCGTGCTCGCCAAGCCCATCTTTACCTGGCGCGGACACGAGGCGCTGGTCGCACAGGGCGTTTCCACTCGTCGCGCGGATCGGTTGCTGGCCGAGCGCCCCGGAATGATCCGCCTGGACAGCAACGAAAACCCGAATGGTCCCGGGGAGCGCGTGTA
>JBOHRF010000232.1:0-8055 GCA_050732575.1 Longimicrobiales bacterium
CTCCCGCTCCTGCTCCCGTTATGCGCTCCCGAATCCGTATATCAGGACCAGGACGAGGACGCTACTACTGCGGAACCAACGGTGCCGTCTCGGCTTCACGTCTGATCCAGATCCGCTCCAATACGGGCAACATGCCCACGAACGGCGTGGCCAGGATGATGCCGAGGATGCCGAGCAGCTTGGCGCCGGCCAGCACGCCGATCAACGTGGCGACGGACGGCACGTTCAGCTTTTTGCTCAGCACGCGTGGCTGGATGAAGTTGTTCTCCAATTGCTGGTAGGCGAGCAATACCCCTACCACGATGAGTGCCGTCGTTATGCCCCGGTAGGCCAGGGCAACCAGCGCGGGGAGTACGGTGGCCAGCAGTGAACCAATATTGGGGATCGAACCCAGGAAAAACGCGAGCACCGCGAATACCATGGCGTAGGGCACGTGCAACACGGTCAGCAGCAGGAACGTAAAGATGGCAAACAGCGCGGAAATGATGGACCGGCCAATGAAGTAAGCCTTGATCACGCCGGCCGTGCCCGACATCGTCGCCTGGACGCGCGCGCGGTACGCCTGGGGTGTGAAGCGCAACACCACGGCGCGCATCCGTTCGCCATCGATCAGGAAATAAAGCGCGAGCGTGAGCAAGAGCACGCCGCCGAATACGTTCGAAGCCACACCGAACCCGAAATGAAGAGCGCCGGACAGCAGTCCACTCGGATCGCGCCGCAACGCGTCGACCTTGCTCACCAGCGCATTGTACAGCGCGGGTTCACCGGACAGGCGACTGCGCAGGCTCTGCGTGGTACGCGGCAAGTTGTCGAAGAACGCATCTACCTCGTGGACCAGCGGTGGGACTGCGATGGCGAGCACGACGCCCCCGACCAGTACGAGCGCCGCGATCGAGATCAGGGCCGCCAGTCCGCGGCTGATACCTTTGCGCTGGAGCCAGGCTACCAGGTCGGACAGCACGACCGCAATCAGAATGGCCAGCACGCTCATCACGATCACCTGCGCCAGCGATGTGATCAACCAGAGCGCCGCCAGCGTCAGCAGAGTCGCGACCACGACCCTGGCCAGTGTGGCCCATGAAATGTCCAGGTGTGTAACTGCCGGCGGCGGGTCGGATGGGGAACGCGGAGGCGGGTCACGCTCGGGGAATCGCATCGTGGACATGGATCGCTTCTGCTCCTGCACCAGGCCGCATTAGCGCTGTGGCGCCGGCACGGTCCTGACCCTGTGCTCCGCAATTCTCGGCCCAGATCCGGTACGACGTTTGCCCCATATCCCAGCCATGGCTCTCAACGGCAGGCGATCCATGAAACCAAAGACCATGTCCGCGCGGCGCAAACGCACAGAAACCGAGAAGGATGCGGCCACTACCTACAACGAGTTCAAGGAATTCGAAGGCCGCAAGTACACGGGCATGAAGGTGGGTCGCACGCACAAGTGGTACTACGACAAGGGCGAATGGCGGGAAAAGAAAGTAACGCCCGAAAAGTGGGAGTTCAGCTACGCCGTTCCCAAGCAGCGCGCGGGCCGGGCACCAGAAGGCTCCGGTGTGCCGGTCGGCACGGAGTATCACTGGTATATCCTGGCGCACCAGAACGTGCGCAAGCTCACAGCCAATGACTACACGACATCCATGACTGGCCTCAAGTTCAAGTTGGCGCACAAGCGCGCGGACAGCGGCAAGTGGAGTGTGAGCGAAAAGACGCAGCGCAAGAACCTGATCGCACTGTTGTCCGAAATGATCGAATCACTCGAACGGCAGGACGCGCAAGAAGCCGCAAAGCCCAAGCAGGCGGCGCGCACCAGGCGCAAGAATGGTCGCCGTAAAGTGCGGCCCATTTCATCGGCCCGCAGCAAGACGCCGCGCAAGCGCAGAAAAGCGGCCTAGTGGCACCCGAGGAATCGTGCACGACCGCGATCCGGTGCTGGAAGAGTTGTTCAGCGCGACGCATGAAGAGCCGCGCCGTCTTGCCAGCGCTGTAAGCAGCCATCACCGGACGCGACGCGTCTGTACCGTCGAGCGCCAGCAATGACATGATCCCGTTGGGCGGAGAACTGGAGAGTGATGCAACATCACTGACGCCGGAGAGTCACAATAGCAGAGAGAAGTTCATAGTAATGGTGGGTCGTATCGGGGCTTTCCAACTCAAGCAAGGTAAAGCTGAGACCCCTTTCGCTTTTATCAGCGCAGTCGCAGAGTCCTTTATCCGATAGCTCCCGAACTCCATTACTTCCTGAACATACGCACTGTCACGCGTATCTTATCTGCTTCGGGTAGTTCTTGTGTACCGACGGTTGCCTTCAAAGCTCAATGTTTCGTCCAGAAGCGTAACCTTTCCAACCCTAACAGACTGTGCTGAATCGAAGGTATGGCAAGGTTGCCCAGCCATGTACCCAAGTAGAAATTGCCACGGCCCGAGGATGCACTTGGCCGTGAACGGAGGCTACGCATTTGCACATCAGATCTTAGGCCGCGGCTGTCCACTCATCCGACAATAGCGCGGCCTGCTCCAACACCGTCTGAGTCGCCTTCTCCTGCTTGTCTGGCGGATAGCCATACTTGCGCAGGATGCGCTTGACGAGCACGCGCAGCTTTGCACGCACATCCTCGCGCAGCGTCCAGTCAATCGTGACGCTGTTACGCACAGTGCTGACCAGCTCGCGCGCGATCACGCGCAGCGTTTCATCACCCAGCACTTGCACCGCGCTGTCATTCGTCTCCAGCGCATCGTAGAAAGCCAACTCTTCCTCACTCAGGCCCAGTTGCTACCGCGCGCGTTGGCCTCACGCATCTCCCTGGCGAGTGCGATCAGCTCCTCAATGACCTGTGCAGCCTCGACCGCGCGGTTCTGGTAGCGGCGGATCACTTCTGCCAGCATCTCACTGAACGATCGCGATTGCACCACGTTCCTGCGCCGGCGCAGGTTCGGCTCGCCTTTGAGCAGCTTCTGCAACAATTCCACGGCGAGGTTGCGTTGCGGCATGCCGCGCACTTCGGCCAGAAAGTCATCGGACAGGATCGAGATGTCGGGCTTGGCCAGGCCCGCCGCGGCGAAGATATCGACCACACCCTCGCGTGCCACGGCGCGCGAGATGATCTGTCGCACCGCATGGTCCAGCTCCTCTTCCGGGCGCGCTTCGCCCGGCGCGCGCTTGGCCGGCCCGGCCGCCACTGCCTGCCTTTGACCAGCACGTCAGCTTCATTGACGTGCCGCTCGAATTGCGCGCGCAGCGCCGGGTCAGCCAGCCGATACGTGCTTTTGATGAAGCGGCGATACTCCTCCGCAACGTGACGCACATTCCCGAGGATGCTCTTTCCCATCAGATCCGGCGGCCGAGTTGAAGGGTCGTGCGCCACGCACTCATCGTCGATTCCGTGTATTGACGTTTCAGCTCGGAATTCGGACGTGCGCCCACGGAGCGGGCCAGCAGCTCGAGCGAGATCACGCGGTCCAGCCAGCCCAGGCTGAGCGCAGCCACGACCACCGCCTTATCACTGCTGCAGAGCAGGAAATCGTCACTGCGGCTATATGCAAGAGCCAAAAGATCGCGTTCACCCGGATCCAGTCCGTCCGCGTTCGCGTAGACAAGCCGAAACGCGGCGCCTGCACCTGGAGAAACCGACTCAACCATCGCACGGCCGATGTCCTGTTCTGTTACGCTGACGTAGCTCGCCCGTGCCGTATCCCCGCGTTGCAATTCGTCGGCGCACTCCGTACCCGTCACGACACGCCTCTGTCCGCTGATGGCGTTCCAACAACCCGTGCGCACAGCCTCGATTATGATCATGGTATCAACAAGGACTACGGATTGTGTCCCCAAGGCGATGGATCCCTCACGTGTCGAACGACGGCTCGAAGCCGTGTTCCCTGAGCAGAGCGGCAAGCTCGCCAGGGGAAACGGCGAGGAGCGCTGCCGCGCGTTTCACCGACAGTCGGCCCGCATCGAGCGCCGTTGCTATCCGCTCCATGAACGGTTTGCTGAACGCGGGAATGTGAGGAGCGGCTCCGGTGGGACGGCCGTTAGCCACCAGGCGTTTATCATTGATGTCCAGCAGATCAGCTTTGGACAGACAACCCAGGACATGCAGCCGCCATTTGGCCGCCAAGGCGGTGACACGCATGTCCTCGGCGGTTCTGTTTAGCCAATCGTGCATATCCGTTGACGAATCGCGCGTATCCCAGCGCGGCCGCATGACATCGCCGGGCATGAGCAGCGCACCCGCGAAGTTCTCGGCAAGCTGCTCGACCCGTTTTGCCTTGCCACCGCGCGGGACGTCCACCGCCTCGACGCGATCGGGCGGCATGACATCCCAGGTCAGCAGATGAAACAGCTCGTGCGCGAGGTCGAAGCTGCGCCGGCCCTCTGATTCGCGGCGGTTCACCAGAACCGCGTTCACTCCGGGTACCTGCGACGCCGCGCCCGAGATGCCCGACGGCGCATCGACATACAGCACGAGCGCATCGAGCTGATGTTCTATGGCGGAATGAAGCACCTCCGCCGGCCGTTCGCCGAGCTGCCAACGCGTGACTACTGCCTCCGCAGCCGACTGCGCTTCCTCAAAGCTCGAGCGCGGCGTCAGGGCGAGCTTGTTATCCAGCCAGCGCGGCTCTTCGCCCTGCTGAGCGCGGAGCTCCCTGTACGTTGCGATCCAGCAGCCTGCCTGGTTCTCGAATTGATCGAGCACGCCGGCCGTGACCCCAGCTGCCCGGAATGAGAAACGACCCTCGCCCACCAGGCGAAACGAGTCCGTGAAGTAGTCGAGGTCAACTCTCAGCAAACTGATAATCCGAACCAGCTCCTCTGCGGTTAGCCGGCGCTCGCCGGCCTCCACACTCGCCAGCGTTTGACGATGCTCGAAGCCGAGTCTTGCGGCCAAATCTTGCTGGGTCATCCGAGCGTGTTCACGCGCGGCCTTGAGACGGAGGCCGATTTGCATGGTCTGTCTGTTCTGCATTGCTGCTCTCAGCGTTGGTCGCGCTTGGGCGCGTTGGTCGCTGGTTGCAAGATAATCTTGCATACAGCCATTTGCAATACAGCGATCTGTCAGGTGCGGCCGGCAGTCCACTTGGCCACACGAGCACGGTAGAACTCGGCGATGCCGGGGCGTTTCCTGAGCCACACGGTAAAGGTCTCAAGGATATGGCCAAATTCTTGTGGACCAAGACCATACGCCTCGGCGACAGCACGGTCGGCAGCCCAGAGATGGGGCCATGCGCTCAGGTCGTGGGAGATGTGTGCGATGCCGGCCGCTGGGGCGAACCGGGTAGGAATGTGAGGCAGGGTCTTGACCTGGCTTGCTGGAAGGACCGCCACGGGCAGGATGTACGTGAAACTGACATGAGTACCGGCGGAGCGGAGCCTGAGGAGGTAATCGAAGCAAAGGGAGTTGAGGACTGTTAACGCGGCTTCGGAGCGGAGGTTTTCGAAATCCGCCGCCGTGCAGGTGTGGGACGCCGCGGCCCCTGCCGGCACGACCGCCGCAATACAGGTGCGCTGGTTCGTGTTGCTCGCGGTTTCCCGGAACACCAGAGTCGGCTGTTCGCGTGGCGTGCGGCCGTACTTGGCCTCCGTCTGAGCCAGGGAAAGCCACCAGCGCACGGGCTTTATGCCAACCCGATACTGCTCTATGAGCTTTCCCTCATAAACGGGCCAGAAGCGTGCGCGACGCATTGCGCCGAGGAGGGCCTCGTGATTGGCCGGTGCGTTGGCGCCGAGAACGGATGCGGGTGTGTGAAGTCGGTCGGTTCCCGGGATGGTGAACAGGTCCTTATCCTCGCTCGCGTTGTAGATGATCTCGTGCTGCCGCCAGCTGATGAGCCGAGTTCCCCAGGCGCCGCTTCCAGCGCCTCCAAACGTGGGTCGGCCCGCACTCATTTTTCGCACGGTCTCCTGATCGCGCGGATCCCGGTATTCGAGAAAAGCCAGTGTCTCGGGCGATAGCTGCTCGATCTCAGCGCGCGTTACCCGGACTATCCACGGCTTGAGTGAAGCGTCCGCAAGCTCGCTAACCTCGTGGCGCATGAACGCTGCATCGAAATCGTTCGAACGGTCTGCCCCCCTGCGCGCGATCAGATTTGTGAACTTGTAGCGTGAGTCGATTGGAAAGATCTTGCGGCGATTTCGAAGCCATCAAACGCGCTGATCGTGGCATGCTGCAACAGGTACTGTCGGATCCCTACGCAACCGTCGCCATTGTAAACGACCGATGGCACGACGAGTCCGACCGCGCCGCCCTCGCGCACCAGCCGCAGCGAGCGGTCAACGAAGTACTTCGAGAGGTCTTCAGGTGCGCTGCGTGAGTTTCTCCTTCGTTGTCCTGGCATGCCCTCATCATCATCGTCTTGCACTTCGGTGGCTGGCTTGGCGAGCGGAAAATCACCGCCTTTGCGCAGGACGCGTGCGAACGTGGTGGTGCGTTCGCGTTCGAATTCGAACTGTTCCTCGAGGCCCGGATGATTGCGGTGCAGTTCGCGGATGCGCCGATCCAGCTCGTTCCCCTTGAACGCGATGACGAGCGCATCCACGTCGGTATAGAATTCCTTCTTGCTGGGCAGAACCTTGTCCCAGGGCGGATTACCCAGCACGGCGTCGAAGCCTGGCCATTCGCCTCGGAGCAGGATTCCGGGAACTCGAGCTGCCAGTGTAAAAAGCGCTCGCGCGCGCACACGCGCACGAACGTATCCCACCACGGCCGAGACCTCGCCGCGCTGCGAGGATCGTGCACGCCACTCAGCATCGGCAGGTCCGCCCAGATGGCGGGCACGAAGGGGCCGCGCTGCGCAAATCCATGAGCAGCCGTGCGTGCGCCAGTGCGCTTTCCGAGCGGCGCAGCCTGTCTTCCTTGTACTCGAACTCCTCGGGTGTGTCTGCGCGAATCTCGGGCGGCAGCTCGGCATCGATCAACCGCCGCTCTGCTAGAGCAGCCTCGATGCGCTGCCGTATGGTCGATTCGAACAGCCCAGCGTTGCGCCATCGCCGCGGGGTCTGGAAAGCTGAGGGTCCGGCGGCGAGTCAAAGCGTTCGGCAAACGTGCCCTGAAGTGAGTTCCCCACCCGGATATGGTGCGCGAAGAAAGAAAGCGGACGGTCACCGGCAAGGGATTCGATCCAGAGCGCGACTTGCGCCAGCTGCACCGCCGCGGGGTTGAGGTCCACACCATAAAGACAGCGTTCCACGATGCGCCGCTTGCACCGCGACCCCTTCATCGGCCCAGCGCAGCTTCATTGTTTCCGCGTTGCCGAATGCAGCGAACGAAGCTGGTGGCTCATCTCGAAGCTCTTTGCGATGCGCCTCATACAATCGAGCGCCGCGAAAAATTGCTGCTGGCGTGCGCACGGATGAACTCGACCGACTGCACGAACATGCCGGACGAGCCGCAGCAGGGGTCGTACACGCGGCCGCGGTAGGGCTCGAGCATCTCGACCAGCAGCTTGACCACGCAGCGCGGCGTGTAGAACTCGCCGCCCTTCTTGCCCTCCGCGCTCGCGAACTGCGAGAGGAAGTACTCATAGACGCGGCCCGGTACATCTTTGGCGCGGCTTGCCTCATCGCCGACCTTGATGTTGCTGATCATATCGATGAGCTGGCCCAGCCGCTGCTTGTCCAGCGCAGGGCGCGCGTATTCCTTGGGCAGCACGCTCTTGAGTGCCGGGCTGTCGCGCTCGATGCCGGACATCGCGTCATCGACCAGCTGACCGATGGTGGGCTGCTTGGCCTGCGCCTTCAAATGCGCCCAGCGCGCCTCGGGCGGCACCCAGAAGATGTTGAGCGCGCGGTACTCGTCCGGGTCTTCCGGATCAGCGCCCGTTGCTTTCTCCGCAACCAGCTTTGCGTGCTGTTCCTCGAACGCGTCGGAGATGTACTTGAGGAAGATCAGGCCGAGCGCCACGTGTTTGTACTCGGCGGCATCCATGCTGCCGCGCAGCGCGTCGGCCATCTGCCAGAGCTGGGCCTCGTAGCCCACGTTGGCATCAGTTGTATTTGAGCGCGCCGTCGCCTTTCTCGATTTAGCCACTACGACCTCACACTGATGCGGCAGCTGTAGTCTGGCG
>JBOHRF010000233.1:0-8053 GCA_050732575.1 Longimicrobiales bacterium
GAGATCGGGAGATCGGGGACCGGGTGCGGGAACGGATTTCGGGATCGGAATCGGGAGCGGGATGCGTAAGTTGAGATTTACAGCTGACAGGCACTCTTCGCTACGAGCGCTTTCACAAGACCCTGCTCAACGAGTTCTACCGGGAGTCTATCAATAGCGCGACAAGTTGCAGACCGACCTGGATGCGTTCTTCGAGCACCAATACGCGGAACAAACAATTCGAGCCGCAACTCATTCCCGCCTCCCGCTCCCGCGCCCGAGGTTGTTCCCGGTCCCGCGCCCGAGCCCCGTTCTCCCGATCCCGGGCATGCCGGGTTTGATAGGCATGCCGCAAACAATCGAGGAAGGAAAACACGACCGGCGTTTACCCACCCAACCCATTACTTCGCCGTGGCAACCGCAATTCCGCCCGACAGCCGGTTCGATCTTCGCGGTTGACCAGCGCGACTGTGCCGCCGTGCGCTTCCGCGATTTGACGGCTCAGGGCGAGCGCGAACGCGGCGTAATGAGGGGCGTTCCTCCTCAGAGGCCTCGGCCGTGCCTGGGTTATCGTTCGCAGCACGATCGTCGATTCCATGCTTGTGGTCCAGTACGGTGAAGTCACTGAAGCAACGGCCAGAGATAAGCGCTTGTACGATCGAGTACACTCGTTTATCATTGATTTACAGACTGTGGCGAGTTCATATCGTGGTACTGACATCGAACTCATTGCCGGAATGCTGAGCTCAACCGTAAGTCACATATTGTGAGGAATTCATTCCTTCGGTTCGCTTAAGACCACTACGTACGCGGTCTAATTAACCATGTTTGCTGGAATGCGCACGCTACACACCATTATGTTGGCTCTGGGTGCCGGCATGGTTTCATTCGCCTTGGTGTGGTTAATCCGAGAGGGACCGATTGGCCGAGAGGACTCCTCGTATCAGCCCCGCTACGCCGACATCATTCACCGCCGGGACGATACGGCCATCACCACGGACACAGTTGTCGAACAGAACATGGTCGTAATCTCAAGCGGTTCGTGTCGGTTTTGCGCACACCCCGTACTTCCCCAAATGATCGAGCGTGCCAAGATTTCGCTAAACGCCGAGGCAAGCAGGCGCGGAAGCTTGTTCAGCGTCATCGGCGTGGGTGTAGATCCAACGCCAGAGATGGGTTGGGAGGACCTCGCACGTTTCGGCAAATTCGATGAGCTCCTGATAGGCCGCCGATGGAGCGGCATCGGAGCGCATAAGTTCATCTTGGGTGAGTACGCGTCATATGGGGGCGTTCCGCAGGTGCTCGTTTGCAGCGTCGATTTGAGCGCGAAGGACCGAGCGTGCGCGAGCTTACACCGGGTTTAGTGCTCGGTCGGTGGGTTGGGCTGAATGAGATTGGGAGATGGGCGGCGATAGGCTACTCAGTTGCGCGGTAATGGACCGAGCACAAGCTACACGGGCAGCCACTTGTTCCGGATCCAGATCCGGAACGCATTTGGCCTCTCTGTAAGGCGGCGACCACCGTGCTTAAAGAAGCGGGGCATACGGGAAGATGACGAATTCGACCGCCGGTGTCGGTTTGAACAAGCACTGTCACGCCGTAGGCTTCGCTTTGTTCCTTTGGGCAACTTCCTGGGTTTCAGCAACCGCACAAGAACGGCTCACTCTGCAGGGCCGCGTCGTGGAGAGCGCTACCGGCACACCTATCAGGGCTGCCCGAGTCATTGCCGATGGTGTCCGCGAGGTGCTCACAGGTGATTTGGGCGAGTTTACGTTGATGGTGACTGCGGGTGTCCATCGACTGTCCTTCGCTGCGTTGGGCTACGAAAACGCGGAGTTGACCATTGACATCGGTGGCCAAGAAATACATCGTCGAGCTGACTCCCGAAGAACGCGAACAACTCCGCCAACTCGTCAGACGCGGCAAGCAATCCGCACGGCGTGTGTATCGGGCACGGATACTCCTGCTGGCTGACGAGGGCCGCACCGCGTAACGGGCGTGACGGGGTGGTTGTTCCTGACACGCCCGCTCCTCCCGTTACACCCGCGCCTAAAACAGATCGGGCAGTTTTTTCAGGAGTTCTTTGGGCGAGATCGGTTTCGTAAAGTACGCCCTGCAGCCGGCTTCGAGACATTCACGTTTTTCGTCCGCGCCGACGCGGCCGGTCAGGGCGATGATGATGACATGGGCGGTAGCGGGCTCGGCTTTGAGCTGGCGTGCCACGTCGAGCCCGTTGCGGTCGGGCAGTCCCAGGTCGAGCAGGATGAGATCGGGCAACCGTTGTTGGGCGACGGCGAGGGCTTCAGCGCCGGTGCGGGCCTCGCTGATTTCGTAGCCAGCATCTTCCAGCATCATGCGGAAAGCATCGCGTAGGAAGAGATCGTCCTCGACGATCAACAGATGTTTCAGAGAGGTGGTGCTCATGCCGGCTCGCTGCTATTGGCCAGTTCGCCTTCCACACTTTCCTCGAGCAGCTGCCGGCGGAGAAGAGTAGCGTACAGTCCGCCGCGGGCGATCAGTTGGGCATGCGTACCGCGCTCGACGATGATGCCCTGGTCGAGGACCAGGATCTGGTCAGCATTCATGACGGCGCTGACACGGTGACTGATGATGACGGCGGTGCGGCCGGCCAGCACCTGTTTCAGGTTTTCCAGGATTTCGGTCTCTGTGTGTGTGTCCACGGCACTGAGCGCGTCATCGAGGATGAGCACTCTGGGATTGCGCGCAATGGCGCGTGCCAGCGTTGCGCGTTGGCGCTGACCGCCGGAGAGGTTGACGCCGCGTTCGCCCAGGCGCGTCTCGAAGCCGCGCGGGAAAAGCGCGATGGCTTCATCGAAACGGGCCATGCGGGCCGCCTCCACAATGTCATCGCGCGCGTGCGCGTCGCGCGGCAGCCCGAGCGCCAGGTTGTCCGCGATCGTTTCCGAGAAAACGAAAGCCTCCTGGGGCACCACGGCAATGGCCTGACGCAACTGTTCGAAAGAGATCGTTGGTAGCGACTCGGCGTCCAGTGTGACAGCTCCCGCGGTAGGGTCGTAACGGCGAGCGAGCAGCGCGACCACCGTGGATTTGCCTGATCCGGTCGGTCCTACAATGGCTGTAGTTTGGCCTGTGGGAATGCGGAAGTTGATACCTTGCAGCACATCGCGCTCGGTTCCCGGATATCGGAACCACACGTCGCGAAACTCGACCTCGCCTTTCACCTTGCTCAGGTGCGTTGGGTGGGCGGGTGGCGTGACGCGCGGCAGTGCGCTGAACACGGTGTTGAGCCGGCCCATGGAAGCGGCGCCGCGCTGGAACAGGTTGATGACCCAGCCCAGCGCGATCATGGGCCAGCTCAGCTTGGCCAGGTAGAAGAGGAACGCAACGAAATCACCGGGCGTGATGTTGTTACTCATGACCAGGCGACCACCAAACCAGAACACGATGAGCATGGCGGCTGCAGCCAGCAGCGAGAGTGTGGGGTGAAAGAGAGCGGATGTGCGAGCCAGGTCCATGTTCTTGTCGAAGTACGTGCGATTCAGATCATCGAATTCACGCTCCTGCGCCGCTTCCTGTGCGTACGCGCGCACGATGCGCACGCCTGACAGGTTTTCCTGGACCATGGTGGAGAGCACGCCCAGGTGCTCCTGGATGCGCTCGAAGCGCTCGTGGATGATGCGGCCGGCAACAATGACTACGGGCGGCATGAGCAGCAGCGGGATGAGTGCAAGCAGCGTGAGCCGCCCGCTGATGCGGGTCATGAAGAAGAGCGCCAGGCCCGTGGAGAACGCGGTGTTCACCAGGTACATCACGGCGGGCCCAACGGCCATGCGCACGGCGCCCACATCATTGGTGGCGCGACTCATCAGATCGCCCGTGCGGGTGCCGCCGTAGAACGTGGCATCCAGGCGCAGCAGGTGGTCGAAGAAGGCATTGCGCAGGTCGTTTTCGATATGGCGGCTCATGCCATTGAGCAGCACGCGCATGCCAAAGCGGGCGGTGCCAGCCAGTAGCGCGAGTCCGACAATCAGAAACGCGTATCCCAGGATGGTCGTCCGAGTCATATCGGCCTCACCCAGTGCATCGATGGCGCGACCCAGAACGAGTGGGACCAGGACATCGAAGACGTTGGAGAACGCGACCAGCACGAGTCCTGCGAGTGTGGCCCAGCGGTAGGGCCGCAGGAATGGAATCAGAGTGCGCAGGTGGTGCATTTTGTGGTCAGCGGCGTGTCCGGAACCGAGGTCATGACTCTGGGAAAACAGCGGGGAAAAACCGGTTTCTTCCCACTCTCCCAACCCTTCTCGCTGATGCGGCGCGTGGCATACGCGTTGCACCGCAGAAGGCCGAAAACCGATGGAACTGGTACTTCTGAAACAACTTAGAGTACCAGGAAGAGGACTACAAGTCGGGCCCAGTCTGAAAGGGGACAAGATGCGTACTTCGAATAGGTGGACCGCACTTCTGCTCGCGCTGCCGTTGGCGGCCGGGACAGTCGCCTGTGGCGATGACAGTGACCGGTCTGCGTTGACCGAAGACGAGCTCAGCCGCGAGCTGGACCTGGCGCTGCAAAGCGACAGCAGCAAGCTCGTGCTCGATGACACCGCCACAGGGCTGGCCCCGACGAGCGATCCAGTACCGCCGCAACCTGCGCCGCGGCCCAGGACCACAACGCGCGCACCGAATCGCACACCGAGCCCGTCGCCGCGACCCACGCCACGTGCCGTGGATCCGCAGCCCGCGCCCAGTGCGCCGCGTACCGTGACGTCCACCGTGCCCGTGGGCAGCACGTTCGCGATTACACTGAACGAAACGCTGTCCACGGCCAGCAACGCGCCCGGTGATGGCTTCACGGCCACGCTGCAGGAGCCCATTCTGGACTCGGATGGTGATGTGCTGATTCCGTCCGGCGCTACCGTGCGCGGTCGCGTGACCCGCGTCGACAAGTCGGATCGCGTGGGTGAGACAGCGGTGTTGAACGTGGCGTTCGAGTCGATTTCGTACGACGGCAAGAGCTTCCCGCTCGAGGCCAGTGTGGTCGAAGCGCACCCGGAACGGCGTACGCGTCAGACCACCGGGCAGCAAGCAGGTAAGGTGGCCGCCGGTGCCGCGGCAGGCGCGATCATTGGTCGCGTGCTGGGCAAGGACACCAAGGGCGCCATCAAGGGCGCAGTGATCGGCGCGGCCGCCGGTACCGCCATCGCGATGGGTACCGCTGACGTGGACGTGGTGCTGCCCGCTGGTTCGACCATGCGCGTGCGCACGGATGCGCCTATTGCAGTGCGCCGTATCAGCGAGTAAGTAACAGGGCGATGGCGACGGCGAGAGTTTCTTTCCTCGTCGTCGCCCTTTTGGTCTTGTTCCTCGCCAGCCCTCTCTGTGAGCGTGGCCGGGGAAGCAAGGACTACGACTCGGCCTTTGCCCGGTGGACGGGTAGCTGGGCGAGTTTCCGCAGGCGTACTACCGTTCACGCTCAACGCCTCCTGTACTCTCATTGAGCGCAGCCAGATCTGCAAACATCTCAGCGGTGACTGGAATGTTAGCTACAATGCGCGGGTTCTTGGCGCATCCGCTGGAGATCTGAATCGAGGTTCGCTCGGCGTTCAAACGAATGCGTTCGGGGGCACGGGCGATGATGCCGAGCCGCCTCAACTTACCCATTGCAACCTCCTTATAATGTCGAGTGAACGATCAAACGCCAGACAATGTATCGAGGGTTACCTTCATGGTCCTCATCGTAAGAATAGAGCACGTCATGCTCGAGGAAGCCCAGGAAATTCTGCGAGAACCGCTGTGAAGCGACGACTCGGCCCGAATCGGTGTCAAGGACTTCGACTATCGAGTCGTAGAGCAGGGTCTTCTGTGTGTCAGAGGTCACAGTCATGGATCCGATTCGCCCGGCGGGCGGCAGCGGCTTCCAGTTCTGATCGGCAACGCGAAGCAATACGCTCAGACGCTCCTGGGCACGCTGCGCGAGATCGACCAGCATGGGTTGAGGTCTGATCTCACGGGCAATGCCGTTAGGACGCTCCCAGGGCGCGAACCAGGGAAACACGACGATCCACCTGAAGCACAAGCTCGCCGCTGGTTGTCCATTTTTCAATCATGTACGTGCTCACATGCGCGGACCAGACTGCGTCCTTTCCAGCGGCACCTATCTGCCGTGCGCGCGACATCATGGCGCCCGGCGCCACTCGTTCGCTCAACGCCCCAAAGGATCGAATGATTCTTCCCGACCCGGAGTCGTAGAGATGCAATGGAAGCCCGATGTTCCTCGCGCTTGATTCGAGTACGGCAAATACGTACCGTCCCGCGCCGACGTCAACTACGCCGTGAGGAGCAACAGGCAGTGACAAGGTTGAAACAGCGGATCCACCTGCGGTCAGTATCGTGAGCCGTCTCGCAACGACATCGAATACTCGTGTGGTGTCGCCTTGAAAGAACACAAAGCGGGCGTCCTGAAATTCACCCGGGCCCAAGCCCTTCCTGCCAAAACTCCTGACGAACCGGCCGACGGAATCGAAGATCTGCACGCGAGCAGGCTCGGTATTGCTGATTAAAAGGAAATTACCGCGTGCGTCGCGTCGAATAACAGATTGTTGGTAAACCTGTCCCGGTCCTTCCCTGTCACCGATTACTGCAACGGCCTGGACCGTGATAACGCACAAAGTACAGGCGGGCGGGCCCGAAATAATGTGAGTCTTCACAGATTGCTGGCTTGAGACGGTGCGTAGGCCACCGACGAGGGCTGAACCGATGGATAATGCCCCAATGACAAGCAACCTGAGTGTCGTACGCTCAAGCGAGGAGTATTTAAGAGCGTATGTGCACAAAAGACGCTCATTGTACTTGAGGACGGGCGGGAGAATCAGGGAAGAACTCATGCAAACGCGCCTCCTGAGTGGGGCACGATGATCAATTCAGGAAGACCTTATATCGCAGAGGGCTCGACGTCAAGATTCCGTTGAGAACCGGCCATTGGCTACATCAGGATCGCCTCATCGCGATCTTGCCCGGGGCCAGTCAGCGGCAGCGAGCGAGAACAACGTTTGGGCGAGGGCGAGTTTCCCGCCGTCGCCCTTTTTTGCGTCCTCGCTTTTCAAATGGTTAACGCAGAAGATCACAGGGGGGCGATTCTCGGCTCGCAACAAACAAACACGTGGACATTGGATAGCCCTCGCCTCACTGCGAGCGCGGATCCGGCGCGCCCGCCCGCCGCAGGATGGTGGGCGCCGCCCCGATGTAGCCCTCTCGCTCCTGCACCGTGTGCCCCATGGCAGTTAGCGCCTTCACGTGCTCGGCTGTCAGACCATTCTTCTCGTAGTACAGAATGTCGGGCAGGTGCTGGTGATGGATGCGCGGTGCTACCAGCGCCTGCTCCAGTGACAACTCGTAGTCCACCACGTTGGATAGGATCTGGTAGACCGCGGAGATGATGCGCGGTCCGCCCCGCGCGCCCGTGATCAGCATGGGCTGACCCGCGCGGTCCAGTACGATGGTGGGCGTCATGGCGGAGAGCATGCGCTTCTCGGGCACGATCGCATTGGCCTCACCCTGCACGAGTCCGAACAGATTGGGCGCACCCGGCTTGGACGTGAAGTCATCCATCTCATCGTTGAGCAGAAAGCCTGCACCAGCCACTGTCACCGCCGAGCCAAACAGCTCGTTGAGCGTGGTAGTGAGCGCTACGGCATTGCCGCGCGCATCGATCACGGAGAGATGCGTGGTTTGCTCACCTTCCACGGTGGCGCCCAATCCCGGCCGAATCTGGGCCGAGGGTGTGGCGCGCTCGGTGGAAATGGTTGCGCGCTGGCGCGCGGCGTATTCTTTGGAGAGGAACCGATCGCGTGCGACTCTAACGAAATCGACGTCACCCAGGAAATAGTTGCGATCGGCAAACGCGCGGCGCGAAGCCTCCGTCATCAAATGCAAAGCAGCAGGTGAGCGCCAGCCGAGTTTGGCCAGATCGTAACCCTCGAGGATGTTGGCCATGAGCGCGAGTGTGAGACCGCCGGATGATGGGGGCGGCATCGAGATTACGCGGTGGCCGCGATACTCGAACTCGACGGGCTCGCGCCACTTCGCCTGGTAG
>JBOHRF010000234.1:0-7935 GCA_050732575.1 Longimicrobiales bacterium
GTCAGCGGCTATTTCGGCATAGTAGCCAAGGTGCCGCCCGCTGACATCCCCACGATCTGGCCACCCGCCGCGATTTTGCTGGCCGCGCTACTCCTGACACCCCGGCATTTTTGGTGGACCTACCTGTTCACCATCGGGCCTGCGCACATCTTTTTGTTCGTGCAGTGTATGCCCACCATGCCCGGGCCTACGATTGTGTTTCAATTCCTTGGATATGCCGCACAAGGACTCTTGACCGCCGAGGCTTTGAGGCGCGTCGGTGGGCTGCCGTTTCGATTCCATGACCTGCAGTCCTCCGTTCGTTACCTGGTCGTGGCCGGCGCAGTAGCAGCGACGGTCACATCCCTGATCGTCTACCTGTACCTGACCACGGGCTGGATTGACAATTACTGGCTGGTCTGGCGCCAGCGCCTCCTGTCCAGCGTCATTCCTACCCTGACGCTGACACCGCTCATCGTGCTCGTCGTGAACGATTCCTTATCAAGCCTGCGGCGCACATCGTTCCTGCGCATGCTGGAATTCGGCATTCTCATGTTGGCCATGGTTGCTGTTGCCTTCGCTGTTTTCGGCTGGCGAACACCCGGCCACCAGGCTGTACCCGCACTGCTTTATGCGTTGCTGCCGTTACTGCTTTGGGCTGCCGTTCGTTTTGAGTTGTCCGGCCTCTACTGGTGTTTGGCCACCATTGCGTTCATTTCGCTGTTCCACTCGTACCACGGTCGAGGGCCATTTCTGAATCTGACGCGCGCCGAGAATGTGTTCGCGCTGCAAATGTTCCTGGTCGCCATCTCGGTGCCCTTGATCCTGCTGGCCGCACTCGTGAAAGAACGGCGTCGCTCCGAGCAGGCGATGCGGGACAGCGAACACCGCTACAGCATGGCCACGGCGGCTGGCGCATCAGGCGTGTGGGATTGGCGGCTGACCACGGGCGAATTGTACCTGGACCCGGCACTAAAGGGCATGTTGGGCTTCGAAGACCACGAAATCCACAATACCATGGACGCCTGGCTCCAGTGCATTCATCCCGATGATGTGCCCGCAGTTTCTGCCATCACCACCTCGCACCTGGAGGGCAGCATTCCGCTTCTGGAAGTGGAGCATCGCGCGCGCCACAAGGATGGCAGTGAGCGTTGGTTTTTGTGCCGCGGCGTAGTCGTCGAGCGGGTCGATGGGATCCCGACTCGAATGATGGGAACGGATACTGACGTTACGGAGCGTAAGTTGGCCGAGCAGGAACTACGCAAGAGCAGCGAGCGCGTGCGCGAGCTGGCCGGCCGGCTCATTACAGCGCAAGAGGAAGAACGGCGCCGAATTGCCCGGGACTTGCACGATGACCTGAACCAGAAAGTGGCTGCCCTTTCCATTGAGATCAGTACCGTGCGGCTGCAACTGCCGGCAGCCGCCAGCGGCGTGAGTGAGAAGCTTGATCAGCTGCAATCGCGCACGTCCGAGCTGGTCAAGGACATTCGCGATTTGTCACATGAGATTCATCCGGCCACGCTCGAACACGCCGGCCTGGTCCCGGCCCTGACCTCGATGGCCGCGCAGCTCAAGCGCATGGAGGGCGTCGATGTGCAACTGGCGCTGCCCGATGGGTCCGTGGACATTCCGCAAAACGTGGCCATCTGCATCTATCGCGTTGCTCAGGAGTCCATCCGCAACGTAGTCCGCCATTCCGGAACGAAACGGGTTGCCATTGCACTCCTCACCGATGAGCACCGCGTTACTCTGGTCGTTCGGGATTCGGGTCGCGGCTTCGATCAGGAGCGCGCCCGCGCCAATGGCGGCCTGGGCCTGATCAGCATCGAGGAGCGCGTGCGCTTGCTGAATGGGCGCGTCGATCTTCGGTCGCGGCCGGGCGCCGGTACTACGTTGCAGGTTCAGGTGCCGCTGTTCATGGCTGCGCTGGTCTAACACCAACGCTGCGTTTTAGTGGGAGTGCACACCGCTGCGATAGTGCTCGCGCAGCAGGTCCCGACCAAAGTCGCCATCGAAATCGCGCCACACGGAGTGGATGTGGTTGGCCTCGTTCTGCGTGTTGTCGTATTCAATGAGGAACGTCGGTCCCTGGATGCGATAATAGTGCGGCCCGCCAACCTCGAGCGTGCCGGCCCAGGCAAACGTGACACGTCCAAAATCGGTGCGTTCCAGCCGGGCGCGTCGCTGGCGGGCCAGCTCGGGCGCCATTCGGTTCAGGTATTCGTCGAGCAGTCGCACCAGCATGGTAGACTGATCCGGGCGCAGTTGCGTGCTCGGGATGCCGACCGGTGTCAGTGGATCGACTTTGGCCGCATTGCCCGTGATGATGTCACGCGGTGCTTCGGTGGCAATAATGGCAACCGCGCGCTGGGTAGCATCGAGTGCCGTGATGAGTGCGCGCGCCAGATCTTCTTCTGCGGCCAGCGCCCGCGTGCCCTGGCGCGAGCCGGTGCGTACGTGCGCTGGGTTGGCGCCAAAGAATGAGGGCGCCGTAGCAACCATGCTGTCGCCAGCCACGGTGAAGTTGAGGGAAAGATGATGGCCTTCGGTGCGCCAGCCCCAGCCTGCGCTGGTTGACGGTGAGCCGAAGACGGAAAAGAAGTAGCGTTCGGGGTCTCGCACGTTTGCATCGCCGCCCAATTCACGCAACACCAGTTCCAGCTCCATGATCGTGTTCGCCTTCAGGTAGCCGCGCTGGCTCAGACCCGTTTGCAGCAACCGCCGGGCGGCAGTACGCTGAGCCTCAGTCATTTCTTTGAACGGCAAACCGCGGCGCTCGCGCGGAATGAAATGCCAGTTCAAACGTTCGGCGTCGGCCAGCTCGAACACGGCTTTCGCACGTTGCTCGGGCGAGAGCGAGGCCAAAAACTCAGTGGCCGCGCGCACCATCGCGGCATTCGGTTGTGAGGTCAGCACCCGGTGCATCATGGAGAGTGTGGGCAGGAGCAGTACCAGCGCCAGGACGTAAAGCCGGGGGTTTCTCATCGGGGTCTCCTTGCCTACCATCGCCGGTCAGGAACTTGAGAGCCAGACCAATTTGCCAGGCGCGGGCGTTGCTGCCAACGTGAAAGCATGATTCAATCGCATCAACCTTCGTTTTCCGAGCGATCGGGGGCCGATCTGGCCCGCAGCATCTTTGGTATCGACGGCAGCACCACTCCGTTGCCCAGTGAACGCGACCAGAACTTTCGGCTGCAGGCCGCCAATGGCGCCCGGTTCGTGCTCAAAATCTCGCAAGCAGGCGAGGATCGTGCGCTATTGGCCTGTCAGAATGAGGTCATGGAACGGCTGAACGCAGCCGGCACGCGGTTCCGCTTCCCCCGTATTCGCCATTCGCTGAATCAGGAAGCAATCGTCGGTGTGACAGGTCCGGAGGGCGATCAGCACTGGCTGCGTCTGGTTGAATTCGTAGAAGGCACGCCGCTCGCGCTGGTGCGGCCTCACCCGCCCTCATTGCTGCGTGAAATCGGAGCCCTGCTGGGTACGGTCGACCGGGTTCTGCACGACTATCAGAATCCGGCCACCATCCGCCAGCTGCAATGGGATGGGTGCACGTCGGCCGCCGTCATCGCCGAGCACCTGGGCCGCTTGCCCGACGCGCGACGTTCGCGCGTCAAGGCTGTCCTCTCGCTGCTGGCCCGTGCCGCGCCGGTGCTCGACCAGTTGCGCCGCAGTGTCATTCACAATGACGGCAACGACTACAACCTGATCGTACGGCCGCCGGCGCCGGGCGCACCGTTAGAGCCCGTTCAGCTGGTTGGGCTCATCGATTTCGGTGACTTGCTGCAATCCTGGACCCTGGCTGAGGTGGCCGTAGCCGCGGCTTACGTCATGTTGGGCAAGAGTGATCCCATGGCCGCGGCCGCCGAGGTCGTTGCGGGCTATCACGCCGAATGGCCCATCCCGGAACCGGAATTCGAAGCCATTTATCCGCTCGTTTGCAGCCGCCTGGCGCTGAGCGTTACCCTCTCGGCGGCCCAACGAAGTGCTCGCCCTGACAACGAATACCTTTCGATTAGTGAAGCCGCGGCCTGGTCGATGCTCGAGCGACTGGCCAGGGTTGATCCCAGCTACGCGCACTATCGGTTTCGTGCCGCGTGTGGGCTGGAACCTTGTCCGGACAACACCCGCGTGGTCGGATGGCTACGCGCGTATGGTCACACCGCTGCCGCCATCTTGCCGGAGCATGACCTCAATAACGCACGCGTCCTCGATTTTAGTGTCCAGAGCCTGGAATTCGGTGAGCAGGCCGGGGCTGAAGATCCCAACGTTTGGAGTAAGTCCATCAGCGCCGCGCTGCGTGCCCAGCGCGCCAACATCGGCATGGGTCGCTACGACGAAGTTCGTCCCTGGTACACGGCACCGGCCTTTCACGCGGAGTCCAATGGTGTCCCTGACTGGCGGACCATCCACATTGGCGTCGATCTATTTGCTGACCCTGGCACTGCGGTTTGCACGCCGTTCGATGGCGTGGTGCATTCCCTGTACAACAGTGCCGGCCATCTGGACTATGGACCGATCATTATCCTGCGCCACGAGGTAGCAGACAGGACCACGTTCTTCACCTTGTATGGACATCTCTCGCTCGAATCACTCGAGGCGCTGCGCGTGGGCGCTGCCGTGCGTCGAGGCGAACGTATTGCCACGCTCGGATCAGCCAGTGTAAACGGAGGTTGGGCTCCACACCTGCATTTCCAGATCATTACTGACCTGATCGGCCACGCGGGCGAGTTCCCGGGAGTTGCGCGGCCCAGTGAACGAGCGCTCTGGCTGTCCCTCTCACCCGATCCCAACCTGGTGCTGCGCCTGGCCCAGCTGGCGCCCGCGCCGCGCATCGATGCGGATGCCCTGCTCCAGGAGCGCCACGCGCGTATTGGGCCTTCGCTCAGCATTGCCTATCGTCACCCGCTGACTATCGTGCGTGGCTGGATGCAGAACCTGTTCGATGAGAACGGCCAGCCGTACCTCGATGCCGTCAACAACGTGGCCCACGTGGGACACTGTCATCCGCGCGTAGTGGACGCGCTGCGCCGCCAGGCTGCCGTGCTCAATACCAACACGCGCTACCTGCACGAGAACCTGGTCGACTACGCCGAGCGACTCAGCGCAACGCTGCCCGCGCCGCTCTCCGTTTGTTATCTGGTTTGCTCGGGCAGTGAAGCCAACGAGCTGGCATTGCGCCTGGCGCGCGCCCATACTCGCCGCCATGCACGTGGTCACGGACCGGGCGATGTGATTGTCGTTGATGGCGCCTACCACGGCAACACTTCCGCATTGATCGAGCTGAGTCCGTACAAGTTCAATGGGCCGGGCGGTACGGGCTGCGCCGAGCACGTTCAGGTCGTGCCTCTGCCCGATCCCTATCGAGGCGCGTATCGCGGACAGCAGAGCGACGTTGGTCTTCGTTATGCCCATCACGTGCGCGCTGCCGTTGAGCACGTGCACGCGCGCAGCCGGCATGTGGCCGCGTTTTTCGCGGAACCGTTGCTGGGCTGTGGCGGGCAAATCGTGTTGCCCGATGGTTATCTGGAGGCCGCGTTTGCGCACGTGCGCGCGGCGGGCGGACTGTGCGTGGTCGACGAAGTGCAAACCGGGCTGGGCCGCGTGGGTTCACATTTCTGGGCCTTCCAGACGCAGAACGTGGTGCCCGACATCGTCACGGTCGGAAAACCGATCGGCAACGGACACCCGCTGGGCGCCGTGTTTACCACACCGGAAATCGCCGCATCCTTCGCCAACGGCATGGAGTACTTCAACACATTTGGCGGCAACCCGGTCTCCTGCGCGGTAGGCACTGCTGTTTTGGATGTGATTGCCGAAGAACGACTGCAACACAACGCACTGCGCGTAGGCGCCATCATGTTGAACGGCCTGCGCGAGCTGCAGTCTCGCCACGCACTGCTGGGTGACGTGCGCGGCCTGGGATTCTACCTGGGCGTCGAACTGGTGCTCGATCGCGAACGCCGCACGCCCGCCGGCGCATGTGCGGCCTACGTGGCCAACCGCATGCGCCAGCGTGGGATCCTGCTCAGCACGGATGGACCCGATCACAATGTGCTCAAAATCAAACCGCCACTGGTATTCACGGAAGCCGATGCGCACAGACTGGTTGAGACCCTGGACAGTGTGTTATATGAAAATGCGATACGGATCAACGGATAGAGCAAGGAACGGACGTTCACGGTCACGCTCACGTGAACGTTCCATTCTTTCAGCGGTTGTCTGTTGTGCTTGCCTCGCCACCAATGCCTTCGCGCAGCAATCCAGCGCGTTTGAAGTCTTTGAAGTATCCATTGCCGAACTGCAGGCTGCGTTAAGTGCGGGCCGGGTGACTTCGGTGGCACTGGTCGATGCGTATTTGAAACGGATGGAAGCATTCGACCAGTTCGGACCGCAGTTGAATGCCATGATCCGGTTCAATCCGAATGCGCGCGCGGAAGCCGCGGCGCTGGATGCAGAACGGCGCGCCGGCCGTGTGCGTGGACCTCTGCACGGCATACCCATCATCTTGAAAGACAATTTCGAGACCAGCGGCATGGCCACATCCGGAAGCTCGGTCGCGTTGGCCGGATTCGTTGCCAGCAACAATGCGTTTCAGGTGCGCAAGCTTCGTGATGCAGGCGCCGTTTTTCTGGGCAAGTCCAACATGCATGAGTTGGCGGCTGGTATCACCACGATCAGCTCACTGGGTGGACAAACGCGCAATCCTTACGATCCGACGCGTAATCCGGGCGGCTCGAGTGGTGGGAGCGGTGCCGCCGTGGCCGCCAGCTTTGCCGCGCTTGCCTGGGGCACGGATACGTGCGGCTCCATCCGCATCCCGGCAGCGTTTCAGAATCTTTTTGGATTGCGGCCAACCAAAGGACTGTCCAGCATTGACGGCATCATTCCGCTGGCTCACACGCAAGATGTGGCCGGGCCGCTGGCGCGCAGTGTATCGGATCTGGCGGTTGGACTGGATGCCACCATTGGCGCCGACCCCATGGACCCGGCTACCCGTATCCTGGACGGTCGGACGATACCCCGGTTTGCCAATGCACTGGATACCACCGCGTTGCGCGGAACACGGCTGGGCTTGCTCACCGCATATCTCGGCAACCAGCCCGAGGATCAGGAAGTCACGCGCGTGGTGCGCGGTGCGCTCGACCAGATGAAACTCCAGGGCGCCGAGGTGGTCGATGTATCCGCAGCATCGTTCGACAGTCTGGCGCAACGCGCGGGCGTGATCAACTTCGAGTTCAAGTTCGACCTGCAGGATTTTCTGGCCGCGCGTACGGGCGCACCCGTGCGCTCGCTCAGCGAGATCCTGGAGCGCGGACTCTACCATGTTGCGCTGGAGGCAACGTTCCGCTCGCGTGACACCGTGCGCAGTCGCGACAGTGATGCGTACAAGCTGGCACTGGCCCGGCGCGATTCCACGCGCAGCGCCGTTCTTGCGCTGATGTCCCAGCAACGTCTCGACGCATTGGTTTATCCCAGTGTTCGCCGCAAACCTGCCCTGCTTGGTGAGCCGCAACGGGGCAGCAATTGTCAGCTCAGCGCGGTCACCGGACTGCCCGCATTGAGCGCGCCCGCCGGCTTCACGCCTGATGGCCTGCCGGTTGGATTCGAGATGCTGGGCCGTGAATTGAGTGATGCGCGGCTGGTGGCCATGGCCTACGATTTCGAGCAGGCCGTGCGGCCGCGCCGCCCGCCTTCATCCACTCCGCCATTGGTACAATTTCCCCAACCGGTCGTGTTTTCTGTGAGTGGGCGCGGCGCCGCCAACCTGGAGCTGCAGGCCGAATTCTCATACCAGGCGTCCGCGGGTGAGCTCGCATACACAGTGCACGTGGTGGGCGTGCCGGCAGCCGAGTTGCTTGCCATCACGCTGAATCGCGCGGGGCAGGACGGCATTGGACCCACGCTGTTTCAGCTGGCAGGATCTGGCCGGGCCCGAGCGGATGGCAGGATCCC
>JBOHRF010000235.1:0-7929 GCA_050732575.1 Longimicrobiales bacterium
ATATCCGAGTGCCAGTGGCTGGCAGCCGTATCTATTCGTGGGTGCGGGCGCGGTAACGCTGCATCCGGTGGGCAGCACGAACAATGACAAGACGAAGGCCGCGGGTACGGCCGGTCTGGGTGTGAACTACACGATTCCGGGCAGCAATCTGGGGATCGTGTTGGAGGGCAAGAGCTGGGTTTACAAGCTGTCGGAGTTGGACGGTGCTCTGGCCAGCTATGAGCGGACCCAATTCGATGTGACGTGGAGTGCGGGACTGTCGTATCGCATTCCCTTCACAGCGAACGCAGCGCGGGCCAATCGGTAGCGATGACAGGGCGGGCGGACGGCGCTGGATGGCCGTCCGCCCGTTGTTGTTTCGCATCCATGAGAGTGGGCAGAAAAACAAACGAGGAGATCACAGCAATGACACAACAGGAATTGAGGCGTCGGCGCGGCTGGATCGGGTCCATTTTGCTGATTGGAACGATCGTGGCAGGCGCGGGACTGCTGGCCGCGTGGAAGTCGGCGGCGATAAAAGAAGCGAACGCGGCGGCGGCCAGGCAGGCGGAGCCTGTGGAATCGATCAGCGGCGCAGTAGCAAGCACGCGCTCGCATCGGCAGACCACGACTGCGATCGGCACGGTCATAGCGCTGCGTTCGATCACGCTGCGCAATGAAGTGTCGGGCACGGTTCGCCACATCACGCTGACGCCTGGCCACATTGTGGACGCGGGCACCGTGCTGGTGGCGCTCGATGTTTCGGTGGAAGAAGCCGAACTGAAGGCGCAGGAAGCGCAGGTGGCGCTGACGCAGTCGACGTTGGACCGGCTGCAGCGTTTGCGGGAACAGCGCGCCACGTCCGAGGAGGAAGTGGATCAGGCGCGGGCGGAGCGTGATGTCGCTCTGGCGCAGATGGCACGTACGCGGGCCATCATTGCTCGCAAGACCATTCGTGCGCCCTTCCGTGCGCGCGTAGGCATAGCCGACGTGCACCCTGGCCAGTACCTGAACGAAGGCACAACGCTCACTACACTGCAAGGTGTGGCCGAAGCCGCGTACGTGGACTTCGCGGTTTCCCAGCAGGTGGCGGCCACGCTGCGGGAAGGTGAGAGCATCCAGGTCTTCCCCAACAGTGAAATCGCGCCCCTCACGGCCCGCATAGTCGCGATCGATGCGCGCGTGGATCCGTCCACTCGCAATGCCATCATTCGCGCTCGAGTTGCGCATGCCGATGCGCTCGCGCCGGGTGCGTCCGTGCGTGTGCTCGTGCCCCAGGGACCGCCGGTCACCGTCGTGGTGGTTCCGGCCAGCGCGCTGCGCAAGGGACCGGGCGGCGATCATCTGTTCGTGCTGGCCGCTGACCAGGAAGGTAAGCTGCGCGCGCGTGTGCGACCGGTGCAGGGCGGCCCGTTGATTGGTGATGAAGTGGTCATTCTGCACGGACTCGCGGCCGGCGAGCAGGTGGCCGCTTCGGGTTCCTTCAAGCTTCGCGAAGGCGTGTTGGTCGGAATCCTGGACGGCGCCTCAGCGGGTGCAAAGGCGGCCCAGTGATCGCGCCCCTGGAATCGCCTCGCGATCGGGACGTCAAGAAGTCGTTCACTGACGTCTTCATCAAACATCCCGTGCTGGCCGTGGTGGTCAACCTGCTGATCCTGCTGGTGGGCTGGCGCGCGCTGAGCAGTCTGCCCGTGCAGCAGTATCCGAAAATCGAGAGCTCGACCGTGTTGATCACCACAGTCTATTACGGGGCTGGCGCAGAGACGGTACGTGGATTCCTGACCACGCCCATCGAGCGTGCTGTATCGGCGATCAGTGGTGTGGACTACGTGGAGTCCAGCAGCCGAGCGGGTGTCAGCACCGTAATGGTGCGCTTGAAGCTGAACCACAACAGCACGGCCGCACTGGCGGAAGTGACGGCGCGTTTGCAGCAGGTTCGGGGCGAGCTGCCGGCGGAAGCCGAGCCGCCCAGTGTCGAGGTGCAACGGGCGGATCGTCCCTACGCCTCGTTCTATCTGAGCTTCACGTCCACAGAGCGTGACATCCCGGCCGTGACGGATTGGCTGGCGCGCACGCTGCAGCCGCAGCTGGCCACGCTGACGGGCGTGCAGCGGGTGAGCATCGAAGGTGGACGCCAGATCGCCATGCGCGTCTGGATCGACCCGGAGAAACTCGCTGCCCTCAACCTGGCACCGGGCGATGTGCACGCCGCGCTGCGCCGCAACAACTACCTGGCAGCCGTGGGCCAAACCAAGGGCAACCTGGTGCAGGTCAACCTGCTGGCCAACACCGACCTGCGCTCGGTCGCTGAATTCAACGAGTTGATTGTGGCCGATCGCGGTGGTGCAGTCGTACGGCTGCGCGATGTGGCGCGCGTGGAGCTGGGCGCCGAAGAAGCTGATTTCGTAGCCAAGTTCAGCGAGAAAGAAGCCGTGTATCTCGGCGTCTGGCCGCTGATCGGTGTCAACGAAATCGAAGTCGCGCATCGATTGACGGCCGAGATGGAGCGCATCCGGCCCACCTTGCCCAAAGACATCGATATGCGCATGGCCTACGACGCGACCGTCTTCATGCAGGACGCGCTCAAGGAAATTACCAAGACCCTGACCGAGACCATCCTGATCGTGGGCCTGGTCGTGTTCCTGTTCATGGGCTCGGTGCGTACCGCACTCGTACCGCTGGTTGCCATGCCTATCTCGATCGTGGGTGCGGCCATCGTGATGTACGCGTTCGGCTTCAGTCTCAACCTGCTCACCATCCTGGCCATCGTGCTGTCCGTGGGGCTGGTGGTGGACGATGCGATCGTGGTCGTCGAGAACGTCGAACGACACGTACGGCTGGGCAAAGCGCGCATCCAGGCAGCACTCATCGGCGCGCGTGAATTGGTCGGTCCTATCATCGCCATGACCATCACACTGGCCGCGGTTTACACGCCCATTGGGTTCCAGGGTGGCCTGACCGGCTCACTGTTCCTCGAGTTTGCCATAACACTCGCCGCTGCCGTTGTCGTGTCCGGTCTGGTTGCGGTCACGCTCTCACCGGTCATGAGCTCGCGTTTCCTACATCAGCACGGGAAGGAAGGACGACTGACTGCGCTGGTCAATCGCGGCTTCGACCTGGTCCGCAATCGCTACGAGCGGCTGCTCGATGGTGCGCTGCAGATGCGCTGGGCCATTGTCGCGGCTGCCATACTCATTACGGCGGCAGCCTGGCCGTTATACATGTTTTCGCGCCGCGAGCTGGCTCCCGTCGAAGATCAAAGCCACATCAGCCTCTTCATGGAGGCCTCGCCTGACGCATCGCTGGCGGCCACCAATCGCGCATCACAAAACGTGGTCGGCGCCATCACGGCGTTTCCTGAAGCAAAGTTCATGTGGTCGCTGACCACATCATGGGGCGGCTTTGGCGGCATGGTGGCCAAAGACTGGAAGGAACGCACGCGCTCGACCGAACAGATGTACGGCGAGCTGTTTGGTGCAGTGTCGCAGGTACCGGGGCTGCGCGTGTTCCCGCGGCTCGACCCGCCGCTGCCCACACCCGGCCAATATGATGTCGAGCTGGTGCTGGCCAGTGATGCACCACCGGAGCAGATGCTCGAGCTGGTGGGCGCCGTGGTGGGCGCGGGTTGGCAAAGCGGCAAGTTCCTGTACGTGGACACCGATCTCAAGATCGACCTGCCCGAAGCGCGCGTGGTCATCGATCGCGAGCAGGTAGCCGATCTCGGCCTCGACCTGGCCAGTGTCGGCCAGGAGCTGGGCACGCTGCTGGGTGGTGCGTACGTCAATCGCTTCAACTTCTACGACCGCAGCTACAAAGTCATTCCGCAAATCGGCGAAGAAGGCCGAACCACGGTTGCTCCGTTGCTCGATCTCAAGATCAAGACGCCGAGCGGTCAGCTGGTGCCGGTTTCGACGTTCACGCGCATCGAGTCCAGCACAGCGCCGCGCGTTCTGAATCGATTCCAGCAACGGAATGCGGTGCGCGTATTTGGCGGTGTGCAGCCGGGTGTGACGAAGGAGGAAGGACTGCGCGTATTGGAGAATGCGGCGGCCGCCGTCACGGGTCCTGGTATCACGCTCGATCACGCGGGTGAATCGCGTCAGATCCGCCGGGAAGGCAAAGCGCTCACGGTTACGCTGGGGTTTGCCGTGCTGCTGATCTACCTGGTGCTGGCTGCGCAGTTCCAGAGTTTCCGCGATCCGCTGATCGTGTTGCTGGGCTCGGTGCCGCTCGCCATTTCGGGCGCGCTCGTGTTCGGCTTCCTGGACATCACCACCATCAACATCTACTCGCAGGTCGGCTTGATTACGCTGGTTGGACTCATTGCCAAGAACGGCATCCTGATCGTGCAGTTTGCCAACACGCTGCAAGGGCGCGGTGTGGAGAAATTGGACGCCCTGCGCGAGGCATCACTCACCCGGCTGCGACCGGTCTTGATGACGTCCGTGGCTACGGTCTTCGGACATCTGCCGCTGGTGTTCGTGACCGGGCCAGGATCGGAAGCACGCAACAGCATCGGCACGGTGCTGGTGACGGGCATGACCATCGGGACGCTGTTCACGCTGTTCGTTGTGCCGGTGTTTTATTCGCTCATTGCTGCCCAGCACAAACCCGTGCTCGCAGCGATCGAACCAGAGGCGCGCCAGACCATACCGCTGACACGCATAGAGGAGTTGGCCCATGTTTGAGAAAAACCGGAAGAGAGTAAGAAAACCCGGAAGAGCGGAAGAGTGGAAGATGGGAAGAACGGCTGGACGGGAGGAAGATGGGAAGGGTGTAACGCGGGCCGTTCGAACACTCTCGCTTCTGGTTGCCATTGGCATGGTCACGATTGCATCGCCGGGTGCCGCGCAGCAGGCGGTGCAGCCAGCGCCGCCTGCGACGCCTCTGCCTTCGACGACCGTGGTCGATCTTTCTAAGCAAGCGTTCTGGGAAGTGTTCAGCGACACCACACTCAACCGCCTGATGGCTGAGGCGTTGGGTGGGAGTCGCGAACTGCGGGCGGCGGCGGCGCGCAGGGATGGTGCCGGTGCCGCGCACATGCAGGCGGCGTTGAATCTCGTTCCTGCGGTGACGGCCAACGCCGGCTACACGCGGCGGCGTCTATCCAGCGCCACGTTCCCAATGGGCGGCGCCACCTTGCCCGATCAGGGGTTGTGGGACTCCGCGCTTGCCGCCTCCTGGGAAGTGGACCTGTTCGGTCGGTTGCGCGGTGGCGTGCGTGCGCAGAATGCACTGCTCGGCTCGGCCAGCGAGGATGTGCGTGAGGCGCAAGTGGCGCTGACCGCCGATATGGCGCGCACCTACCTGGACCTGCGGGGAGCGCAAGAACAAATGGCAGTGGCTCGCCGCAATGCGGATAACCAACGTCGCACGCTGGAACTGACGCAGGCGCGCTTGGACGCAGGACGCGGCACCGCTTTCGATACCGAACGCGCGCGGGCTCAGCTCAGTCTTACGCAGGCTGTCATTCCGGCGCTGGAAGCACGCATCGCGGCGGCGCAGTATCGCATTGCCGTGCTGGCCGGCCGCGAGCCACAGTCGGTGGCGGCCGAGCTCGGGACTGCGCTTTCATTGCCCGTGCTGCCGGACAGTGTTCGCTCGATCAGTGCGGAGGAAGTCATCCGCACGCGACCCGACGTGAGCAGCGCCGAAAGTCGGTTGGCCGCGAGTCGCGCGGTGGTGAGCGCAGCGCGCGCTGACTACCTGCCGCGACTCAGTCTGGTCGCGGGCGCCGGTTACACGGCGAGCGCTGTAGATCGCTTCGGAAACGATGGCACGTTCAACTACGTGGTTGGACCCGTAATCAGCTGGCCCGCCTTCGACATGGGACGTGTGAAGGCGCGCGCGGATGAGGCGCAAGCGCAGGAGTTGGAGGCGCGCGCGCGTTTCGAGCATGCGGTATTGCTCGCCCGTGAGCAACTCGCGACCACAACCGTGCGTTATCGAGCGGCCCGCGCGCGTCTCGGGCTGCTGCGTGAGGCCGCGGCTGCCAGCGAGCGCGCGGCTGACCTGGCTCGCCTGCGTTATGAGGGTGGTGTTGCAGATTTCCTGCAGGTCCTGGATGCTGAGCGCACGGTGCTGGCCGCGCAGGACCAGCTGGCACAGGCTCGAACCGAGGCAGTGGAGGCATACGTTGCGCTCGCCCGGGCGCGCGGCGCCAGCTGGCCCGTGCATGAGTAGTCTGCAGCTGTCGCCTGGCGCCCGGGCAGCCGCGATCAGTGCCTGGCAGATGCCGGAGGCACTATCCTCGAGCGCCGGGGCGAGTCTCGCCCCGGCACAACTCGCCTGGACTCCCGACATCCCGGTCGATTACGTGACTGTGAATGGTATGCGTATCCGGTACATAACGAGTGGACACGGACCCGTTCTCGTGCTCCTGCACGCGTTGCGCACGCAGCTCGACATGTTCCAGCACGTCATCCCGCAATTGTCCAAACAGTTCCAGGTGTACGCGCTCGACTACCCTGGACACGGCCATTCCGACGCGCCCGAAGCGGACTACTCAGCGCAGTTTCTTTCCGCATCGGTCGCGGCGTTTCTGGAGCGCTTGAACATTCGGAATGCAATTGTGGCTGGTGAGTCGATTGGGGGCACGATTGCGCTGCTGCTGGCGGCACAGCGCAATCCTCGTATGCGGGGCGTGGTCGCGGTCAACCCATACGACTATGCACGCGGCGCTGGCCTGCGCAGAAGCTCCGTGTTCGCCAAGTTCTTCTTCCTTATCCGTCGAATTCCATGGCTGAGCGCAATGATCAGGCGCGTGCAGCCCTCGATCATCAAGCGTATCGTGAAGGGGGGCACAGTTCGGAAAAACGCGCTGCCACCCGCCCTTCTGAAAGACTTGTTCGGGAACGGGCGTCAGCCCGGTCATTGGCGCGCGTTCGAGCAACTGGTCCGTCACGGGCTGAGCTGGGAACAGGCGCGCGCCGAGTATCGAAACATCACGCTGCCCGTGCTGCTGGTCTACGGCGATGATGACTGGTCCAGGGAAACCGAGCGCGAGGCCAATCGGCGCACCATCCCGCGCGCCCGCATTCGATTCATCGAGAAGGCCAGTCACTTTCTGGCGCTCGATGCCCCGGCCGCTTTCCAGCAAGCGGTCATCGATTATGCGGCCAGCCTGGATTCCTACGTCGTTGTGCCGCGCCGCAAACGGAACTGGACCGACTGGCCCGCATGACGCGTTCGGTATCGCATTGAGGGTGACATGTCCGAATTGGCAAGTGGATTCGCCGGCGCATGGAACGTGGAAGAGGCCACGTTCCCGAAGGGCGAGTTTGCCTACACCGGCACCATCAACATCGAACAGAATGGCTCCACGTTCGATTTGGACTGGAATATCAGCGCCGGTCGCTACGTCGGGGTCGGCTTGTGCAGCGATTCGCATCTTTACGTGAGCTGCGGCGAGCAACGGGCCGGGCTGGGCATTGCAGTCTTCCAGATTCTATCGGGTAGCGACATTTCAATTCTTTGGTGCACACCGGAAATGCGGGGCTCGCTCGGCACGGGTGAGTTCATATCCACGTTCAACGGCAGGATTGAGGGTGAGCACAAATTGATACAATACCTGCCGGATGGTTCCGTACATGGGACCTGGACGGTCCAGGTCAAAAGAGTCGACCGCACGTTCGAACTTGTTTGGCGAAAGGGCCATGCGATTCACTTTCAGGGGCTGGGCCTCGAGATGCCCTCCGGCCTGGCCGTGAGTTGGTATCCCGACGTCAAACAATTGGCCATCCTGGACTACATTCTTGATCCTGAGGATCGTGATGGCCTGTCCGCTGTGTGGGCATTGGGCGGTTTTTCCTCGCTGGGCACGGAACGGCTGAAACGGAAATAACGAATGCCAGCGTGCGGTCGACCTTCCGAATGGCGGCGCGACCCGGGCGACTCGCATTGTATGCTCGAATTCCCTGTCCATTGTCCGGTAGAACGTGAGGACTGCGC
>JBOHRF010000236.1:0-7919 GCA_050732575.1 Longimicrobiales bacterium
AACCACCTCCGTCCCGACTACTTCAGGGTCCACGTCCAGCCTATAGAACCCTGGGACATCGCCGTCCGACTAGCGTGAGTGGAGCCCTCCGAAACAGCGTGGCACGTAACAAGCAGACCCTCACGAACATGAAACACGAGCACTTCGCCCACGACGAATTCGGACCCTGTATCGCCGAAAGAGAGCGCCTGGTGCAGTCGGCATTCCATTGCGATGGGAGGAGCGACCAGCCGCGGAACGCTCACGCGTTCACTGGCCGTTGTCTCCAGCCCCAGCAATTCCACCTCGCTCACGTGCGGCTCGTGTTCGACTGCGCTCTCGTGAATCGCCTCGACGAGGGAGCTGTCGCCGATGTGAATCACGTACTCGCCACTGGCATGGATGTTCTGGGCCGTGTCCTTGATCCGTCCGGCCTTGCGTCCGATGTTGATGCCCAGCATGGGCGGTTTGTTCGAGACGAACGTGAAAGCGCTGAACGGCGCCAGATTGATGACGCCCTCGACAGAACGCGTCGTCACCCAGGCGATGGGCCGCGGAACCACCATGCCCGTCATGAGCTTATAGGTCTGCTGCGGATTCAGATCCGACGCAAAGATGCGCATAGTTGCCCCCGGTTCAATGTCCACGACGCGGAACAATTCCGCGCCTCCGTCAGCAAGAATACTAACGAAGCGCTCATACCAGCGCGATCCTGGCGATGACGAAACTTCCACATGTTGGAACTTCTTTGACATTTCACGTTGTCCGTGAGTCGGGTCCTGCCTACAGTCTGGCTTGTCGAATCCAGGAGACACACATGAACAAATGGCTCGCACTTCTTCTCGGTGCAGCGCTGGCTGCCCCCGTCTCCGCGCAGCAGTGGCCCGCGAAACCCGTGCACCTGATCGTGCCGTACCCGCCGGGAGGCAACGTGGACGTTGCTGCCCGCGTCATTGCCGTGGAATTGGGCAAGCAGCTGGCGCAACCCGTGATCGTGGATAACAAGTCAGGGGCAGGCGGATTGATCGCAGGTGACTTCGTTGCCAAGGCGGACCCGGACGGGTACACGCTCTTCATGGCTGCGAACGGGCCACTGCTCTATGCGCCCACTATTTACGGGCGTCCCGCGTACCAATGGAACAAGAACTTCGCACCTGTCAGCTCCGTGACGTTCACGCCGCTCGTCGTGCAGGTGAATCCGTCCGTGCCAGCGAAGACGATGCCGGAACTGATTGCGTTGGCCAAAGCGAAGCCGGGCGCGCTGACCATGGCCTCGCCTGGGGCGGGCACCACGAACCACCTCTTGAGCGAGATGCTGCAGCGCGTTACGGGAGCTCGCTGGATGACCGTCCACTACAAGGGAAACGCACCTGCGATGAATGACTTGCTCGGGGGCCAGGTCCAGTTCTCGCTGGACCAAGTTTCTGTCGCCCAGCCGTTCATCAAGCAGGGCCAGACTCGGGCTCTTGCCGTGGTGGCGCCCAAGCGCGTGCCGTGGCTGCCGGACGTGCCCACGCTCGACGAACAGGGTATTGCCGGCATCGACGGGCAGACCTTCACGGGTTTGCTCGCGCCGGCGAGAACATCACCCCAGGTGATCTCCACGCTGAGCGCCGCCCTTCGTAAGGTGCTGCAGGACCCCGCCATAGTGAAGAAGCTCTACGACATCGGGACGGAGGCGCGCTGGATGTCGCCCCAGGACTTTCACGCCTATCTGGAGAAGGAAGAGTCCACCTGGATGCCGATCATCAAATCCGCGAACATCCGCGCCGAGTGAGGACAGCTGCATGAGCAAACGCCACACCATCCATGTGGATGGCTTCAGTCACGCCAACCCGATTCCTGCGGCCTGCCGGATCGGGCCACTCCTGATGTCCGGACTGATCAACGGAACCGACCCGGCGACCGGCAAGCTGGCCGCCACCTTCGACGAGCAATGCGCACACATGTTCGCCCAGGTCTCTCGAATCCTCGAAGTGGCAGGCGGCACGCCGGCCGATATCACGCGGATGGTCGTTTGGTTGAAGGACCGTTCGCAGCGCGGTCCTCTCAATGAGCAATGGCTCCGTATGTTCCCGGACGCGAACGACCGTCCGGCGCGCATCAGTCTGCAGGCAAGCGATCTTTCCAACGGCATCCTGGTGCAGTGCGAAATCACGGCCTACCTCGATGCCCAGATGCCCCACTGAAAACCATGCCCGACTACTACCCGTTCCACCCCCATCCGCGCACGCCGTCGCGCATGCCGCCCGCCGGCACGATCGACAGCCAGTTTCACGTACTCGGCCCGGTCGAGAAGTATCCGGTTCGTCCCGGGGCGGCGTACGAGATGCCCTCTGCAACCTGGGAGGCCGCCCGGCGCATGCACCAGGCCTTGGGCATTCGCCGAGGCATTGTCGTGCAGACGACGACCTACGGCGCCGACCATCGTGTGGTGCTGGACGCGCTGGCGGCGCTCGGTCCCGGCTACAAAGGATGTGCCAACGCGCTGTTGTTCGAGTCGGCCGATGATGCAACGCTGGAGAAGTTGCACGCGGCGGGCGTGCGCGGTGCGCGATTCTCTTTCCGCCAGGCGCTAGGTGCCGTCCTCAGCCGCGATGCGTTCGACCGGGCCGTGGCCAGAATGCGTGAGCTGGGCTGGTACATGAAGATCCAGCCGGAGCAGAGCGGCATCCTGGAAAGCGCGCACTGGTTCGAGCACCTTGACCTGCCGATCCTGATCGATCATATGGGCCGCCCGAACGCGGCGCTCGGGCCGCAGCGCGATCCCAACATCGCGAAGCTCCGGGAACTTCTGAGCCGCGGGAACTTCTGGGTGATGCTCTCGCTGGGGGAAAAGATTTCGCAGGCCGGGGCTCCCTATGACGATGCGGTTCCGCTGGCGCGAGCGCTGATCGATGCAGCCCCCCATCGTTGCGTATGGGCGTCCGACTGGCCGCATCCCGTTTCCAGGCAGGCGCCGCCGAATGACGCCGACCTGCTCGAGCTGATGTACCGATACGTGGGAAGCGAAAGCGAGCTGCAGAAGATCATGGTCGACAACCCGGCCGAGCTGTTCGGCTACAGCCACGAAGAGGCCTGCCGATGAAAACTGTCGTCGGAGCCCTGCTCAACTTCCGCGGCGCGTGGGAAGCCATGGAGCCGGCGATGTATCGCGAGCCGCACCACAAGCCGCCGGTGCACCCCGTCCTCTATCTGAAACCCGCAAACACTTGGCGCGCCTCGGGCGACACGATCGTGATCCCGCACGGCATCAGCGAGGTCGAGGTGGGTGCCACGCTCGGCGTGGTGATGGGTACCACGGCGGCAAGGGTGCGCCGGGAAGATGCCTTGAGGCACGTGGCCGGCTATGTGGTCGTCAATGACGTCACGGTCCCGCATGAAGCGGTGCTTCGTCCGCCGCTGAAGCAGAAGTGCCGGGATGGCTTCTGCCCTATGGGAGAGATGGTGGGCGCCAACCAGATCATGAATCCGGATGCCCTGGAGCTCCGGGCCTACGTGAACGGCGAGCTCCGGCTCGTGAACACGACGGCACACCTGGTACGAAACGTGCGGCAGCTCATCGCGGACGTCAGCGAGTTCATGTCCCTCCGTCAGGGCGACGTGCTTCTCGTCGGCATTCCTGAGAACGCACCGCGCGCACGGCCGGGTGACCACGTTGCCATCGAGATCGACGGAGTCGGGCGTCTCGAGAATCAATTCATTGGGGAAGGAGCACCGACATGAGGACCGGCCGCGTCGCCTATGGCGGAGCCATTCATGAATGCACACCCCGCGACGGCGACAGCCTGCGCCTGGCTGACGGTCGGGTGCTGAACGAGTCGGAGGTCGTTTGGCTCCCGCCCCTCGAGGCAAGGACGATCTTTGCCCTTGCTCTGAACTACGCAGATCACGCGGCCGAGCTCGCCGCCAAGTCTTCCGCGGAACAATCCCGATTCTTGCAGGCGCAGCGCACCGAGCCCATCGTTTTCCTGAAGGCCGAGAACACACTGATCGGTCATCGGGGTTTGACGCGCCGGCCTGCCGAAGCGGAGTTCATGCACTACGAGTGCGAGCTTGCGGTCGTCATCGGCCGCGAGGGCAAGAGGATATCCCGCCAACACGCCATGGATCACGTTGCGGGGTACACGGTTGCCAATGACTACGCGATCCGCAATTTTCTCGAGCCCTACTATCGGCCGAATTTGCGCGTGAAGAGTCGAGACGGCTGCACCGCACTTGGGCCCTGGTTCGTGCCGAGGGATGAGATCCCTGACCCTACGGACCTGCGCCTGAGCACCCACGTGAACGGAACGCTGGTGCAGGAAGGGAACACACGCGACATGATTCATGACGTGCCGAGCCTGATCGAGTTCCTCAGCGGCTTCATGACATTGAGCCCCGGGGACGTCATCCTCACCGGCACGCCCAAAGGGTCGGTCGATGTGAAGCCAGGGGACGAAGTGTTGTGCGAAGTGGATGGCGTCGGTAGTTTGAGAAATCATGTTGTGCGGGACTGGATACCGGCTTAGAGCGGCCAATAAAACACATTCAATACGCGAACGCAGATGACGCAACAGGCCGGAGAGAGCTGCGCCAAACGAGCATCAAAGCGACGTTCAAACTGGATGCGTAACTTGCCGAAGGCGGCCAGCCAGCCATGCGTGCGCTCGACCACCCAACGGTGACACCTGAGATGGGTGCTGCAAAGCGAGCAGTTGTAACCCTTATCGGCACGACAGTTTTTCAGGCCATCGCGGTAGCCGCTTGCGATGACCATACACCGCTGGCAACGCGCCGACCAGTTGCTAAAAAACCGCCGAATCGCGACAGTGGGCTCAGGTGACGAAAACCTTCAGTGGAATGCTCTAGCGATCCATGATGAGATGGCACTTATTCCCCGTTCTGCGGGTTTGAGTTCCGTATGCGAGCCCCCCGGGGAGCCAGGCACGCCGGCCCCTCGCCTACCGCACCGGCATGGTTGTCTCCGTTTGAAGTCGCAACATGCAGCTCAGCGCTGCCCGTCGTGTACGGCGACCTTTTCCTTGGTGAGACCGCCGATTCGCGCATGGACACGGCCACCGGTTCCCATCACCAGCGCAAACAGAATCTCATTCGGCCTCGGCGCATCCTGGATGCCGACTTCCATGCTGTTGTAGTGGCTGCGGACGTAGGAGGCATGGATGTAGTGCAGGGGCACCATCAATCGGTAGCCGGTCGCGGCAACGGCCTTGGCCGCAGGAACCATCGCCTTGGGCTCGCCAAGCACCTCGCGCATGGCCCAACCGCCAGCCTCGTGCCAAACGGCGCCGTGCTCCATCTCACCAAGCACCCCGACGATAGCCGCCTTACTGTACACCTCGACCTTGTCGCGCCCCAACGTGTCGACCAGTTCCGTGGCCAACAGCGTTCCCAGAGAACGTAGCTCTGCCATAAAGGGCATCAAGTCTGGTTCGTAGCGGCCCGCATAAGGGTTCAGGATCACCGCACAGGCGGCGGCCAGCTTCAGCGGAACGGGCGCAGATGGCCCACCCTCGTGATAAATGGTTTCGACGTTGAGACTTCGCTTGCGGATTTCGATCAATGACATAGAACCTCACAGTTTTGAACAACGACACGCGCATGCTGCTCCTATAGCAGGGATAGCGCTTCTTGATCTCGCACACCATGCGCGGCAAGGACATCTCCTTGGGCAAGGTAGACAGCTGGTACCTCTTGGGTCCCGGTGGCCCGAAGGCCACTTGATGAGCAGCCACTGGGGCGTCCGCAACTCGCTGCGCGGGTTACCGACTCCCTCACCCTTCCAGCTTCACTCGGTCAACCAGCGAAGCCCATTTCCTGACGTCTCTTTCGATGCGCGCGCGGAAGGCTTCGCTGTTACTCGGGACGACAATACTGCCCGTGCCCTCCAATGCGGTTTGCACGCTCTCTACGGCGATTGTTGCCTGGACGTCGGAGGAAAGCTTCCGGACCCGCTCAGCAGGCGTCGCGGCGGGGACGGCCAAGCCGAGCCAGGAATTGACTTCATAGTCCGGAACCACTTGCGCTACCGGCACAACGTCGGGCAGGCTCGCAAGAGCCGATTTGGATGTGGTCGCAATCGCCCGCACTTTTCCGCTGCGGATCAGCGGCAGCGACACTGAAGGCGTGGCGATCAGAAAATCGACCCGAGCGCCCAAGAGGTCGGTGAAGGCGTTGCCCTTGTACGGAATGTGCTGCAACTCGATGCCCGTTTGCTTTTGCAGCAGTTCGGCGGCGAGGCTGTGGGTTGTTCCCACCCCTGGGGTGCCGAAAGAGACACGTCCCGGCTGGCCTTTCGCCGCAGCCATCAGATCTCCGAGCGACTTGATGGGTGACCCCGCGCGGACGCAGAACAGGAACGGAAATTCGATGACGGAGGATACGAAGGAAAAGTCCTCCAGAAGCTTGTATTGAACCTTGCGGTCGAGTGCCGCTACCACGGCGTCTCCCGCAGTCAACATCAGCATCGTGTACCCATCTCCGGGCAGACCCGCCACGTAACGTGTCGCAATCCGGCCGGCCGCCCCCGGTTTCGGCTCCACGATCACGGGCAGACCGATTCGCTCCCCAAGCGCGGGGCTGATGATGCGGGAAATAGTGTCGGGGTTCGTACCGGCGTCGTAGCCGTGCACGATTCGAACGGGGTGCGTCGGCCAGGCTTGCGCCAATGCTTGGACGGCTGGAAAAGGCAAGGCCGAGAGAGCTGCCATACGAATCACGTTGCGTCGATTCAATTTCATCGGTTGCTCCAATCACTTGATTGCCCAGGCAGTCAGCTCGACACGTCGGGCCTTGCGTTGCGCCGTCGCCACCGCAATGGTCTTGTTGAGAAAAGCCAGATCAGAGGCGCCGGTTTCGAATCGCATGATGCTGCGGAAAAAATAGCTGGACGGGTCCACATCCTCTCCGCGTGCCAGCCTCTCCATCACCTCGGGAGGACCATGGCGCAGCCCCTGACTGAGGACATGCACAAGCCCCCCGCGCTCTTCGCGCAGCGCGTACCGTGCGTCGAGCTCCAGAACGCCATCCTTGCGCAGCATCTGCCAGTCGGCACCTGGAACTACCATTCCCTTCATGCGCGGTCCCTCGAACGTGCCACCGAGGATGTCCACCCTACGGCGCTCTCCGAGCGGGCCGGGCCCCATGGAGATGAGCTCTCCGACATCGACGCTCAGCGCGCAAAGAAATTCGGATTCAATCATCTGCACCTTCCTTCAACGAGGGATGGCTTCAAGAAGCAGCCGCCGACGGCAGCCGGACGGGCACGACGAGAGAGCGACTTTCATCGCGGAGAATGCACACATGGGATCCCTAGATCGGCAGTAAAGAGGCCTGTTTGTTCGGGATTTACCGGAACCGCTCATTGCTGTTTCGCAACGGGCGCGGCGAGGAAGACTGCCGGGGCGTTGCTCCGATTGGCGAGCCCGTGGCTGATGTCCCTCGTAAGCAACAGCACGTCACCCGTGCCGTGATCCGATGTGACCCCGTTCCGCACTTCGGTCAGTTGGCCTTGCAGGACATAGATGATTTCCGGTCGAGCCGTGTGAGGATCCACCGGCAAGGAAGCACCGGGGGCAACCGGCACGTAATTCATCTCCAGTGCGTGAGTCGGCAAACCGAGTTGCGGACCCAGTTTGATCGTGCCCAGCACTTTGACGTCGAAGCCTGCTGCCAGGCTCTGGGCCATCGAGGCACTCGCACATACCAGCACCAGAGGAAATAGGGCTCGTCTGGTAGACAATAGCAGCAGTACCGTGTTCATGTCAGTCTCCAGTCTGGTAGTTTTGCGGGATTTGAAGATGGCGGTGCGGACTCTAGCGGTACCTTCGCAATTCATGCGTTGAATTGATGCCGTACATGCGCTGGAGGGCCCGTGGGCGTTGATTTTCGTTTGATTTGTTGATCCTTTGTGCTATACATGAAGGAACATGCATATATTC
>JBOHRF010000237.1:0-7912 GCA_050732575.1 Longimicrobiales bacterium
CAGTTCGGCAGTGCGCAATCCCGCGCACGATCCGCCCACCACGAGTGTATCGTACCAGCCGCGTGGAATTCGATCGGAAGTAATCTCAGAGTTTGCCATCACGATCCTCCCACCGACCGCGCAGGCTGATCCAGATGGACAGCGCCACCAGCTTCACATCCAGCATCAGGGACTGACAACCCACGTATTCGACGTCCAGCCGAAAGCGTTCCGCCGGTTGCGCGTCCTTGGCCAGATAGATGGTGGCCAGACCCGTGAGTCCCGGTCGAGCCGTCAGGCGCTCCGCAAAGCCGGGCACATCTTCGTAGCGTAACACACGCTGGTCGGCCGTGTGATACGACTCGCTCACGGCCAGCGCGCGCGGTCCTACCAGGCTCATGTGACCGAGCCAGATGCTGAGCAGTTGAGGCAGCTCATCCATCCCGGTCTTGCGCAGCACTGCACCGACGCGCGTCACGCGCGGATCCTGTGCCCGCGCCTGTACGTGTCCGTACCGGGCATCGGCGCCCACCAACATTGTGCGGAATTTCCTGACGCGGATGATGCGGCCAGCGCGGCCCCAACGCTCCTGTTCGTAAAAAACGGGACCGCGGTCCTCGAGTTTGATGGCTGCGGCTATGATCGGCCACAGCGGTGCGGAGAAAAGCAGTCCCAGCGTGGACAGCACGAGGTCGAATGGACGCTTGGTCCAGGAAGGCTCGGCGTGCGTCGCTGCCCGCTGCAACGACCCACGTTTGATCGGTACTCGAGAGATCCGGGTGCCCAAACGCCTCGCCGCGCAGCAGGAATACGGTGCGGAACGGGCGGAAATACAACGCTTTTGCGGGTGCGCTGTCAACGTTGACGTGAGCAACGCCAGAGCAAAGCCTCATAAGCATCGAGCGCGCTGCGCAGAGAATGATGTGCGCTCACGTGCGCCCGGCCGCGCTCGCCCAACTGCTGGCGCATGGCCGGCGCTTCACGCAGCGCGCGCACGGCGGCCACCAGCTGCTCGGGCTGATCGGGCTCGACCATCAGCCCCGCACCGGCATGCTGGACCAGATGCGCAACGTCACTGTCGGGTTCCGCGCTGGCCAGGATGGGCTGGGCCGCGGCCATGATCTCATACAGCTTGGAGGGCAGTGACAATCGGCTGGCACCCGGGCGATAAAGCGAGAGCTGCACGTGCGCGGAAGCGCGCAGTCGGGGCAAATCGGCTTCCGGCTGGAAGGGCAGGAATTGCACGTTGCCCAGACCCAGTGATTGCGCGCGCTGCACCAGTTCCGGCTTGCGTACGCCATCACCAATGATGACGAACAGCGTTTGCGGTTCTTTCAACATCAGGCGTGCAGCCTGCAGCAACGTATCGAAGTCGTAGGCAAATCCCAGGTTGCCACTATGTACGACTACAAAACGATCTGTCCAGCCCAGACGCGCCCGCAGTTCCTCATCGGGCGCCTGCGGCTGGATGCGCTCCACGTCCACAAAGTTGGGGATCACGCTCAGTTTGCCCGCGGACACGCGCTTGGCTAGCAAGTTGTCACGCTGAGATTCCGCGATCACGGTCACGTGCTCGGCCGCGCGATACATGAACCGTTCGATGCGCTCCAACCACTGTACCTGAGTTGCGCTTGGTAACTGACCGGCCCGCGCCGGGACGTCCGGATAGACGTCCTGTACGTTGTAGACGAAGGGAATCCGCCGCAGCGCCCCCAGTGCCGCTGCCGTGAGTCCGGTAAAGAAGGAGCCATTCGGCGCCAGCATGACATCGAACTCGGCCGTGCTGCTGTGCGCGGCCAGGAATGCCGCCGCGTTGTAACTCACATAACTGGCCAACCGATGGCCCATGCGCTGTTTTTGGCCGGACGCGAATACGCGCAGGCGCGTGACGCACACGCCATCCTCCAGCGTGTGCTGCCACCAGCGGCGGCGATATTCCGGCCATATCCGGAATTCCGCATAGTGCGGAAAGGCGGTCACTACATGCACTCGGTGCCCGCGCATCACCAGTCCGCGCGCCAGTGCGTGCATCAGCTTGCCCGCTGGATTCACATCGGGCGGAAACTGGTTGACCAGCAGTAGAATGCGCATGGAAGCAGGCGTATCGGGTGTTTCGGGGGTGTCGGGCGCAGCGGGTTGAATCACGGCGTGCTCGTGCGCGGTTCGGCTTCGAGCTGATCGAGCTGAACATCGACAATGAGGCGTAGCCAGAACGCTTGAAGGGCATGGAAAACAAAACCTTCACGCCCATCCAGGAAACCCAACCGTAGCAGGTAGCGGTAGAAGAAATAGCCGGCCGCGCGCCAGTAGCGGGGCAGCGTATACCAGCGTCGCTTGAGCCAGACCACGCGCTGGTCGGGTGAGCCAAACCAGGCGGGAGCAAGGTACGCCGTTGCGCCTGCCCGCCGCAGCTGTTCTTCACGCGCCAGCAGCTCCGCGTAGCGAATGTGCTTTTGCAGCCAGAACGAAATGTCTTCTTCCTTTCGGTTGCGCTCGATCAAATCGCCGGACAGGCGCGCGGTCGGGCCTGCCACCTGAAAGTGATGATCCATGAGATCGGCCGGATCCAGCTGGACGTGCGCGACTCGGAACAGCTTGAGCAGGTACTTGGGATAGTAGCCGCCATGACGGATCCAGCGGCCGCGGAAGATCTGCCTGCGATTCACGTAGAAACCGTGGTAGCGCTCGAGGCGGCCGTCCGGCCCGACAAAAAGGCGGGTGATGCTGGCGCGCAGCTCGGGCGACACGGCCTGGTCGGCATCGAGACCCAATACCCAGTCTGCGCCCTGAGCCACGTGATCCAGAGCCCAGCGCCATTGCCTTGTGTGTGATTCGAAAGGATGCGCGATCACTTCTGCACCGCGTTCGCGCGCCAATTGGCAGGTGGCATCGACACTGCCGGAATCCACAATGACCATGCGTTGCACCCAGCCGCTCAGGCTGTCCAGACACGCGGGCAGATTGGCCTGTTCGTCCCGCGTCAGGACAATCGCAGTGATGGGCAAGACGTTCACACCAGTACGCTCCGATACAACTCGAGCAGGCGCTGCGTCATGATGGGCTGCGCGAATCGATCGTGCGCCAACCGCCGCGCATTGGTTGCCATCTTTGCGCGCAACTCGGGCTGATCCAGCAGCCCACGCAATGCCTGGGTCAGTGCGCTCGCCTTGCGCTCGATGATGATACCGGCCTGAGCGGCCGCCACATCCGCCTGTATGCCCACGTGGCGCGTGATCACAACCGGCACCCCAGCCGCCAATGCTTCCACCGCGGCAAGGCCAAAGTTCTCCGCCCACGATGGCAGCACAAACGCGTACGCGGCGGCCAGTGCCTGCAACTTCTCCGCGCCCTCCAGATGACCCGCCCACAACACGGACTCGTTGATGGCGAGGCGCTGCGCGCGCTGGTGTAGAGTGCGCAGGTATGCCGGCTCGCCCGTGCCCGCAACGACCAGGGCAAGCTGCGGGGCGTTACCTGCCCGCAGCTCCGCCAGCGCATCCAGCACCAGCTCCAGGCCTTTCTTGGGATCGATGCGGGACAGGAAGAGGAGTATGCGGCGGTGGGCCAGGTGTGGCGCCCGCTGCGCCAGCCAGTTGCCCGGACGGGCCCGTGTGAACGGATCCACATCAATGCCCAGCGGAATCACGGCCGTGCGGGTAGCCACGCCCAGCGCGCGGATTTCATCACTCTCCATTTCGCTGGTGCAGTGCAGAGCAGCCGCGCGCGCAAGCGTGCGCCGCTCGACCAGCCGAAAGGAAAGCGCTTTGAGCAGCCGACGCTGCCGCATGCCGTAGGGCGCCAGTGTACCCAATGGCCGAATCAGGTAGGGCACACGCGCGCGCGCGGCCGCGCGGGCCGCCGCCGTCGAGGCGAAGGAAAAAACCGCGTGCACGTGCAACAGATCGTACGCGCGCGCCTCCCGCATCAGCCATGACCAGAGCGGCCATGACACGGTGTAGAAACGGCTTTGCCTCGGGAAAAAGTGATAGCCGACTCGATCTTCCTCTCTTCCCCTCTTTCCCTCTTCCGGATGTCCTTCTCCGGTCGTGGCCACATCGACGTGCACGTTTGCGGCGCGCAGACCATCGACCATCAGACGGAGCGCCACACTCGGCCCGCCGTGCGCGGCGCTCACACTGGGAATGACGTGCAGCACGCGCACTATTGGTCCCGCCACAACGTGCGCACCAATCGCTCCTGAAACGCGGCCGCGGTGTAGCGTTCCGCGTGGCGGCGGAGCGCATTGCGACTCCAGGCATCCCATTCCGCTCCGGGTGTCAGCAAGCGCCCGATCGATTCGACCAGGCTGTCCGCGCGGTCCGCGCTCGCGGACAATCCGCATTCGGGTGGATTCACAACTTCACGGCCGGCATCTTCCGAGCCGACCAGGCTGGGCCGGCCCACGCGCATGGCCTCCGCGTAGACCAGGCCGAACCCTTCCGCGCGACTGGGCAAAAGCAGACAACGCGCGCGTCCCAGTAACTCTTCTTTGCGCCGTTCATCCACGCGTCCGAAGAAAACGACGTGCTCGGCCAGATCGAGCTGGCGGGCGCGGGCCTCCAGCTCCATGCGCAAATCGCCATCACCCACCATCCACAGACGCGCATCGGGCCGGCGCTTCAGGACTGCGGGCCAGGCGTCCAGCACGGCTTCGTGACCCTTGTACCGCTCACTGCGCTCCAGACGCCCAATCATGATGGCCGCCGGCGCTGCATCTGGCTCGGGCAACGAGCTGCCTACCGGCTCACCAATGCCGAGCGGCACGATTTCGGCCCGCACGCGCCGAAGAATGGGTGCGGCTTCACGTGCACGCGCCAGTGTGTACTCACTGTTGGCGAGCAGCAAATCGAGTCCGGCAAAGAGCCGCTGTTTCACCCAACCGGGTTGCTGCCACGCCTCAATGCCATGCAGAAACAGGATGCGCCGCTCACTACTGCGGATCAGCGGGATGAGTGGAATGAGGTCAGCGTGCCAGCACAGCACGGAAGCGGGCGCCCAGCGCGCCCGAAATACCTGGAGTGCAGCGTTGAAGCGTGTTTGCGTGATCGTGCTGTGTGGTTCAGTGTCGCCCAGCACGGATTGCGAAAGGTCTACTTGCAGCGCGTGCGCCCGGCGGCCGCGCGCACTGCAGGCCGTAACCAGCGCTTCCCACGCCAGCTCGCCACTGACTTGAATGCCACCCGCATTGCGCGTGTGAAAGGCGGGAAACAGGCCCAGCAATTCCAGCGACTCGGCCGCGGACGGCAACGGCATGTCCGTGCGTTGGTTCACGGCGCGGGCTCGCCGGGCGCGGGAAGGGGGACCGTGCGCGTATTCCTTTCTGCCCGGCCGCGCTGGATGATCGGAATCACGTGACGGTTGACCAGCAGCGCAGCCAGCAGACCCGCGCTCACGGTCGAGAAAACTTCCACCAGCGAGCCCCCGGCCTGAATGAATCCGATGCCCGCCAGGAACCACATGGCAAAATGCATCCAATCGCCCGCCCACAGCCGCTCCGCCGCCCAGGCGTCGAACATGCCAACCAGTGTGCCCAGGATCAGAAAACCAGCCAACACACCCAGGGTGCCAAAATTGATGTAGAACTCCATGACCTGACCAATGCCGACGCTGGTGCCCGCAGCGAAGGAGAGCCCCGTATATCGCGACACGACACCGGGACTGCCGGCATACACGGGCTTGTCCGGCCAGAGCGCGCGCGGCACGAGCGCTGTGACTGCCTGTCCCACGGTCTCGCCACGCGCATAGTCACGCGCACCCGAGTCGAGCATCTCGACGGCAGCACCTACCAGATAGTTCTGGTTCAAGCGCAGATCGATGCGCTGCAGATGCTGCCGGTTATACGGGTCGAACAGCTCCGCATTGCGCACCATGGACAGGATGCTGTGCAGACGGTTGCCCATCGACTCGCCACCCCACACCACGCGGCGAATCTCGCTCCGGTCGCGCATGTACGTGACATACGCACTGAACCCGAGGTAGGCGACCAGCACACCCGCCAGTGCCACTTTCCAGCGCGGCCGAATGAACGAGCCCGCAAAGCAGAGTACGGTCATGACCGCAGCCGCGCCGTAGCCCAGGAATCCCTGACCGAGCATGGTGGCAAAGGGGATCAGACCAGCCAATAACAGGGCCGAGTAGTAGAGCCACTTGTTATGGGTGAACCAGCCGTGCCAACAGCGCAGACAAATGCCCACGATCACCAGTTGCGTGACTGCCGTGGCCATAGCTGACGCGGTGGGAATGCCGCCCAGCAGCGGGCTCAGCACCGCGTAGCCCAACACGCCCACGATCATATATGTGGCCGGCAACAGAGAATCGGGTCGTTCTCCCGTACTCTCGCGCGGCGCGCCCGGCTTCTCGAACAAGCGCACCATCAGTGGCGCCAACAGTGCCGCACCTAAACCAAAGCCGACCACGCCGTAGAGACTCTGCTCGAAGCCGGCGAGGACGGTGGCGTATTCAACGGGTGAGTACCAGGGCAACACGTAGATGGCCGCGCCCGGCCAGTGCAGCAGCCACAAGTTGGCCAGGTAGGCCCAGACCAGACCTGACTCGCGGCGCTTGCTCAGGACGCGGATCAGGATGGTGCCCAACGCGGCCAGCAACCACAGCGCCGCCATCAACGAGAGTACGGCGCTCTGCTGGCTCACGGCGCCACTGCGCCGATCAGGTCGTGCGCAACCGCTCGCCAGTCTCGGCTCTGTGCGGCGCCTGCTGTTGCCCGCGCGCGCGTGGCCAACTGCGCACGGTCTTCATCCAGCGCGCACAGTAGCGCCGCCCATTGAGCAGGCGCACGCGCAGGCAGGATCCAGCCGGGCACACCGGCATCGACCAGATCGGGGCCGCCGCTGTGAGCGCTGGCTATGAAGGGCACACCACTGGCCGCTGCCTGAGAGAGCACCACCGCAAATCCATCCTGAATCGACGGGAGCACATGCAGGTCGGCCCAGGCATAATGCGCAGGCAATTCCGACTCCGGCACCCGGCCAATCAACTCTGCACGTTCGGCCAATCGTGGCCGGCGGGCCGCGCATTCCGCAGTGAGGGTACCCACCAGCCGGAAATGAAAGCGCGCTGCGGGCAGTGATTCCATAACCTGCAGCAGATCGAACATCCCTTTTTGATAGCTGACCGCGCCCACGAACAGTACCCGAAGAGGTTGGCCTCGTTCAATCCGTTCTGTGCGTGCCTGCACGACCGCCGGGCTGGCCTGGAAGCGCGAGGCAGCGCCCGCCAATACCACACGGCGCAATCGCTCCGCTGCTACGCCTTCATGCAGGAAAGTTTCGTAGGCAAACCGCGAAGGCACCACGATCAGGTCGGCACTTTCGTATTCCTGTTCTTCCCGCTCGATCGTCCAGTCACTCGGCTTGTGCAGGGGAACACCGACCCGCGCTTCTTCCTCGTCGAGCAAGCGCCGTTGCGTGCGGATGTGCGCGCTGCCTCGTGCCAGCACGTTGCGCGATTGGCGAGCTGCGGCGTGGCCCAGCCACTCGCCGGCCACGCCACTCCAGATATGCACCAGATCCAGAGCCTCGCGGGCCAAGTTGTGCGCGGCCCAACCACCAAACCACGGGTTCAGCCAGCGATCCGCCTGACCACCCGCCATGCGGTTACCCAGGCGCGCCGCGACTCCGTGTGATACCAGGCTGCGGACCCGCTCTGCGGGCACGCCGAATCGGGCGGCAACTGCACGAGGGTAGTTGGTGAACAGCGTTACCTCGTGTCCGTTCTGCAACAGACCGAGCGCCAGTTCGAAGGCATGAAATCGCCCATGCACGGCAACGCCAATGCGCAATCGCGTGCGATGGTCAGGCAAGACCGCGCGGCTCCCCAAGGCTGAGCATGGTCAGCAAGCGGTCGCGGTAGGTATTCGCGCCGCCCGTGATACGCTCGTACGCGGCCTGCGCCAGAGCACGGCACCGTTCGGACT
>JBOHRF010000238.1:0-7883 GCA_050732575.1 Longimicrobiales bacterium
GACCATGCAGCTGTCCATCGATCAGTTCATGGCGCGCGTGGTGAGTGAAATCACAGACTTGCGCAATGAGATAGCTCGCCTCTCCATTCGCATCGACCATTTGACCGAAAAGGTCGATCGCATCGCCGGCCGGCTGGACCGCGTGGAAGCCGGCCTCCTGCACTTCAATGAGCGCTTTGATGGTCTATCGGACGACCTGAGGCAGCGGTTCCGCCTGGTGAACGATAGACTGGCCGAGCTGGTTGCCGCTTGAGGTAAGCGGGCTTGCTCGCGCGTGGCCAGCCTCAACACTATTGGGACTCCAGAGATCCTTAACCGGTCCTGATCGGTGTTCACTACCAACCGCGGTATTGATGTAGCAGCGATTCCAGCCGCGCCGCCCTTCCGCTGGCGCGCGGCGCTGTGGATCGCGTGCGCGCTGGTCGTACTGTTCACCCTGCAGAATTACTTCGCGCCGCCCGTGTTGCGGCGGCCCTTGTCGCTGCCAGGTGTCTTCGGGCTGCAACTGATCAACTGGTTCACCTGGCTGTTGTTGCTGCCCTTGATCGTACGCGCCGTCCGCCGATTCCGGACCCGAGGTCGGCGCGATCTGCCTGTGCAATTCGTAGTGGCCTGTGGCGTGGTTGTGCTGCACGGGTTGATTGCTGGCCTGGCCCGCTGGCTGGTCGGCCTATCCATGTCCGCCGATCTGCTGGTCGTTCTGTCTACCGTACCGATGGTCAACTTTGCCCTGAGCTTCACACGCTACTGTCTGATTGCGGCCGCGCTACACGCTGTGACCTATTATCAGGATGTGCGCCAGCGGGAGCTGCTGGCGGCGCGGCTCGAGGCCAGTCTGGCGCGCGCGCAACTGGACAACCTGCAGGGCAAGCTGCAACCGCATTTTCTCTTCAACACACTCAACAGCATTGCGGCCCTGATCCGGGACCAGCCGCGTGTGGCGGAGCAGACCGTCGGCATGATTGGCGAGCTGCTGCGCGCTTCGCTGTCCGTGAGCGACGTACCCGAGGTTTCGCTGCTCCGTGAGCTGTCGCTACTGGAGAAGTACGTGGCTATCGAGCGGCTGCGCTTCCAGGATCGCCTTACCATCACCATCGATGTGCCCGCTCCATTGCACTACGCGCGCGTACCGCAGTTCCTTCTGCAGCCGCTGGTCGAGAACGCGATCCGTCACGGCGTGGGTCCGCGTGAAGCGCCCGGTTCCGTGCACGTTTCTGCCGAGTCGCACGACACGAGGCTGCGCTTGCGGGTCGAGGACGACGGCCTTGGCATCCAGACAGCCTCGCCGCGCAACGGTAGCGGCATTGGCCTGTCGGCCACGCGCGAACGGCTGCGCCGTCTGTATGGCGATCGGCAGCGGCTCGATATTGCACCCGGCGCGGTTGGCGGCACTGTGGTCACCATCGAGTTGCCCCTGCAACTCGAGCCGGCGATGGCGCAATGAGCAGACCGCCTGTCCGCGCGCGTGCGCTGCTCATCGATGATGAGGTACTGGCCCGCCAACGGCTGCGGGCGCTGCTGGAAGACGAACCACGCATCGAGGTCGTGGGCGAGGCCGCGGGCGGTCGTGCGGCGGTCGAGCGCATCCGCGAGCTGTCACCCGATCTGGTCTTTCTGGACGTGCAGATGCCGGGGCTGGATGGATTCGAGGTCCTGCGCGCGCTCGATCCCGGAAGACTGCCTTTCGTCATCTTCGTGACTGCGCACGACGAACACGCCATTCGCGGCTTCGAGGTCAACGCCGTGGACTATCTGCTCAAGCCCGTGACCGAGGAGCGCTTTCGCGCCGCCGTGGATCGCGTGCTGGAACGGCTCCAGCAACCGCGCACGGACATGGAAGCGCGCCTGCTGGACGCTCTGGAGCGATTGCAGCGTGCCGAGCCGCCCGACCGCATCCCTGTACACACCGGCAACGGCGTAGTTTTCGTGCGCACGGATGAGTTGGACTGGGCGGAAGTTGCAGGCGATTACGTGAAACTGCATACGGGCGCCACGACGCACCTGCTGCGCGAGACCATGACCGATCTGGAACGGCGCTTGCCGCCCGCGCAATTTGTGCGCATCCATCGCTCGACGCTGGTCAACCTCAGCCGCGTAGCCCAGGTCCAGCCCTGGAGCAAGGGTGACTTCCTGCTGATCCTGCACGATGGTACGCGATTGGTCAGCGGCCGCACTTACCGCGAGCGCATCCAGCAGCTCCTGCACTAGCGCAAACACCCGCCCAATAACCCCGTTCGCCGCGCCCCTCCGGCATTCTCCGAATTCTTATGGCCGCCGCGCCCTGATCTCCGCATCCATTTGGCCGTTCACGTTCTCGCTCTCGCTCACGTTTTCGTTCACGTCCGTTCCCGGACGTTGTGAACCATGAGGACACCATGCGCGCTACCGCTCTCCTGCTCCTGCTAGTTTGTGCGCCCGCACAAATCGTTGGTCAAGCCACGAGCGCCTCCAGCAAACCAAACTGGACCGGTGTTTCGCCCAAAGCGCTCGCCCAGATTGGCGAAGTCGAGAAGGCCACCTTGCCCATCGCATCGCCGCAGGCCGCCAATGACGCCGGCTTTGCGCCCGTGCTTGGCTGGGTTCCCACCATGGGAGTGCACTGGGTGAACGATGCCCGCTCGGCTGATGGTGTGCGCTTCGACCTGCGCGCGCCGGACCAGTTGATGTTCAGTCGCATCAACGGCAAAGAAACGCTGGTGGGCGCTGCCTATGCCTACCTGGCGCCGGTCAGTGACACAACGCGGCCGCCATCGTTTGATGGAAACCCGCCCTGGCACGAACATCCCAACCTGGCACCGGAAGGGCAGACGCTGGTCATGTTGCACATCTGGCTGGTGCCTTCTCCCGACGGCCCGTTTGCCGGACACAACTCCAACCTGCCGTTCTGGGCCTACGGTTTGACACCACCGGATGCGGAACGTATGCGTGATCCTGCCAGCAGTGAGCGCATACGCAAGACCGCGCTGGCCATCGGCGAGGTCGTGGATTCAGCGGGCATGTTTCCCGTATTGCAGCGGCGCAACCTGAGACTGGCTGCGCAATTGTCCGAGCGGCGGGCGGAGATCCGCAAGCTCATCCCGGAGTTGGCCGCTGCACAGCAAGCAGGGGATTGGGCGCGCTGGGACCGCGTAGCGGACCAGCTGGTTGCACACTGGACGGTCATGCGCGATGCGTACCTGAGCTTTGCGCCCAACCCGCAGGCGCGCGGCCGCATGGAACGGCTGCTGGATGGGATGGCCACCGGTGCGCATGGCGCCGCCGGCCACCATCACTGATATCCTCGCCATCAACGCGCACGACCGCATGCTCGGGCCAGCGCAGACTCTGACGTCAGCACCCGTTGCCGAGATCGAGCGCATCTCGGCGCTCGATGTGCTGCGCGGGGTTGCGCTGCTCGGCATCCTGCTCATGAACATCCAGCTTCGGACTGTTCGGGCGAGTCGACCGGGTCGGACCGCTGCTGATCGTCTTTGCAGTCTGGTCGGTTCAGTTGGTGCTGGCGCCGGTCTGGCTGAAACACTTCGCATTCGGCCCTTTGGAGTGGCTCTGGCGCTCGCTCACATACGGATCGGCCCAACCGATACGTCGGCTGGTTGGAGGGCCCGCAGCCGAACCCGGCTGATACTTCCAATGAGCAACGACCACGTGCGCGTGTGGTCGGTGCAATCCCAAAAGCGGACGTTACGCTGCTCGGCCCTGGCGGGCGACTGAATGCGACCTGACCATTTCACAACAAGTTGCGCAATTTTGGCGTTCTGGCACCAGGTTTCCATTGGGATCAGGTCGGACGACCATCAGGCGAGACCACATGCTTTCATTTCTGAGTGACGTGCGCCAATCGCTACGCATGTTGACCAAACGGCCCGGTTTCACGCTCACGGCCATCGGCACGCTGGCACTCGGCATTGGTGCGACCACAGCCATTTTCAGCGCCGTGCATCATGTCCTCATCTCGCCGCTGCCCTTCCGAGATTCCCATCGTATGGGCTACGTGTGGCAAACCTCGACCTCGACCGGGTTCATGCTGTCTCCGCCGCGGCCGGTTGCGGATGCATGGCTCGAGCGTGCCACGCTGTTCGATGGCATCGCATTGTTTGAGACGGCCGAATTTGTCCAGAGTGGTCAGTCTGCACCCGAGATCGTGCGCGGCGGCGTGTTGTCCGCTGACGTCTTCGGCATGCTCGGCGTACAGCCCGTGCCCGGACGCGCGTTCACGACCGAGGAAGCGCGCGCAGATGCCGCAGTCGCGGCTCGAGATCACACCGGGCACCCGGGGCGGCACCCTGGTCACGATCGAGCTGCCCTTGCAACTCGAGCCGGCGCTGGCGCGATGACCCGGTCACCTGCGCGCGCGTTGCTCATCGATGATGAGATCCTGGCTCGCCAGCGGCTGCGCACACTGCTGGAAGACGAACCCCGCATCGAGATTGTGGGCGAGGCGGCGGGCGGCCGCGCGGCCGTCGAGCGCATCCTCGAGCTGGCGCCCGATCTCATCTTTCTGGACGTGCAAATGCCGGGGCTGGATGGATTCGAGGTCCTGCGCGCGCTCGCTCCCGCGCAGCTGCCGCTCGTCATCTTCGTGACCGCGCACGATGAACACGCCATTCAGGGCTTCGAGGTCAATGCCGTCGACTACCTGCTCAAGCCGGTGATCGAGGAACGGTTCCGAGCGGCTGTGGATCGCGTGCTCGAACGGTACCAGCAACGGCCCCAGGACCTGGAAGCCCGCCTGCTGGCAGTACTCGATCAATTGCAGCGCGCCGAGCAGCAAGACCGGATTCCGGTGCACAGCGGTGACGGCATCGTGTTCGTGCGCACTCAGGACCTCGACTGGGCAGAAGTGGCAGGCGACTACGTGAAACTGCATACCGGCAACACGACCCATCTGCTGCGCCAGACCATGACTGAACTGGAGCGGCGCTTACCGCCCACGCAGTTTCTGCGCATTCATCGCTCAACGCTGGTAAACCTCAGTCGCGTGGCCCAGGTGCAGCCCTGGAGCAAGGGTGACTTCCTGCTGATCCTGCACGACGGCACGCGATTGGTGAGCGGCCGTACCTATCGCGAGCGCCTTCACCAGCTCCTGCGCTAGCTCGCAGCTCGATCTTGGAAAACAGATTCAATCGCAGATTGTCTGCGCCGCCCAACGCATACACCTGCCCATTCACCCCGTTTGCCCCCACCGTACCGGCATTCTCCGCAGCGCTGTGGCCGGTCGGGTCCTGCGTGTTCTATCCATTCGTCATTCTATGACCGTCCAACCGCTGAGGCCGCAATGCGCACAACTGTTCTTTTGCTGGTCCTGATTGGCGCGCCCGCCGTCCTGCAGGCACAAAACCATGCCTCACCGTCGTGGCAGGGAATTTCGGCCAAGGCGCTGACCGAGATCCGTGAAGTTGAAAAGGCAACCCTGGCAATCGCATCGCCGCAGGCCGCCAATGACGCCGGCTTTGCACCTGTGTTTGGTTGGGTTCCCACCATGGGAGTGCATTGGGTGAATGATGCCCGCTCGGCCGATACCCTGCGTTTCGACCGGCGCGCGCCTGACCAGTTGATGTTCAGCAGGATCAACGGAAAGGAGACGCTGGTTGGCGCCGCTTATGCCTACCTCGCGCCCATAAGCGATACCACGCGGCCGGCAACGTTCGATGGAAACCCGCCCTGGCACGAACATCCGAACCTGGCGCCGGAAGGACAGACGCTGGTCATGCTCCACATCTGGTTGGTGCCTTCACCCGATGGCCCGTTCGCCGGGCACAATCCAAACTTGCCCTTCTGGGCGTACGGCCTGACGCCACCGGACGCGGATCAAGTGCGCGAGCCGGCACGCAATGCGCGCATGCGCAAGACTGCGCTGGCCATCGGCGAAGTCGTGGATTCCGCCGGACTCTTCCCCGTATTGCAGCGCCGCAGTCTGAGATTGGCCGCACAGCAGTCCGAGCGACGCGCGCAGATTCGCGCGCTCATCCCCGAGTTGACTGCCGCGCAGCAAGCCGGTGACTGGCCGCGCTGGGACCGTGTGGCGGACCAGCTGACTGCACACTGGGCAGCCATGCGCGATGCGTACTTGAGTTTTGCGCCCAATCCGCAGGCCCGCTCACGCATGGAACGGTTGATGGATGCGATGACCACGGGTGCACATGGCCCGGCAGGCCACCATCACTGATATTCGCGCCGGCTCGCCCGACCGGATGCACGGGTCAGCGCAGGTCATGACAGTAGCGCCGATCGCCGAGACCGAGCGCATTTCGGCGCTCGATGTGCTGCGCGGGTTTGCGCTGCTCGGCATCCTGCTCATGAACATCCAGGCGTTTTCCATGCCCTGGGACGCGTACTTGAACCCCACGGCATTCGGCGACCTGACCGGCGCCAATCGCTGGATCTGGATGGTCACACACGTCGTGGCCGATCAGAAGTTCATCAGCATCTTCTCGCTCCTGTTCGGCGCCGGCATTGTGCTCATGACGGACCGGCTCGATCCCGGTCGCACTACGGCAATTCACTTCCGGCGTATGGCCATTCTGATTGCCTTCGGCTTGCTGCACGCACACGGTCTCTGGCAGGGCGACATTCTCTATGCCTACGGCGTGTGCGGACTGCTGGTCTATCCCGCGCGCAAACTGCCCGCGCGACGACTCATCTTACTGGGCATGGTGGTACTGGCCACGGGATCGCTCATCTACCTGGCCAGCGGCCTGGCCATGCGCAACTGGCCGCCTGAGGTCGTGAGCGACTTCACGCATGAGTACTGGCGGTCACCCGTGGCTGCACAACAGCATGAGCTGGCGGTTTACCGCGGCGGCTGGTTGCAACAGTCGAGTCTGCGCTCGCCCGATGCGCTGATCATGGAGACCTTCGTTTTCCTGTTCGACATCGTCTGGAAAGTCGCCGGGCTCATGCTCATCGGCATGGCGCTCTTCAAGCTCGATGTGCTTGCGGCCCGCCGAGCGGATCGATTCTATCGCCGGTTGCTGATGATGGGCCTGGGGCTCGGACTTCCCACTGTCCTGTATGGCATGTGGGCGAACTTTCGCGCGGGCTGGGACGTGCGCTACTCCTTCTTCTTCGGCAGCCAGTTCAATTACTGGGGCAGCGTACTCGTGGCGCTGGGCTGGATCGCCGCGCTCCTGTTGCTTTGCCGCTCGGGTCGGCTGCCCGCACTACAACATCGACTCGCTGCCATCGGACGCACCGCGTTCAGTAATTACATCCTGCAGACCGTGATCTGCACGACAATCTTTTACGGTCACGGCTTCGGCCTGTTCGGTCGCGTGGACAGGATCGGACAACTGCTTTTTGTCTTTGCCATCTGGTCAGTTCAGCTGGTGCTGGCGCCGGTCTGGCTGAAGCATTTCGCGTACGGCCCGCTGGAGTGGCTCTGGCGGTCGCTGACCTACGGCCGGACCCAACCGATGCGTCGGTTGATCGCGCATCATGCGGATCGGCTCCCACCACGCTGATCGGCAGAAAATCGCTCCCGGCGCCGACCAGCTCGGCACCTTCGTCGGTGCGGGCCGCGCTGCTGGCCATGCATCGGCCGTTGCGTCGCGCCTCGATCGTCGACCCCGGCATTCGCACGGAAAGCAGATTCGCTGTCAAATGCAGGGTCGAGAATCCGCGCGGGCATTCGTCTTCAGAGAGACAAACTCAACCCCCTCCCGCTAATTACTGCCGTAATTAGCGGGAGGGGGAGGAACGGCGTTATCTGTAGCCGGCCGCCTGTAACTCGAACAGTTCTGCATATCGACCGCGCTGCGCCAGCAGCTCATCGTGCGTGCCCATGGCTTCGATCTGCCCGTCGGCCAGGACCAGGATGCGATCGGCCATGCGCACACTGGAGAAGCGGTGCGAGATGAGCACGGCCGACTTGTCGTGACTCAGCT
>JBOHRF010000239.1:0-7847 GCA_050732575.1 Longimicrobiales bacterium
TCCTCCTGCCGTTCGAAGGAGGAGGAGAGTGCTGAGGATTAGGATTAAGGTGAGGGGGAGGGGGAGTAACAACGTGAACGACTGTTACTTCGTTTCTGTCCGTATGTAAGTTCTGGCATCCGGGAAACGTGCCAGTAATGCACGCCGCTTTTCTGGATCGAGAATAGTAAGCGCTGTAGCCAGCGCGTCCGCCGTTGCGCCATCCCGCGCTATGACGTGAGCGGTGACTCCGTTGGTGAGGCCGAGTCCGGTGCGCGGGTCGACCACGTGTGAGTAACGCATGCCAGCAACGTTGAGGAACTGCTGGTTGGGGCCAGACGTGGCGAGGGCGGCATGCGTGAGACGCTGAGCCTGAGCGGTGAAGCTGGAGTCGGTGCCGGCTACGTCGATGCGCCAGCCGGACAGACCAGGCGGCGCGGCGCCGACCATGATGTCGCCGCCCGCTTGCAGCATCGCCTGTGAAACGCCGTGGCGACCCAATGTGGTGAGTGCTTCTTGGAGGATGTAGCCCTTCGCGATGCCGCCCAGGTCGAGCCGCATGCCCGCGCGCGCCAGGCGAACGCCCGATCGAGCGGAATCGAGCCTCACCTGTTGGTACGACACGAGCGCGCGCGCCGATTCGAGGGCGGCCCGCTCCGGAAACCGCTGTGCTTTTCGTGCGCTCCGCCACAACGCGACCAGCGGCCCTACGGTGGGGTCGAAAGCGCCGTTGGTGAGCTGCGCGATGTGAAGCGCGCGGCTGAGAATGGCCAGGGTCGATGGCTTGACCGTCACCCAAGTACCGGCCCGGGCTTCAATGCGGCGCAGCTCACTGTCGGGTCGGTAGTCGCTGAGATCGGCATCGAGTTGGGCCATGCGCTGGAATGCGGCCCGGGCGGCGGCACGAGCAGCATTATCCGTGGGCGCAAAGAGAACCACGCGCACGGGCATACCCATGTGCACTTCGCTATACTCGTGGCGAACCTGCGCCTGCGTGCTACCTGGAGGCGCCACCGCAGTCAGGAATATCAGGCAGAATGCGATTCTCGCTAACACGATCTCTTTCCTGCTGGCTCAGCGTGACCGTGGTCGCCCTGTCGAGTGCTGGAGCGCAAAGGCCGCTGCAACCCTACCGTGACTCGATACCCGGCACACTCGTAACCTTCGAGATGGTGCCTGTACCGGCCGGTACCGTACGAATTGATGGCTCGAACGGCGCCCGAACGATCAAGGTAGAGCCATTTTTTATGGGTCGCACGGAAGTGACCTGGGACATGTACGATGTCTATACGTTGCGGCTGGACCAGAAGAGCTCGAACGCAGTAGCAGACGCGCTAGCCCGACCTTCCCTGCCCTATGCCGTGCCCGACTACGAGTGGGGTCATGAAGGTTATGCCGCGATCAGCATTGCTTATGGCGCGGCGCGCGCGTTCTGCGCGTGGCTGTCGGCCAAGACCGGGCACAAGTATCGTTTGGCCACCGAGGCCGAGTGGGTCCATGCGGCAACGCTGGCCGCGGGGAGTTCGCCGCTCACCCGTGAGCGCCTCGATGCCCTGGCCTGGCATCGAGACAATGCCAACCGGCGGACGCACCCGGTCGCATCCAGGCAGCCCGATGCACTCGGTTTGTTCGACCTGTTCGGCAATGCCGCCGAATGGGTGCAATCGGAAGGCGAGGTGCACGTGACGCGCGGCGGCTCGTTTCGCGATGAGCCGGCCTCGCTCGGCCCGCGTGCGCGCGCCACGCAGCAGGACTCCTGGACCCTGCGCGACCCGCAGATGCCCAGGAGCGTGTGGTGGCTTTCTGATGGACCTTTTGTAAGTTTCCGACTGGTGCGGGACCCTTAGCCCTGAGGTGATTCCCATGACTGGCCTACCGTTCGATGCAGTCTCGCGTCGCGAATTCATGCAGGCAGGTGCCGCGCTCACGGCCGGGCTGATGATGCCCAGCTATGCGTACGCGGCTGGCTCGGACACGTTGCGCGTGGGCCTCATCGGCTGCGGCGGGCGCGGCACGCGCGGCATCATCCAGAGCATGCAATGCGCGCCCGGCATCGAGATGATCGCCATGGGCGACCTGGTGCCCGACCGGCTCGCGCAAGCGCGCCGGCAGATCGAGCAACAAATCGCGCGTACGCCGGATCTCGGTGTTTGTTACAAGGTGAAGGACGAGATGTGCTTCACCGGCTTCGATGCCTACCAGAAGGTGCTCGCCACTGACGTTGACCTCGTCATGCTCGCTACACCGCCCGGCTTCCGGCCACTGCATCTGGAAGCCGCCATCAACGCGGGCAAGCACGTGTTCGCCGAGAAGCCCGTTGCCACCGACATTGCCGGTGCGCGCTCCTGCCTGGCCACCTATGAAAAAGCACTGCAGAAGAAGCTCGGCATCGGGGTAGGCACGCAACGTCGCCATCACGCGGGCTACCTGGAAGTAATGAAGCGCGTGCAGGAGGGTGTGATCGGCGAGGTGCTGAATGGGCAGGTGTACTGGAATCAGGGCGGTCTGTGGGATCACAAGCGCAAGCCCGAGTACACCGACTCCGAGTGGCAGATCCGCAACTGGCTGTACTTCGCATGGCTATCCGGCGATCACATCGTCGAGCAGCACGTGCACAACATCGATGTGGCCAACTGGGTGATGGGCGGGCCGCCCATGCGCGCTATTGGTGTGGGTGGCCGCCAGTCGCGCGTGGAGCCCGAATACGGACACATCTACGACCATTTCGCCATCGATTTCGAGTACCCGAACGGTGTGCACATCACCAGCATGTGTCGCCAGATCAACGGCACGCGCGGCCGCAACGGCGAATTCTTCCAGGGTACGCGCGGCAAGGTGCACACATCGGAGAGCGGGCCCTACGCCATCGCGGGCGCCCAGGCCTACGAGTGGACGGAGCCGGCCAACTTCACGGCCGCCATGGTGCAGGAGCACACGGACCTGGTGAACAGCATTCGCGCGGGCAAGCCCATCAACGACCTGAAGCGCATCACGGAGAGTGTGCTCACCGCCATCATGGGCAGAGAAGCCGCGTACACGGGTGGAATCCTGGAGTGGGATGCCCTGGTCAAAGCCAATCAGGACATTGCGCCTGGACCGCTGGCCGGTGTCAAGTTCGCTGCGCTCGAGATGCCGCCCGTGCCCACCCCCGGTCGGACCAAGCTCGAGCGGAAATACGTGGAAGGATGGTAACGTTCAGACGTCACACACGCTGATCGCCTGGCGCAGACCATCAATGGGATTGCGCGTCGGGATGAACTCCTGGCCGACATACCCCGTGTAGCCAGTCTCGAGCAGCGCGCGCATAATGGGCCCGAACTGCAGCTCCTGGCTGTCGTCCAGCTCGCCGCGACCCGGGACACCGGCGGTGTGCACGTGCCCGATCAGGTCGGGACCATACTGGCGGATGCGCGCGATCACGTTGCCGTCCATGATCTGCACGTGATACACATCGAACAGCAGCTTCACGCGCGGTGAGCCGACCGCGCGGATGATGTCGGCGCAGTATTCAATGTCGTCACCCTGATAACCCGGATGGCCCCGAAAGTCATCGCCTTGCACGCGCGTATTGAGATGCTCTACGCAAATCGTGACCCCATGCCGCTCGGCAGACAGCGCCAGCGTTTTGAGTCCGCGAATGGTATTGGCCGCACCTTCAGCAAGCGTGATCTCGCCGCTGCCCCGATCCAGCGCGTCCCGGTACTTGAAGCCGGTAAAGGCAATCACGGCCGGCACGCGCGCATGCGCACACTCCTCGATGCGCCGGCGCGTGCGCGTGATGACTTCGTCGTGATAGCGCAGGTTGTTCAGCCCTTTGACGTAGGGCGGATCGGGCATACCGTTCACGGCCAGCGCGCACACCAACCCGTACTCGCGCAGCTTGGGAAACGCATCCGGGTCCACCAGCTCGATGCCGTGACAGCCAAAGTCGCGCGCCACGCGGCACAGCGTGTCCAGGTCCCACTTCTGCCCAAAGTGCTGAAACGGCCAGGAAACAATGACCTGGTTGATGCGGCCATTGCGAACCGCCGGTTGTCCGACCAGCGTGGCCAGTTGTTGTGAGGTCGTGCTCAAGAGTCGTGCATTGAATGAGAGTGATTGAGATGAAGCGATGCTACCCATTGGGGCGGTTACGCGCCAGTGCCCCACGCCCCCGTCCGTTACGCTTTGGCTTTCGCTTTCGCTTTCGCTTTCGTCCGTTCTCGAACGAATCGCAGAGCAAGTGGGGCTTCGGGTTGGCCAGCGCCGCAGTCATTGCACTGTTGCTCACGCCGCTCTCAGCAATTGCCCAGGCCCGCCCTGCGCCGCTGCGCGTGCTCCTGATCACCGGCGGCGGCTATCACGACTACACCGCTCAGAAGGACATCCTGCCCAAGGGCATCGCCGCGCGCGTCAATGCCACGTTCACCATCGATCACGAGGCCGGCACCAATTCCGGCGCGCATGTGTCGCGCCATCGGACTCCCGGCTGGGCGCGTGACTTCGATGTGATTCTCTACAACATCTGCTTTGCCGACGTGCGCGAAGCCGAGTGGGCCGAAGCCATTGTGCGCGAGCACGTGGCGCAGCAAGTGCCGGCCGTGGTGCTCCATTGCACCATGCACAGTTACAACTTCCGGGGTGATGCGCCCATCTGGTCGATGTTCCTGGGTGTACGGACGCAGCGGCACCAGCGACAGATGCCCTACAAGGTCGAGGTGCTGGCACCCACGCACCCCATCATGACTCACTTCGGTTCATCGTGGCAAACGCCGCAGGGCGAGCTGTACGAGATCCTGGACGTCTACCCCACGGCCACACCACTCGCCCATGCGTTCGGCGAGGAGTCGAAGAAGAACCAGGTGACGGTATGGACCAACCGCTTTGCCGGTGTGCGCGTGTTCGGCACCACCATTGGCCATCACAACGAGACCATGTCGAGCAAGGAGTATCTGGATCTTCTTGCGGCTGGACTATTGTGGGCAGCCAATAAACTGGACGCCGCGGGCAAGCCGGTAGCTGGCTATGGCGTGAAATAATCCCAACCGGAATGAGGATGTCGTTCATGATGGTGCAGAGTGTCGTGGCGGGTGTGCTCCTGCTGGCGCACGCGCAGGCGACTCCCCAGACGATCGCGAATCAGGAGAGGCAGGAAGTGAATCAACAGAGCCCGCGCCGCAAAGTGGTGTTCGTGGCCGGGCCGCGCAGCCACGGCTATGGCGCGCACGAGCACAATGCCGGGTCGCTGCTCCTTGCTCGGTTGCTGAAGGAGCATCACAAGCAGATCGATGTGGTAGTCCATCAGAATGGCTGGCCCAGCGATCTCAATGCCTTCGATGGCGCCGATGCCGTAGTCATTTTTTCCAACGGCGGCATCAATCACCCCGCAATTCCGCATCTGGCAGCGTTGAATCGCGTGCTGGAGCGCGGCGCGGGCCTGGTGCTGCTGCACTATGCGGTCGAAGTGCCGGTAGACAGTGGTGGCAAGGAATTCCTGGACTGGGCGGGCGGCCATTTCGCCATCAACTGGTCGGTCAATCCGGTCTGGACCATGAAGAGCAACGAGTTCCCGCGCCATCCCATCACGCGCGGCGTGTTGCCCTACGAGATCAACGACGAGTGGTACTACCACATGCGTTTCCGCGAGGGCATGCGCGGCGTGCAGCCCATCCTGAGCGCGCTGCCACCGGAAAGCTCGCTGTCCCGACCCGATGGTCTGCATAGCGGCAACCCGCACGTGCGCGCAGCCGTGCTCGAGCGCAAGGAACCGCAGCACCTGGCCTGGGCCGCAGAACGGCCCAATGGCGGACGCGGCTTCGGTTTCACGGGCGCACACTTCCACTGGAACTGGGGCCATCCCATGCAGCGCCGCCTGGTCCTGAACGCCATTGCGTGGGCGGCGCATGCCGAAGTACCGCCTAATGGCATCGAGGTGGGCGTGCTGACCATGGAAGACCTGGAAGCCAACCAGGATGACAATAAGCCGGCCAACTTCGACCGCGAGCGCTGGCGGCTCCTGATCGAACAATGGCAGCGCGCGGGCGGACCACCACCACGTTCTCCCGAAACGGCGCAAACGCACATGCGAACGGGTGGGGCAGGCGCTGCCGACCGTACGAAAACCTACTAGAGGCGAGGATGCCATTTCAGAATGAGCCAGTTCGGGAGAACGTGGTGGTGGTCCGCACCTGCCTGCTCCTGCTTCTTCTCCTGACCGCGCCTGCGGCCGCGCAGCAACGGCGGCCGCTGGCCGAGCGGGACATGGCCGACATCACGACGCTGGTCATGCTGGAAGACCGCCGCGATTTCAACGAGGAGGCACTCACCCGCATCCTGCGCGCGGAGCATCCCGAGGTGCGACGCCGCGCCGTGCTCGCCATCGCACGGATTGCCGATGCGCGCGGGCGCGCGTTGTTGCAGGGCGCGCGCGTTGATGCCGACAGCAGCGTGGCCGCAACGGCCGTGTTTGGGCTGGGCCAATTGCGAGACAGCGCGGCTGTGCCGCTGCTCGACTCGCTGCTATCATCGGCACGCACGCCGCTCACCGTGGGCGTGGAGGCTGCGCGCGCGCTGGGCAAGATTCGCACACCCGAGTCGCGCCAGGTCCTGGCCCGTTATCTGGCTTCGGTTACGGAGAACGACCGAACTCGACGCGTCATTGGTGAAGCGCTGCTTTCCATGGGTCGTCAGACCACGCGCGGTGATATTGCTCCCATCCTGCGCTGGACGCGCAGTGGCGATGAAGAAGTGCGCTGGCGTGCCACCTGGGCGCTATTCCGCCCGCGCGATCCTGCGGCCGTACCCGAGCTATTGCGCCTGAGCAAAGACCGTTCGGGCCACGTCCGTTCGTGGGCCGTGCGCGCATTGGCCGCGCCCCAGGTCGACTCGGCGAATGTTGGACGCGCGCCGGCCGTGGCTCAACTCATCGCATCGACACGCGATGCGGACCGGCGCGTGCGCACGGAAGCCATTCGCACGCTTCTGGCCTACGACGATTCCGCTTCGCTCGATGTATTGCTCAACGCGCTGCGTTCTGACGATAGCTGGATTTCGGTGTCCGCGGCGGAATCGCTGGCGCGGCGCAGCAGCCGCAGCGCCGATGTCATGGCTGCGCTGACCGCCGTGAGCGCATCGACGCAATCCTCCGCGCTGCGCACTACAGCTGCAGCGTCCATCCGCACGTTATCGCCCGATACATCAACGACCGGACGTGGGGCCGGTGACCGCGCCGGTGGAGGCGGTGGTGGTGGGCGAGGTGGACAGGCGCGGCCACTCGACACGGGCAAGTCGGAAGCCGATTACCGCGCCCTGGTCGAGCGCTGGGTGGTGCCCGACTACAACGGTGCGCCACGCCCGCGCGTGCAGTGGGACACGCCGCGCGGCGCCATCGAACTGGAATTGTATCCGGGTGATGCTCCACTCGCCGTCGAAGACTTCATGAAGGTTCTGGACTCGGGTGCAATCGTGGGCACCGAATTCAGTCGCGTAGTACCCGATTTCGTGGCCCAACAGCGCGCCATCTACACGGACCATCGGCTGCGCGATGAAGTGACGCGCCTGGGTCTCACGCGCGGCAATCTGAGCTGGGCCTCCGCGGGGTTGGATACCGGACGACCAGGGTACACGCTGGGCAGCACGCCGCAGCCGCACAACGAAGGCGACTTCACAACACTCGGTCGCGTGGTGCGCGGTCTGGATGTGGTGGATCGCCTCGAGCTGGGCGATCGCGTCACGGCCGCGCGTTTGCTGACGCCGCCACGCACTTAGTCCTCTAGCTCGAAAGTTCGGTGACGTATTTCATGCGGCCGGCTGGAGGGCCAGCTTGGCCAGCAGCTTGGACAGGTCATCACGCGTGAACTTCCAGTCGAACGGTTTCGCGTTTTGCTGAT
>JBOHRF010000240.1:0-7836 GCA_050732575.1 Longimicrobiales bacterium
TTTCACCCCATCCTGAACCTGGCACGCGCGCACGAAGGCATAGACATCACGGCACAAAGGGGCACGCCCATTGTGGCGGCGGCCAAGGGCAAGGTGCGCTTTGTCGGCCGACACGGTGAATACGGGTTGACGGTCGAGATCGATCACGGCTTCAACACCATCACGCGCTATGCACACGCGTCACAAACACTCGTACGTGTGGGTCAGGCCGTGCAGCGGGGCGATACGATCGCGCTGGTGGGGAGTACGGGCCTGGCCGCAGGTCCGCACCTCCATTACGAGGTGTTGGTGGGCGGCCGCCCGGTAAACCCCTATCCATACCTCATGCACTCAGGAGCCATTCCGGATTGAGAGGCACGACACGGGCGCGTCTGGAAGGAGTCTGGGGCAGGAAAAGCGCCGCATGCGGCGCTTTTTTGTTGCCGTCCGGTCGCGTTTACCTCTAGCTTGCCCGCCATGACGCTTGCCTTCGAAACAATGGCCAGTGCGACCGATGCCATCACGTACAAGGTCGACGATGACGGTGTGGCCTGGCTCACGCTGGACAAGCCGGACGCCCGACTCAACATACTGAGTAGCGGGGTGTTGAAGCGGCTCGATGAGCTTATCACACAGGTGCACTCCGATGTGGCCGCAGGCCAGGTGCGCTCGGTGGTGATCCGCAGTGGCAAGCCGGGATCTTTCATCGCCGGGGCGGATGTCAACGAAATCGCGGCGGTGGTGGATCCCGAAGAGGGCGCCAGCAAAGCGCGAGCGGGCCAGCAGGTGTTCACTCGACTCAGCCAGCTTCCGGTGCCCACCATAGTTGCCATCGACGGCATTTGCCTGGGTGGTGGCACAGAGCTGGCGCTTGCCTGCAGCTATCGGCTGGCCAGCGACCGCAAAGAAACCCGAATTGGCCTGCCCGAGGTGCAGCTGGGCATCATCCCCGGTTTTGGCGGTACCACACGTTTACCGCGCCTGGTTGGGATGCGTGCGGCGCTCGACATCATCCTGACGGGTCGCCCTGTAGATGCACGCAAGGCGGAACGTATCGGACTTGTCGATGAGAAAGTGCACCCCGCGCTGCTCGATCGGCGAGCTGGCGAAGTCTCCCGCGCGCTGCAAGGCCGAACCCGCTGGCCGCGGCTGCGGCGCGGCGGTCTGGCCGACCGCGCGCTGGACAGTCCACCAGCTCGGCAAATCATGCTGCACCAGGCACGCAAGCGCGTCCAGTCCGAAACGGGCGGGCACTATCCCGCGCCCATGGCGGCACTGGATGTATTAAGTCGCACGCTCTCGATCAGCGTCGAGGAATCGTTGCGGCGCGAGGCCGAAGCCATTGGCTGGCTCATCGTGACACCGGTATGCAAGAACCTGATGCACGTGTTTCACCTGACCGAAGCAGCCAAAAAATCCGGGCCGGCCACGGAAGCGAAGCCGGTAGAAAACGTGGGCGTGCTGGGCGCCGGTGTCATGGGAGGCGGCATTGCCCAGATCCTGGCGTGGCGCGGCCTGTTCGTGCGCATGAAGGACATCAAGCCGGAGGCGATTTCGCTGGGACTTCGTCACGCGTGGGAAGCGTTTCAGGCACTACTGAAACGGCGGCGGCTGGAGCCGCGCGAAGCCAGACAACGGATGGAGCGCATATCGCCCACCATGGATTACAGCGGCTTTGGGCGATTGGACCTGGTGATCGAAGCGGTAGTCGAGAAGATGGACGTGAAAAAGGCCGTGCTGCGCGAAACCGAACAGGCTGTGGGCCCCGGCTGCGTCATCACCACGAATACTTCCTCACTCTCGGTTACGGAAATGCAAACGGCGCTGCAGCGGCCAGCAGCCTTCTGCGGCATGCATTTCTTCAATCCGGTAAATCGAATGCCGCTGGTTGAAGTCATTCGCGGCGCGGGCAGTAGCGCGGAAACGATCGCAACCGTTTTTGCGCTGGCGCGCAAGATTGACAAAACACCCGTCATTGTGAACGATGGTCCGGGCTTCCTGGTCAATCGAATCCTGGCGCCATACCTGAATGAGGCAGGCTGGTTGTTGGCCGAAGGAGCGCTGGTGGAGGAGATTGACCGCGCGCTCCGCCAGTTCGGAATGCCCATGGGCCCGCTGCGCTTGCTCGATGAAATTGGACTGGATGTAGCCCGTCACGCGGCGGGTGTAATGTTTGAGGCATTCGGTGAACGGTTGAGGCCGGCGCCACCGCTGGTTGCATTGGGCGCTACCAAGCGACTGGGTCGTAAGAATAATCGGGGCTTCTATCGTTATGATGGCCTGCGCCAGAAAGCCCGCAAAAGGGGAAGAGCGGAAGAGGGGGAAGTCGATCAGTCAGTTTATTCTGAATTGGGTGTGTCTGTTGCCCGCACCATGATCATTCCGCAACAAATCACCGAGCGCTGCGTGTATGTCATGATCAATGAAGCTGCGCGCATCCTGGCGGACCGCATCGTGGCCGGCCCGGGAGACGTGGACCTTGGTATGATCATGGGCACAGGATTCCCGCCCTTCCGAGGCGGCTTGTTGCGTTACGCCGATTCCATTGGACTGGATCGATTGGTGATCCGGCTGGAGCAACTCACACGCGATCATGGCGAGCGCTTCCAGCCGGCGGAATTCCTGCGTGAACGAGCGCAGCGCGCCGGAGGTTTCTACACATAGCGGCCGAACGGGTACGCATCCACTATTTCCGGCCGCCCGACCGGATGAGCGTGTTCGAGCAATGGCTCGTTCACGAGACCGCGCAGGTTCGGGTCACGTTGCTGGAACATGCGCACATATCCCGACCCCTGATGGTGCACGGTCAAACCATCCTCGAACCGGACGCCCCCATAGTCTGGTTTACCTTCCCGGACATCGGCCACGACATCGGTCGTTTCCATCAGGTTGATGGCCGCTTTACCGGCTTCTACTGCGATATCGTGACACCGGTCGAATTCGGCGATCGACTGAACTGGCAGGTGACCGATCTGTTTCTCGACGTGTGGCTGGGATTGGGTGCTTCCTTTGAAGTGCTGGATGCCGATGAACTGGAGAGCGCGGTCTCCTGTGGTGCACTCCATGCGGCGGACCAACGAACTGCGTGGGCCGAAGTGGAGCGGCTCAGAGCCGCGTGGCAGGCGGGTACGTGGCCGCCGCAGCTGGTACATGAATGGACGCTCGAGCGCGCGCGCGCCCAGCTGGCATGAACCGAGTACGAACGCGGCACGCACGCGCGCGCACCGGTGTACGGGAGGCAGAGCAACGGAGGACCGAAAACCGTGAAATCAACGATACGCGGCGCGCTGGGCGCACTCATGCTCCTGTGGCCGGGTTTGACTGCGGGTCAAGATGGCAATCGCCTGCTCGAGCGGGCCGCAACCAGCCGCATGAAGGGTCAGCCGGGCGCGCCCGTGATGATCTACGAGATCGCCGACTTTCAATGCCCTTTCTGCGCCCGATTTGCGCGGGAAACGCTGCCGCGGCTGGACAGCGCGTTCATCAAAACCGGCAAAGTGCAATGGTTCTTTGTGAACTTGCCGCTGCCCACGCACGGAGCCGCGTGGCTGGCTGCGGAGGCGGCCCTTTGCGCGGGCGCCGTAAACGACCGGTTCTGGCCTGTGCATGACCGGCTTTTCGCTGCGCAATCGGAATGGTCTCAAGCCAAAGATGTGCCCGACGCGCTGGCCAGGATTGCGCGGGACGCCGGTGCAGGCGGCGAAGCGTATGACGCGTGCCTGGCTCACGACAGGCTGGCGGCGCTCATCCTGCAAGATGTCATTTTCGCGGCCAACCTGCGCATCACGGGAACACCCGCCTTCATCATCAACAACGCGACATCGTTCGTGGGACTCAAAACGTTTGAGGAGTGGCGCGATCTGATTGAGAAGGCGTTGAAGGAAGGCAATAAGAACAGATAAACGGACGGAAGAAACGTCCGTTAGATCCGTTCTTGGTCACCAGGCACAGAGTCACGCTTGCGCAGGAGCGCGCGTACTTCCGGAAGCGCAGCGATGAAGATGAGCGTAGCGACAATGGCGGAGGCGACGCACCAACGACACCACGCATGGATCAGGAAGGCCTCAACGGCCGTCAAGTAAACCGAGAAGCCAAAGGCAAAGGTGGCGGTCCAGAAAATGGCCAGGCTCAACCAACGCTGCTGGGCAAATGCAGGCTGCAAGCCGAGCAGTGCCAGGCCGAAAATGGTTGCATATCCGCCCACACCCCAGGCAGGAACGGGCAAACCGATGAACGTGGCCCAGGGCGATGCCTGTACGGCTTCGCAGCTGCCGCTGCCACAGGCAATGCTTCCCAGCACATTGATCTTGTACAGGAGCAGATAGGCGGCAATCAGAAGTCCCACGAGCGCAAACACAGCGACCGCCATGCGATGCCCTGGCGGTCGCGCGGAACCTTCAGTCACGTGCCACTCACTTCGGGCCGGCGCTTGTAGTAACACCGAGCTCCTTTTCGAGGCGTGCTTTCATCAACGCGTAGTCACGCCACTCCTGGTCGAGGTGCGTACCACTGGGACTCATGAAGAGCGTGGGTGTACTCCCCACGCCCAGCTGCGCGCCCAGCGCTTTGTTGGCGGTCACAATGTCCTGATGACGATTGCTGTTGAGACACGCCTTGAAGGCTTTTGCATCGAGCTGGAGTTCTTCGGCATACGACTCGAAACGACCAGTGGGCACGCTCTGCGAAAATCTCCATTGGTCCTGCCGGGCGAATAGCAGGTCGTGATATTCCCAGAACTTGCCGAGGTCTTCGGCGCAACGCGCGGCACGCGCAGCCACGAAGCCCCATTGATGACCGGCCCCACCGAGCGGGAAGTCGTGATACACGATCTGGACCTTGCCGCCATCGATGAAATCCTGGCGCATTCCGGGTTCCACATTGGTGGTGAATTGGCGACACGCCGGACAGGTGTAGTCGCTGAAAACCAGAATGCGGATGGGCGCGTTGTCGGGTCCCTTTTTTACGCCCCGGCCGAGCTTGACCAATTCCTGCGAATTGGCGAGTGCTTCGGCCGAAAGCTGAATGGGCTCCTGCGCTGCTTCCGAACCTTTCAAGGCGGACATGCCAATCCAGCCAACACCTAGCACTGCGATCAGGCCCAACAGCCAGTAGAACGGCTTCAGATTCGGGCCGGCGGCCTTCGCCTGCGGCTTTCGTTGCCTTTGTGCCACGATCCCTCTCCGATGGAAATGACGTCCGAATTCTAAGAACGAGCCAAACCGGGGTCCAGTGTGGGCGCCGATACGAGCCAGTGAACCACCCGGGCAGTGTCGGCCAGATCATCGAGTACTACGTGAGCCCCAGCGTCGAGCAAGGCGGTGCGTGAATGGCGACCGGTTGCAACCGCCAGAGTGAAGACACCCAGGGCCTCGCCGCAAGAGACGTCTTGAGGCGTGTCACCGATCACGACTACCTCGTGCCCGCGAAACACGCGGCCGGTGCGCGCCTGGGCACGTTCGACGGCAATGGCGGGCAGGCCGTTTCGCTGCTCACAGTCCGAGCCGAAGGCACCAAATGCGAAATAGTGGTCAATGCCCGCGGATTCCAGTTTGAGCGTGGCACCACGCGCAATATTTCCGGTGAGCAGTGCGATGCACAGGTCGGACTGGCGCTGCAATGCAGCGAGCAGCGCGAGCACACCTGGGTACAGTGTAGTGGTGTGACCGGGCGCGGCCAGCTCTCGGGTCAGTTCGTGTAGGTAAACGATCCAAAGGCGGCTGAAACCGGCTTCGATCTCGGGGTTGCCCAGGCCGGCCAGAGAGAGCAGCTCACGCGCAATCTGCGGATCGGTCTTGCCATCGAACGAATGCGTGGCCAGGGGCCCGGTAACGCCGTAAACTTCAAGTAAGCCGCGCTCGAACGCGCGGCGCGCGGCGCCGTTCGTGCTCAGGAGTGTGCCGTCGATGTCAAAGAGAACCAGTCGCCGCATGTCGCTCTCATGTTGAAACGTTTGCCTGGGGTCGTGTTGCTGGCCCTGATGGGCGCGTTATGGTTTTTCTTCCTCAGTTTGCCCTGGCCGGTGTTGCTGCCGTTCCGTAACCCACGCGAGACCTCGTTCATGGACCAACGCGTGGCGCAGGCGCGCGCGCGCGGCCAGTCGCTGCGACTCCGGCACACGTGGCGACCCTTCAAGGAAATCTCTCCCAACCTGCGCCGAGCCGTGTTGGTGGCCGAGGACGCCCGCTTCTACGAGCACAACGGTATCGATTGGCTGGCCTTGCGCCAGGAGATGCGTTACCGCGGCGACGACAATTTCTCCTGGTTCGATATCGGCGATCTGCGTGCCCTGGCTGGCTCCTTGAGCTACTACCGCTCTCATCGCGATCGGATCCGTGGCCGAAGCACACTGACCCAGCAGCTGGCCAAGAACCTCTACTTCAATGAGAGCCGCTCCGTGACGCGAAAAATAGGCGAATACGTAGTCGCTCGGCGCATCGAGTGGTTCCTGTCCAAGGATCGCATCCTCGAGGTGTATCTGAACGTGGTGGAGTGGGGCCCGGGCATTTTCGGCGCGGAAGCGGCGGCGCGCTACTATTTCGGCAAATCGGCGCGCAGCCTGAGCGCGGATCAGGCTGCTGCACTGGCGGCCACCCTGCCGCACCCGCTCACGTCCAATCCCCGGCTCAGGCCGGGACGGATGGCTTGGCGCAAGCAGATCATCCTGTCGCGCATGGGGGGTCAGGGACCCGTCCGCTCAGTCCCGCTCGACGATGTGCTCCGGAAGGATTCCGGAGCGACCTTGCCAACCGACGTGTTGCCTCGCCCCAAGACTCAGGCGGATTCGTTGCGCGGCGATACGCTTCCCGAACCGGATACCGTGGTCACCGCGCGTTCGATGGCCATTTCGAGCGCGTATTGAGCGACCGCGCCAAGTTGCAAGCGCGCGCCGGGATCCAGCTCTCGAGTGTCTTTCGCCGTGGAAATGGCGAATACAACGTCACCATCAAAGTGAGTAAAAACGGGAGCAATGCGGCGCGCCAGCGCATTGGCGCTCTGGCGCGCCAGCGCGTGCAGATCGAGACGACTGAGGGGCGCGTCGGTGGCCACCATGGCCAGTGTCGTATGACCGCGCTGCGGCGCGGGCACGGTCGCGTCTTGTGTACGCAGCCAATGCATGGCGTGCGCGAATTGGCCGTCGGGCAGGCGCGCGCCGGCCAGGACGTCTCCGGTCTGCGAGAAGACATCGCCCAATGCATTGACCACGGCCAGCGCCGCCACGTGATGCCCGGCCACGTGCAGGCTCCATGAGCCCAGACCCCCAGGACTGCTGCGTTCGGGGCCCAGCAGCTTGCCAACGGTAGCACCCGTGCCTGCACCCACGGCCCCCTCGCGCACGGGGTCCGCGGTGGCGGCCTCACACGCGGCAAATCCCATTTCGGCGTCGGGCCGGCGCGCGGGATCACCAACGGCAAGATCGAAGATGACAGCGGCGGGCACGATGGGCACACGACCGGCCGGGGTTTCGAAACCCCGGCCGCGTTGCTCCAGCCAACGAACCACGCCCGTGGCTGCGGCCAAACCGAAGGCGGAGCCACCGGTCAGCAGAATGGCATCAACCGCAGGCGCCAGATGAGTGGGTGAGAGTGCATCCAGCTCGCGCGTGCCGGTGGCGAAGCCGGGCACATGCGCAGCCGCGCGAAACGGTCCGATGATCACCGTGCAGCCCGTACGCGCAACGTGGTCCTGCGCATGGCCCACGATCAGACCGGGTACAGCCGTGAGGGTGGAGTTTTCCATCAGCAGTGGTTTGTGTTGAACCGACAAGCTAGACTGAGCGCTCGCGCACCAGCAAGAACGCGCGCGCCTTCGTCCATTCACCATCGAGGATGCACATCTTCAACATTTCGCTTCCGTTCG
>JBOHRF010000241.1:0-7832 GCA_050732575.1 Longimicrobiales bacterium
TTAGCGCACGTGCGAACTTGCCATCTGGCGTGAATACTTCGAGCGCGCGATCCACAAAGTCATAGGCCGCGATCGAATCACCGCGATACGAGCCACTCCAATTCAGGAGTTGCCGGAACTCACCGGGGCCAGAGCCTTCGCGGCCTAGCTTCTCAAGAAACTTCCCGCGCCCGTCATATAGCAGCAGCGCATGCCAGCCGTTCTGATCGCCATCTGCAACAACGTACCGCCCATCTGGCAGACGAAACACGCTCACCGGATCGAGTGGCGCTTCCTCCACGTTTTCATCGCTGCCCTGGATCTGCATGATGGGATCCTGGCTCAAGCGCCGCCGGACGTGTTTGTATTCCTTGATTCCTTGCCGATTGGGCTATGCAGAAATGGTGCTTCCCGCACGATCGTAAGACGGCGGCTTTTAAGCCATTGCAGCATCCTCGAGGCGGCCTTCCGGCGCAGAATCATGATGGCCGCCGTGGCTGACACATGGTTGTTCGCGACAATCGTCAAGGAATGCAAACACGTCCGACGCTACTGCCACCCCCTCCACCCCGGCCCGCGCACCACGCGTCCCGGCGTGGCGCCCGTGTGCTCGCCATCTTTCAGCACCTGCACGCCGTTCACGAACACGTGCTGCACGCCTGTGCTGTACTGGTGCGGCTTGTCGAAGGTGGCGTGGTCGCGGATGCTGGCGGGATCGAACACAACAACATCCGCAAAGTTGCCCACTTGTAGCATACCACGCTTTTTCAACTTCAGGTTTTGCGCGGGCAGCGATGTCAGTCGGCGCACGGCCTCTTCCAGCGGAAACACCTTTTCATCGCGTGCGTATTTGCCCAGCACCCGAGCAAACGTGCCATAGGCGCGGGGGTGTGGATTCGACTTGAGGAACACGCCCTCGGGCGCCAGCGACTCGGCATCGGAATCGAAGGATACCCAGGGCAGCGCCATCTGCTTCTTGATGTTGTCCTCGGACATCAGGAAGTACACGGTGCCCACGCGGCTGTCATCCGCGACCACCATGTCCATGGCCGTCTCTTCCGGCGACTTGCCGCGCATGGTTGCAACTTCGGCCAGCGTTTTGCCCGTCAGGTATTTGAGGGAGTCCTGCTTGAACGCAACCAGCAGCACTTTGTCCGGTGATCCCGCGGCCAGGTACAAACTCTCCCACGCATTGGTAGGCGTCGACATCTCCTGTTTGACGCGCGCGCGCGTGGCTGGGTCCTGCAGGCGCTTGATCCATTCGCGCAGGCCACCTTCCTGCACCCAGGGCGGCATGGCCGCATCGAGGCCCGTGGCTCCCGCCGGATAGGGGTACATATTGGCCGTGATCTCGAGGCCCTCGTTGCGCGCGGCTTCCACCCTGGCTATCACCGCATTCATCTTGGGCCAGTTCTGCTGGCCGGCGGCTTTCAGGTGATAGATCTCGGCGGCAATGTTCGCTTCGCGCGCAATGCGAATCAGCTCATCCACGGCTTCCAACAACTGATTGCCTTCACTGCGCATGTGTGAGATGTACATGCCGCTGTATTTCGACGCTTCCTGGGAAAGAGCGATCAGCTCGTCGGTCCTGGCATAAAATGCGGGCGCATAGATCAACGATGAGCCAACGCCCAGCGCCCCATCTTCCATGGCGTTGCGCACGAGTGCGCGCATGCGCTCCAGCTCTTCCGCATTCGGTGCGCGATCCTGATAACCCAGCTCGTGGATGCGCACCGTAGTCGCGCCCACGAATGAGGCCACATTGGTGGCAATGCCCTTCCGTTCCAGGAACTCGAGATACTCGCCCAGTGTGGTCCATTGGATGTCGTACTTGATGTCGCCCTGCAGCTCCTTGTTCAGCTTCTTCATGGAGTCGCTCCACGGCCCCATCGATTCGCCCTCACCCATGACCTCGAGCGTCACACCCTGACGGATGTCACTCTGTGATTTGGGATCCTCGATCAATGACTCCGTGGCCCACGATAACATGTTGATGAAGCCGGGTGAGACGGCTCGCCCCGTAGCATCGATTTCGGTGACTGCGCGCGCGCCCGCCAGATCGCCAACCGCGGCAATGGTATCACCGGCAATGGCCACATCGACCTGGGTGCCCGCGCCACCCGAACCATCGTACACAGTGCCATTGCGGATGATGATGTCGTATTGCGACTCTCCGCCACACGCGTTCAGAGCCAGCAACGTCAGGAAGATGGTCCGAGCACTGCGCAGATTCATGGTTGTGGCCGAGTTGGAGTTATTGCGGCTGGCTGGGCTTAGCTTAGTCGAGATTCTCGCCCTGGCAAGAGTGACGCATCGCGCGCCCCTCAGTATGCGTACCCCCGCAGCACCAGCATTTCGTCCGTGGAAAGCAGACCGTGGCCAATGACGCGCGTGGTCGTGTTGTTGTAGGTGACCACGGCCGTGAGGCCCTGGCCTGCCTGGAGCGCGAGTGGCTGTGACAGCCACAGGATGTTCGGATGTTTCCAGTCGGTCGATGTGTAGACCAGCTCACCGTCGCGCGCACCGCCGGCTATGCGGATCTCGAAGCGCTCGCCCAGCTCGTGGTTGTGAGACGTCAACATCAGGATGGTGAGCGGCTGGTCGAACAGGAACGTGCGCGTCACAGTCGTACGCTGTTGGGGCGGCAGCGTGAATGTTTCGTCGAAGCGGAGGAATGGTTGAGCCACGTTTTGGACTTGACTCAACGGCACCGTGTGCAGGTTCACGTACACCTCGCCCGCAATCGGCCGCACTCCCGTATTGATGAAGTGCGCGTTGTGATCGAGCAGAGCATCAGCAGGCAGTCTCAGCGCTACTCCGGCAGGTAGCCGCTTGTCATCGTAAGGCGTATTGGCACCGGCAAAGAACTGATGCCAGCCCATGACCAGCATGTTCTGGTACTGCATAGCGCCGTCGGGCGCGCGGATGTCGCGCATCACGTTGCGCTGCGGAATGATGTGTGAGGGCGTGTTGTCCTTGAAGGTCATGAGCAGAAAGTGGTGGCCGTTCAGCCGCATGCGCGTTTCGATGCGATTGATGTACACCTCTTGTGTATTGCCAACCTGACGATATGAGAACAGCTCGCGCTCGAAGTTGGGCGCCACGCCAAACGAGTCCAGGTGCAGCTGGAACCCGGATGCGGGCAAAGGCAGAGGCTTGAACTCTTCCACATATTGCGGGCGCGTGTCACGCAAAAGGGTGGAATCCACGACCAAGCCCGTGCGCGGTGCGCCCACGGCAATCCAGCGCCGCACGAACTCCAATTGGCCAACCGTGAGAGGTTCACCGCCCAGCGGCATGGGACTGCCGTAGTTGCGCGCCGCGTGATGTTCCGGGCTCCAGTTGAGCTTATGAAAGAGCAGGCTCGCGTTAGCACGGCCCGGCAGCACACGCACCAATCCGTCTGATTGCGCCACCGCATTGGTAGGCCTGACCCCAATCAGATTCTGGAAGGATGCGGCGGCCTCCAGGCTCAGTCCGGATTGCCGGCCTGCGGCCGTGTTCGCGCTGTGACAGGCAATGCACTGAGCATCGAAGATGCGGCGTTGAAGCTGGCCGTACGTCGAGCTCAAAGCGGTGTCTGCAGGCGCGTTCAGCAAGTCCTGCGCTCCCTGGTCTAAACAGGATACCAGGGAAAACACGAAAACCAGGCCGGCAAGAAGCCCGAGTCGGCGCACCACTACGTCCACCAGAGGTTGTTGGCTGATACGCAGGCAAGTTTAACGAAACCGCAATGGTTGAACAACGGGCGTAACACGCGGACACAAATCCCAATTGAACCAATTTGTCAACCCGACACGCCCGACACGCCCGATACGCCCGACACGCCCGACACGCCCGACACGCCCGATACGCCCGTCTCGCCCCTACCGCCCGATGGTCGCAAAATCGGCCGCAGCCGTGTTGCTGATGAGCAGTGCCAGATCGAACCCAAGGACGATGCGTTCCTGCTCGGCATTCAGCCGGATGCGACCCGCCTGAACGAACGGTCGCAGGGGCCGCAGGTCGAGCAGGGTCCAACCGTTGGGCAGCGCCGCGCGTGCGAATGGCTCGTAGTCGGGATATTGCTTGAGTACGCCGTAGTTACCCGAATCGTTGTTCAAATAGAGTGCGATGGACAGCGCTTTTTGATCGTTGGCGCGGGCCAGGTTGGCGGCGAAATCACCGAGCGTAAACTGTCGGCCCCAGTTGAGTCCGCGGATGATGTGCCAGTGTCCAAGTTTGAGCAATACGCGCGGCGAGTTTACGCCGGCTCGTTGCGCTTCGCGGTAGAACTCGAGGAAGCGGGTTTTCATCAGCTCTTCGCGCTCGCGGTTGGATTCGTAACCGCTCATGCGCTCGCGCGCAAAGATGTTGTTCTGATAGATGCGGTGAGATGTCTGGAGCGCATCGATCAGATAAGCCGCTTCGGACCCGGTCGCCGCACGGAAAACTTCTTTCAGTGAATCGAAGTCAGCCGTTTTGGCCATACGGGAGATGTAGCGCGTATCACCTGTGCGGTGGCGCTCTGCATCGTATTCCCGAGCGCGCACGGTGACGCGTTCAGCCAGGGTCCGGCTCTGAGGTGATTGCGCCAGTGCCACCAGTCGCTCCAGCATGTGCAGTCCGCCGTACTCCTGATCGACGCCCCATACGCGCGTGCCCGCGGCGCGTGACAGGCGCCCGATCTCTGCGATCATGTCCAGTTCCTGATCGCTGGTGAATTGCAGGCCGTTCGGATAGCGCCTTGCATATGCGCGCACGGAATCCGCGTTGCCCACCCGGGGCGCCCGTCCCAACGGTGTAACCATCGTGCTCCCCGACTCAATGGCCAGGTAACCAAAACCGTGGTTTTCGGAGAGCATGCGGAACAGCGCGCTCGTGAACAGCGGTACATCGCGATTGTTGTGCGATTCACCCAGTGAGACGAACTGTGTGCCGCGCACGGCCTGATCCAGGAAGGCTGCGGCCGGCCCCATCAGTCTGCCGTTCCGGATTTGCAGCTCGTAGCGGTGCGCCTTGAGCACGCTGTCCCATCGGGCTGAAGTATCCTCCGTAGCCTGACCGGCCAAACGCGCCGTTGCTCCGACTAGTGCAACCAATGTGATTGCAACTCTTCGCATTGTATTCACCCGTTGACTGGTCCCAATTCCCATAAGATAGGATTCGGCCCGCGCCGGGTTGCAACGTCTTTCGGGCCGCCCTCCGTTCCCGCATCTTCGCGCCGGATCCTCACGTCATACGCAAGGAGATGTCCTCATGTCACGACCCCCAGGCCTGGTACTCACGCTGGTCTTCCTGGGCGCGTGCCGAACGGTGCAGCCGCCCGGCCGGCCCGCGTCGCCGCCGCCGCCACCGGCCAACCCGCCGGCCGCCACGGTTCCGGCCCAGCCCGATCCAGTGGCCTTCCCATCCACGTACGCGCCGCTGCCATCGCGACCCACGTTGATTCGCAACGCCACCATTCTCACCGCTAACGGACCGGCCATTCAGAACGGCTCGCTTCTGCTGCGTGATGGCAAAGTCGCCGCGGTCGGCGCCACCGTGACCGCACCGGGCGATGCCCTGGTGATCGATGCAAACGGCAAGTGGGTCACTCCCGGCATCATCGACACGCACTCGCACCTGGGTGTGTACGCCGCGCCTGGCATTGCGGCCAACCAGGATGGCAATGAGCTGACCGACCCAGTGACGCCTCAGGTCTGGGCCGAACATTCCGTATGGCCACAAGATCCACAGTTCGCACTGGCCCTGGCCGGCGGCATCACATCGATGCAGGTGCTGCCCGGTTCCGGCAATCTGATCGGCGGCCGCGGCATCACGCTCAAGAACGCGCCCTCACGCACGGTACAGGGCATGAAATTCCCGGGCGCAGCGTACGGCCTCAAGATGGCCTGCGGCGAAAACCCCAAGCGCGTGTACGGCGAGCGCAGCCGCGCGCCTTCCACCGCTATGGGCAACATGGCCGGCTATCGCGCCGCCTGGGTACGCGCCGCGAAATACCGCGATGACATCGACCGCTGGAAGAAGGAAGGATCGGATCCGGCCAAGCGACCGCAGCGTGACCTGCAGCTCGAGACGCTGGCCGGTGTGCTGAGCGGCGAGGTACTCGTGCAGAATCACTGTTATCGTGCGGATGAAATGGTGCAGATGATCGACCTGGCTCGCGAGTTCGGCTACAAGATCGCGTCTTTCCATCACGCTGTTGAATCCTACAAGGTGCGCGACATCCTGGCGCGTGAGAACATCTGCTCCAGCATGTGGGCCGATTGGTGGGGCTTCAAATTGGAAGCGTACGATGGCATCCAGGCCAACATCCCACTCGTCCATGAGGCCGGCGCCTGCGCCATTGTGCACTCCGATGATGCGCAGGGCATCCAACGTCTGAATCAGGAAGCCGCCAAGTCCATGGCTGCGGGCCGCCAGGCCGGCATCAACATCACGCGTGAAGATGCCATTCGATGGATCACGCTGAATCCGGCCAAAGCATTGGGCATCGATCGCCTTACCGGTTCGCTCGAGACCGGCAAGATGGCCGACGTCGTGATCTGGTCGGGCGATCCGTTCAGTGTCTACAGTAAGGCCGAAAAGGTTTTCATCGACGGCGCTCTCCTCTACGACCGCAACGATCCGAATTTGCAACCCAAGAGCGACTTCATTCTGGGCATCATACCGAGAGTGGTGATCCTATGAAGATACTCACGCTTTCGTTTTCGCTTTCGCTTTCGCTTTCGAGCGCTGTAGCAGCTCAAACGATCGCCATTACCAACGCGCGCATCCACACCGTCAGCGGCCCCGTCATCGAGCGCGGTACGGTGGTCATTCAGAACGGTCGCATCACGGCGGTCGGCGCGAGTGTCACAGCGCCAGCGGGTGCGCAAGTCGTTGATGCCACGGGCAAAATCGTGACTCCCGGTCTGCTCGATTCGAGCACGGGGCTGGGCACGGTCGAGATCGGCCAGGCCGCCGGCACCAACGATCTGGCATCGAGCACGGACCGCATTACCGCCGCGCTCAATCCGCTCGACAATCTGAATCCGTTCTCCACACTCATTCCGGTTACGCGCGTGGAAGGCATCACGCGCGCGGTTGTGGCGCCCAATGCGGGAGCGTCCTTCATTGCCGGTCAGGGACTGCTCATCGATCTGGGTAACCTGGGCGCCACCATGACCGTGCATCGCAACCCGGTGGCCATTTATGCACTGCTTGGTGAAGGGGGTGCGGAGCGAACGGGCGGTACGCGCGCAACCAACTTGCTGCGTTTGCGCGAAATCCTGCAGGACGTGCGTGACTACGCGGCCAATCGCACTGCCTACGAAGCCGGAAACCGACGCGACTACTCGGTCAGTCGGCTGGACCTGGAGGCGCTGGTTCCGGTGGTCAAAGGCGAAGTGCCGCTCGCCATCACCGCCCACCGCGCGTCCGATATTCTCAGTGCCCTGCGTTTGGCGCGAGCCGCCAACGTGCGCGTCATCCTCCAGGGTGCGGCCGAAGGCTGGTTGGTTGCTCGTGAGATTGCGGCCGCAAATGTGCCCGTCATCATCAACCCACTCACCAACCTGCCCACCTTCGACGCGCTGGCCATCACGTTCGAGAACGCGGCGCGCTTGCATGGCGCAGGCGTGCGCGTGGTGCTGGCTTCCTTCGACTCACACAACGCACGCAACCTGAAGCAGATTGCCGGCAATGCCGTCTCTTACGGCATGCCGCACGAGGCAGCATTGCGGGCCGTCACGCTCGAGCCCGCACGTGTATGGGGCATTGCCGATCGCTACGGCTCCATCGAACCTGGCAAGGACGCAGATCTGGTCGTTTGGTCAGGCGATCCTTTCGAGCTCACCACGTTGGTCGAACGGGTCTTCATCCGCGGTGTG
>JBOHRF010000242.1:0-7802 GCA_050732575.1 Longimicrobiales bacterium
CACGCGCAGCCGCGTTTCCTGCGCATAGGGAAACCGGCCGTCGATGTTGGTGGGAAATGCAGCGCTGCCCGTGATCTGGTTGAGCGCCGCGTACGCCGGGTTCACCAGATCGCCGAAATTCAGACCCCCGTGCATCTCCGAGTAGCGCGCGTCCACCGTCAGGCTGGGCAGAAACAGACCGCGCGCCTGGCGCACTGCGGCATCGCTGCGCTCCGCCTGAAGCTCCTGCTGCCGCTGTCCCAGATTTCGCTGTAATGCTTCGCGCACCAGTCCGCCCAGTGGGTCAGCTTGCTGCGCGCTCGCGCGGACGGTCGGAATCAGCGCGATCACAAAGAGGGCGAGGGCGCGGGCGCAGGCGCAGAATGCCGGCCGGAGTGCGTCGCTCACCCAAGTCCGATTGACTGCTCGTGTTACACGGTTATATGACATAACATCGTTAAGTTGAAGGTCAAAAAAATGCGACCCACCGAGTTTCGCGTCACGCGTCACGCGTCGCGCCCCGGATCAGGCCGTCGATCAGCAGCTTACCCGTCTCGCGGGCATCCTTCCATTCCACCCAGGCATCGTGGCCTTTGATGATGTGCAATGCCGCGATCCCATGGACGCCCCCCCACATGATTTGCGCAACCAGATCGGCGTCGTGGTAGTCCGGAAGGTAGCGACCAGCAGCGATGCCTTCCGCGATCGCCTGGCGCAGGAACGCATACGCGTCTTCCTCCGGATTATTGACGGTGACGCCGGCGGCGGTTGGATCGATGACGGGCTTGGGAGTCAGAAACATGAAGCGATACTCGCCCGGGTGCTCGAGCGCAAAATCCAGGTAGGCCACGCCAATACGACGCAGCCGTTCCACGGGATCCTCAATGCGGCCGATCTTCAGAAACAAGCGAGCAAGAGAGAGAAAGTTGCGACCGCACAGTTCCGTGATCAGCGCATCTTTGTCCTGGAAGTGGTGGTAGATCGCGGTGGGCGTATAGTCGATGCGCCGCGCGATCTCTCGCATGGTTACGGCTTCCACACCCTTGTCCACGAACAGCTCACGCGCCGCTTCGAGAATCCGTTCGCGCGTCTCCGTTCGCTCCTTCTCTCGTCGTTCTTTCGATCCCATGCCTTCGCTTTGCTCAGGGGCTCGGTGGCCTTGCCACAGGGCGCGCGCGCTGCGCGGGCGCCGCTCACTTCGTTCGCGGGGTGCGGGTCGCTTGCGCTCCCGCCCCCTGGTCGTTTCCACTTCCACGTTCACCGCCACCTTTTGCTTAACAACGTTAGGTACAATAACGTGGTTAAAAAAAGGCGCAATGCCGTCCTGTAAATGCCTGGATCTAAAGGAATTGCGGGTCAGCATGGAGCCCCATCGCCGAAGGCGCGCCCGTCAGCCCGGACAATGCTCTGTACACTCCGTTGAGCGCTACTCCGCAGCTGATCGAAATGCGCCAGCGCCGCATGCCATACCAGCGCTGCGCACAGGCCCAGTCCTCGCGCAACCCTACCGCGACCGCGGGCACGCGTCTCGGCTAACCGTCGCTCCGCAAGCGCCCGCATTTCCTTGCCGCATAATTCTTGGAAGCGCCGGGGATACAGGCGGATCAGAGCGTCGCACATCCGTCGCAGCCGCATTTCCAGGATGCTCATGGCTGCTGCTTCAGCAAATGGAGTCGACTCGCCAGCGCCACCAGCTCCGCTTGCCGCGCAGCTTCCGCTTCCAGCACTCTTCGACCAAACGCTGTCACGCCATAAAGCTTCCTCGGGGCACCCGTCCCCTCGCGCGCTTGCTCCGTGCCCAGCGGCCGGATGAGTCCATCTTCGACCAGCCGCGCGATCGTCCGGTACAACGATCCCGGGTTCAACTGAACCGTGCCCCGCGATGTCCGCTCCAGGCGCTCCAACAGCTCCACGCCGTAATCCGGCCGCTCTTCCAGGAGCAGCAGGATCAAATGCGGCACCGCCTTGAGAGGCAGGAACTTGCTTGTGTCGCTGGGCATGGCTCGATCCTGGGGAGTCGGTCGACCAGTACTATGCAGAATGCATAAAATGGGGACCGGCGTCAACCGGACAACCGGACCGCCTTTCACTTCTTCGGTTCCGCGCGGTGGGCCGGTGTCGGATTAGGTCGCACGGCACCATGCTCGGCGCCCCGAATGCCGGGATGGGCCATCAGGGAGGTGGTTTTGGGTCGAAACCTCGGAAGTGAAAGACGGTCCGCGGGTGCGCGTTACGGCTTGATCAGCTTGAGCAAGACGATGCGCTCCACATTCAGCGTGTCGCGGACTGTTCCCAGCAGGAAATCGCCACCAATCTGCGAAACATGGAAGCGCGGCGGGTCTCGGCCAACCGCGGCTCGCCGACGTACGTAGCACACGCTTTTCCAGCAACGGCACGCCCAGCAACAGCATTGTGCTGTGCAGGACATAGGTCAGAATCGCGGCCGCAAGTACGTTTACCATGCACACTCCTTCCACGCGTCATGCCGCACATGGAACCAGGTCTCTGCGCGCTGCCCGCCTCTGCGACTCAGGATCCTTCCTCCAGCTCGCGCTCCTTCGTCTCGATCAGCTCACGCATGCGCGCCAGATCGTCGCCGTCTACATCGTGCTCGTCCAGGAACTGTGCAAACAGCGCCGACACATCGCCCGCGAACGCGTCCTTGACTCGTCCCAACAGCGAGCTGCGCACCTCCGCCTCTGCCACGCGCGGCCGATAGATGTACGTCCGCCCTTCCACTCGATGCCCGACCACGCCTCGCCGTTCCAGACGTGTCAGCAGCGTCGCCACCGTGGTAGTGGCCAGACGGCGGCGCGGGCGGAGCGCCGACCACACCTCCGCCGCGCTCGCCTCTCCTCGCTCCCACAACACCCGCATCAGCTCCACCTGCAACTCGGTCAGCTCGGGCCGTTTTTTCACGAACTCCCAACCGTGAAGGTACGGTGAAGACTACAACCGTAATACTACACTTGTAGTCAAGTGCCGCAAAAGGCGCAGCCGGAAGTGGACATGACACCACCGCCCTTCTCGAATAACTTGCCGCATAGCTCGGGTAGCCAACCCGCCGAAGGCGCGCCCGTCGCGCAGCCGACGCGCCCGCGGGCAACGCCCGCGCGCCCACAACGTGCGCCCGCTCGCGCAGCGAGCGTCCAGAGAAGGAGCCTACCGATGGTACGACGGACGGCCATGTTCGCGCTGCTGGTTGCAACGGGTGGGACGGCCCAGGTGCCCACGCCCGCCTCTCATTTTGGCTTCGAGATCGGCGCCGACCGCAAGCTCGCGGATTGGCCGCAGCTCACGTCGTATTTCGAGAAGCTGGCGCGCACCAGCCCGCGCGTGAAAGTGGACACGATCGGTCGTACCACCATGGGTGCGCCTTTCGTGATGCTCACCGTGACTTCTCCCGAGAACCAGGCCCGGTTGCGCGAGCTGCAGGATATCCAGCTGCGCCTTTCCGATCCGCGCCGCGTTACTGGTGAAGCGGATTTGCAGCGTCTGTTCGATGCCGGGCGCACGGTGGTTTTGATCACGCATGGTATTCACGCCACGGAGGTGGGCGGCTCGCAGTCCGCGGCGCGACTACTCTACAAGCTCGCTTCGTCCAACGACCCGAAGACTCGTGAGATCCTGGACAATGTGATTCTGCTGGACATTCCGTCGCTCAATCCGGATGGCCTGCAATGGGTGGTCGATTGGTATCGCAAAACGGTGGGCACACCATCCGAAGGTACGGAGCCACCCTGGCTGTATCAGTTCTACGTTGGCCACGATAACAATCGGGACTGGTACGCCTTCACACAGAAAGAGACGGTGGCCACGATTCAGCGTGCGCACAACGCGTGGCATCCGGAGATCGTGCACGACATCCACCAGATGGGTAACACGGCGGCGCGCATCTTTTTTCCGCCTTACATCGATCCGGTGGAGCCGAACGTAGATCCGGGGTTGATTGCGTCCGTGAATCAACTGGGTGCGTGGATGGCTGCGGAGCTCACGGCAGCGGGCAAGGCAGGCGCCGTCATCAATGGGATCTACGATGCCTGGACGCCGGCGCGCTCGTATCAGCATTACCATGGCGGCGCGCGCATCCTCAGTGAGACGGCGTCGGCGCAACTGGCATCGCCCATTCAGCAGTCCAAAGACGCCATTCGCGGGGGTCGCGAATACGATGCCAGCCAACGCAGCTGGAAGTTCCCGCTGCTCTGGGAAGGCGGACGTTGGGGTCTGCCCGAGATCGTGGATTACCAGGAGGCAGGTGCATTGGCGTTGCTCACCAATGCCGCGCGCAACCGGCGTTACTGGCTGGAGAACTTCTATAACGTCAACAAGCGCGCGGTGGACGGTTGGAGGCAGTGGCCAGTGGCGTGGGTGATTCCCGCCGATCAACCCAACAAGTCGGGCCTTGCCTACGTGTTGCGCATCCTGACCATGGGTGATGTCGAAGTGCACCCGGCGGCGGAGTCGTTTACGGCGGGCGGTCGCACGTTCCCGGCCGGCAGTTACGTGATTCCCATGAACCAGCCCTACGCATCGTTTGCCCAGACCATGCTGGAGGTGCAGAAGTATCCGGACCTGCGGGAATACCCGGGCGGCCCGCCCAAGCGTCCTTACGATGTGACTGCGCACACGCTGCCCATGCTCATGAACGTGGAAGCCGTAGCCGTCGAGCAATGGGGACAAAACGCGGCCCGCGCTTCGGGCGATGGGGCCGCTCGCCGCCACGAAGGAGCGCCCCAACTCAGAGCCAAACTGCCGGTCCAGTCTTTTGCCTTCGAATTGCCCGCGGAGTTGAAAGGTCGCAGCGCGCCACGCATGGCGTTGTACAAGGGTTGGCGTGAATCCATGGAATCGGGTTGGACCCGCTGGACGCTCGATCAGCACGGCCTCGTGTATGACACGATCAAGGACGCGCGTATACGCGCTGGCAACCTGCGGCGCAATTACGATGTCATCCTGATCCAGACCCACACACCCGCTGCACTCCGCCAGGGCAATAGCGCCGAACGGTATGCCGCCGAATACGCGGGCGGCCTGGGTGACGCGGGTGTTGCGGCCCTCAAAACCTTCGTGGAAGAAGGCGGCCGTTTGATCGTGATTGAAGATGCCACCGAGTTCGCCATCGATCTGTTCGGACTACCCGTCAAGAATGCCATTGCCGGTGTGCGCAACACCGAGTTCTATGTGCCCGGCTCGATTCTCAAAGTGGACCTCGATAATACACAGCCGATAGCGCGCGGCATGAAAGCCACGACACCCGTCTGGTTCTCTGATGCCAGCAGAGCCTTCGATGTCACGGACCCCAATGTGCGAGTAGTTGCGCGCTACGCATCCGGCACGCCCGCACTTTCCGGCTGGATCCTGGGCCCCGAGAAACTGGCCGGCAAGCCCGCGCTGCTGGAAGCAAAAGTCGGACGGGGCAGCGTCGTGTTGTTTGGCTTCCAGCCCGACTACCGCGCCCAAACCGTGGCTACCTGGCCGCTCCTGTTCAACGCACTAACAAACAGGTGACGGTGAAGGTGAAGGTGAAGAACAGCAGTTCACGCTTTCGTTTTCGCTTTCCCCTGTTGATGTGGGCGGGTGCGATGGCGATTGCGCCTCAGCGCCCAAATGCAGCAGCCCAGCACTCGAATCTGCCCACCATCCGCCGAACCGAATTCGGCGTTCCCCATATCCTGGCCAAAGATTTCCGCGGCATGGGTATTGGGCTGGGCTACACCCAGGTGGAAGACTACGGTGAGCGCGTGCTGATCGGTCTGGTGCAGGCCCGTGGCTGGATGGGTCGTATGTTCGGACGCGGCACCACGGGCAACGATTTCACCGCGCGCCTTTCCCATGAGCGTGCCGTGGAGACCTACCACCTGCTCGCTGCCGATACGCGCGAGGTGTATGAAGGTTTTGCCGAAGGTGTCAACATCTTCATTCGCACACATCCGGACCGGGTGCCAACCTGGGCGCAGCCGATGTTCACCGGCCACGACGTGGCAGCGCTCGATGTCATCGATGCGCCGTTGGCCGCGGCCCAGCGACTGGTGCAGCGCCAACTGCAGCGCGATTCCATGCGCACACTGGTAGGCCCATCCGGTGACGATGATGTCGGCTCGAACGCCTGGGCCTTTGCGCCCAGCCGCACGCGCTCCGGACGTGCCATTCTGCTGCGCAATCCGCACCTGGCCTGGACGGCCGGTTATTGGGAAGCGCACGTCACCATTCCGGGCAAGATCAATTTCTACGGCGACTTCCGGATTGGCGGACCGTTCACTGTAATTGGCGGCTTCAACCAGCAGCTCGGTTTTGCTACCACCAACAACGCGACCGATACCGACGAGGTGTATGCGCTGGATCTGCATCCCTGGTATCCCGATCATTACCTTCTGGACGGCGTGCGGGTACCGCTCCAACGGCGAGACGTCACGGTCGAGTTTCTCACCGAAATCGGTCTCGAGTATGAGACACAAACCTTCTGGTGGACCCAATTCGGACCGGTCGCAGAGCGTACTCGAGACCACATCTACATCGTGCGCGCCGGCAGTGAGGGTGGTTTCCGAGCCGGCGAGCAGTTCCTGAAGATGATGCGCGCCACCAGCCTGGCCGAATGGAAGAACGCGCTGGCTATGCGCGCGCGGCCCACTTCCAACTTCACCTATGCCGACCGCGACGGTAACATCTTTTACGTCTGGAACGGCAGCGTGCCGCGCCTGCCGCACGCGCCCACCGGTGACAGCGTTGCCATTCACGCGCGCAGTGCTGCCGACCTGTGGACTCACCTGGTTGCCTTCGATTCGCTGCCCCAGGTGCTCAATCCGCCGGGCGGGTACGTGCACAATGAAAATGATGCACCTTACTACGCCAATCTGAACGCCATCCTGGACAGTCTTGGCTACCCGCCCAACTTCGAGCGCCCGCGCCTGGGCCTGCGCAGTCAGCACGCGCTACAGCTCATCCACAACGATCGCAAGGTGACGCTCAAGGACGTGATCAAGCTCAAACACAGCATGCGTATGCTGCTGGCCGATCGCGTGAAAGGCGACTTGCTGCAAGCCGTGAGTGGCGCAGCGCCCGACGTGGGCCTGCAGGCCGCCGCAAAGGTATTGGAGCGCTGGGACAACACCGTGGCGCCCAAGAGTCGCGGTGGCCTGTTGTTCGAGACCTGGTGGCGCCGCTACTCAGCTCAGGCCCGCGACTCGGCCTACGCCGAGCGCTGGAATCCCGCGCAGCTCACCAGCACACCGAGAGGATTGGGCCAACCTCAATTGGCGGTAGCCGCATTGAGCTGGGCGGTCGATGAAACCAAACGCCGCTTCGGCGCCATTGACATGGCCTGGAGCGATGTACACCGCGTCCGGCGCGGCACCGTCGATGTACCCGTGGGTGGTTGCACGGGCGCACTCGGCTGCTTCCGCGTGCTCAGCTACACCGAAACGCCAGACGGCAGGCGCAGCGCCAGCACCGGCGATGGCTGGGTGCTGGCCGTTGAGTTCACCGACACGCCACGAGCTTTCTCCGTACTGGCCTACGGCCAGAGTCCCGATCCCAACTCACCGCATCACGCCGACCAGGCAACCATGTTCGCCCGCGGCCAGATGAAACCCGTGCGCTTCACCGAACGTGACATCCGGCGTGCGTTATTGCGTACGTATCAGCCTGGAATTTCTGGTGCATCAGTAAAAACCAACTAACTGAACGGACGTTCACGCTCACGTTCAGAGGCTGTCCTACAAAGAGAGCCATGCGTTCGGTTCACCATGTTCGGGGAGCGGGAGCGCATAACGGGAGCAGGCGCGGCCGGGCGCGGGTGCCGGCCTACTACGATCGGTGCGCACAGG
>JBOHRF010000243.1:0-7790 GCA_050732575.1 Longimicrobiales bacterium
TTGCACGGAGACCCGCCTGCGTTGGCATGGGCGCCATGCGTTGCTCGAGGGCTCATGCAATGCCGTCACTTGACATTAGTATGTGTTCTCTGCTGCCGGGCAACTCACACACACGTACACGCGCAACGGATCGGGGCCGGGCCAGCTGAGCTCATTCCCAATCGTTTTGAAGGGCCGTGCCGACACCATCTATGCGATCGACAATACACGACTCCAATCACTGGCCCGTTCGCCACTCGGTAACACTGCTGACATTGCCCACCTGATCCACGGCTTGCACGAGTACACGATCCACACCCGTGTCGATCAACACGGTGCGCTGCGCACCGAACAACACACGCGTCACCCAGGTCCCTGAAATGCGCATGCGCACCGCCCACCAGCGCACGGCCTCGCCCGGTGCGGGCGTGATCTGCACGGCACCACCGCCTAATGTGAGTGTGGGTGGCGCGGGCGCTGTGGCGTCGAGCCAGGGTGAGGCAGGCACGAGCGCAGCCGACTGGTAGAGGTCGGCGGCCAGCGCCAACGCCAGCGCGCCGTTGTTCCGCTTGAGCGTCGATGTCGTGTTGTACAGCAGGTGGCCGGTGCCAGCTGGTCGTTGCCGCGTGGCGCGAACCTGATTGGGAATTTCCTGCAGCGTGAAGGCGGTGGCCGTGCCGTCATTCACGCGATACGCGGCCAGGCCGGGCCACACATGTCGCGCACGGCTGTTTTGAGCGAGCCACCAATCCAGTAGAGCAGGGAAGCTTTGCTGCGGCGCCGCGATCGACCAGTAAAGCTGTGGCGCCAGATAATCCACCCAGCCCTGCTGCAACCACTTGCGCGCATCGGCATAAATCGATGCATAGGCGTCCAGACCCTGCACGCCAGGCGGATTGCCCGGGCGCCAGATGCCGAACGGAGAGATGCCGACCTTGATGGTGGGCTTGAGCGCGTGCACCTCGCGATACATGCGCTCGATGAAGCGGTCCACATTGGCACGCCGCCAGTCGCCCAGGGAAGCGCCCGCGCCGTAGCGCGCAAACGTGGCATCATCCGGAAAGGCCAACGGCCGGCCCTGCGCATCATTCACTACGTACGGATAGAAGTAATCGTCGGCATGAATGCCATCGATGTCGTAACGTTGCACGATGTCGGTGACCACGCGCATGGAATGATCGTGCACGTCCGGCTCACCCGGATCCATCCAGATGTTGCCGCCGTATACGCGAATCAGATCGCGCCGCGTGTAAAACAGGTGCGTGCGCGCCAGGCGCATCGTGTCCGCCGTGTTGCCCGCGCGGAACGGATTGATCCACGCATGCAGCTCGAGCCCGCGCGCGTGTGCTTCCTGGATGGCAAACGCCAGTGGATCGTAACCCGGGTCGTTACCCTGCGTGCCGGTCAGCATCGCGCCCCATGGTTCCAACGTTGACGCGTACACGGCATCACCGGCCGGGCGCACGTGCAGGACAATCGTGTTGATGCCCGCGCCCGACGCGCGGCCCAGGATGTCCAACAATTCAGTGCGCTGTTGCTCGGCCATCAGATTGTTGCGCGATGGCCAGTCAATGTTCGCTACCGTGGCGATCCATAGTCCGCGCATTTCGCGCACCAGCACGGGAGGCATCGTGTCGCCCGTGACCGGTGGTGTGATGGGCGGATCCGCGATGCCGCTGTCCGAACAGGCCAGAGCCAGCAGCGCGACGCAACTCCAATTCCGAGAACGTCGAAAACGGATTCGTCCATAACCGCTGCCACCGCATGCGCGACGTCCCGTGTCACGTTGTGTTACAACTCGCACGTCGGTACGATGCATTTAACCAAACCTTGTTTTGTGTTATGGGCGCGCAGCATTAGCACAACAATTCGTTGGCTTGACACCCGCAACCATCCGCCCTATGCTGGCCCTACTTCCTTGTGACGAGCCCGCTTCAGTCGAGTTGAACGCACGCGCGCTCACTCACTCCTACTGACTCGTCACAGTCAAAAAAAACAATAACGGTTCGACGGTGAATCAATGCGGCTGCCGGCAGTTCGGCAGCTGGCCATTGTTGCCCCGGTCTTTTGTTCGCCCCCCCGAACAACCTTTTACACGCGTCCTGCTCAAGGAGGCAATCATGAGCTACGCCTGTACCTCCCGTCCACCCCTTTACGCTCGACCACGAAGTTGGGCGTACCTGCTGGTGCTCCTGCTGGGCGCCGCACTGCAGGGTTGCATGGATGCCCAGGATCCTGTGGAGGAGCCCTCGACCAACGTACCTGTACTCGAATTCAGCGTCGCGACGGGCGGGGAAATTGGTGATGTGCTCCCCGGTACTGACCCGGCCGAGTTCGAGGAGGCGGCCGAGGCGTTTGGTGAAGCGGAAACCATCGAAGACGGACTGGGCCCGCTGTTCAATGAGGCTGGTTGCGGCTCGTGCCACACCACGCCTGTCATGGGTGGCTCGGGCGAGCAGATCGAGCGGCGGTTCGGCCGCTTCGATCGAGGTGAATTCTTTGGCTACGATGCCGGGCGAGACAATCAGGGCGGTACGCTTCGCCAGCTGTTCTCCAACGGTACGTACACATTCAACAATAAGGTTTGCACGGTCCCGGTGGAGCGCGAGCCGCGTGATGCGGAAGTCAGGAACGTGGGGCGCCGTACGCAGCCCCTGTTTGGCCTGGGACTGGTTGATGCCATGCCCGATGCGTTCTTCGAGCAGCTGGCCGCCCAGCAGCCGTTCTCGATCCGGGGCGTGGTGAGCCGTGTGACGGTCCTGATTCCTGACCCGCGTGATCCCACGCAGTACCCTGGCTCCAGGCGCGTGGGCCGCTTCGGCTGGAAGGCCGGAGTCCCCAGCCTGCTCGTGTTCTCGGGTGATGCCTACAACAACGAAATGGGCATCACCACGCAGAGTTGTTACCGTGGGCGCAGCCTCACCGCGTTTGCCTTTGAGAACCTTCCCAACGGCAACGCCATAACCAGCGGCTGCAACGGCGGCGATCTGGCCGTGGCTCAGCCCGCTCATCCCGATGTGCCGCGTTTTGCCGATGATGTGGTCGGACCGTGCCACAACGGACTGACTGAGATCCAGGACGACCTGCTTCTGTTTACCACGTTCATGGAATCGCTGGCGCCGCCACCGCGTGACTTTTCAGGCGGGCGCGACGACATCGAGCGCGGTGAGAACGCGTTTGACCGCGCCGGCTGCGACGGCTGTCACCTGACCAAGACGTTCATTACACCGTCCCGCCCGCACAACGGTGTGCCCAGCCGCTTTGCATTCCGGCCCTTCTCGGATTTCCTGCTCCATGACATGGGCCACCTGGGCGATCACATTGGCAACACCGGTGACAGCGTGACCAGGACGCGACTCATGCGCACACAGCCGCTCTGGGGCGCGCGCTTCAACACCAGCTTCCTGCACGACGGACGTGCGCCCGACATCCGCTCCGCCATTCTGGCCCACGATGGACAGGGTGAAGCAGCTCGCAACGCGTTCACCAGGTTGAGCTCATCAGAACAGCGCAACCTCATTAAGTACGTGCTCTCACTCTGAGCAACCCCGCGAACAACCGGTTGGGCCGCACGCGCGGCTCAACCGGTTCACTATTGGGCACAAAACAAATAAGTTAAGGAACAGATCGAACGGACCTTTACGTTCACGTTGGACCACGCTCGCCGCCGGGCGCGGCCGTCCACGGTAGCGCGACCTGAACGTGAACGTCTTTTCATTCCTCACTCCGTACCCGATCGGGGATTGTCCATGCGGCTGTTCAAGCACTGGCGCTATGGCCTGGTGCTGGCTCTTGTCCTGGGGATCGTTGTGGTGCTCGCCCTGGACAGCAGGAGCAGCCGCACATCACCAGCGTTCGATCTGCCCGGTTTCGGCCACCAGAAGGGACGCCCGGACGCCGCCATCGTGATCATTGAATTCACGGACTTCGGCTGCTCCGCTTGCGCCCAATTTGCCCGTCAAACGTTGCCTCTCATTCAGCGCGAGTGGATTGCTACCGGCCGCGCGCGCATGCGCATGATTCCGTTTGATGCACTCAAGACCGGACGATCCGCGGCGCAGGCGGCCGAATGTGCGGCCCGCCAGGATGCGTTCTGGTCCATGCACGACTTGCTTTTCGCGCGTCACAAAGAGTGGCTTGGCCGGCGCGGGCAGCGCGAGATCTTCCACACCTGGGCGGCCGAGCTGGGCCTGAACGTGGCTCAATTCCGCGCCTGTTACGACAGCGACCCGGGGATGAAGTGGTTGGAGCGTAATTCCGAGTTGGCCCGTATGCACGGTGTGCCCGGCACACCCGCATTCGTGGTCAATGGTCAGCCGCTGGTGGGGGCACTCCCCTATCCTGCGTTTGCCAACGCCCTGGCAAACGCAACCGGCACACCCAAATGAGCGCACAGGCGGCTCCGCGGCGCCACCTCACGCCGCGGACTCGTCATTGTACTACGATCACGCCCCGCATGTTGGGATGCAGCGTACAAAAATAGGTGTGTGAGCCCGGCGCTCCGAACGCTGCCTGACCGTGTGCGCCTTGACCCATCGGGCCCGTGTCCCACGCGCGCGTTTCACTCGTCGCCGTGTGCGCAAACAGGTCATCGTTCCGCCAGCGCACGCTGTCCCCTGCCTCGGCGCGCACGGTGTCCGGCACATACTTGAAATCTCGTATCACAATTTCATGCACGGCTGGTCCTGAACGACACGCCATCAGGACCAAGGGCAACAGCCCGAATGTGCGCCTCACGTGCCCAGTTTGGTTTGCAGCTGCTGCGCCATCTGCAGATGCGAGGCTACGGCCGGACGCACCTTCTCCAACAGGGCCTTTAGCTCCGCATGCTGCGCCCCCGGAATCAGCGTCTGATCGAGCGCGTCCAACACGGCCTGGTGATAGGCGACTTCCCGCGCGATGTACGCCTTGTCAAACTCCGCTCCACTCTTGCTGCCTACTTCCGCCTTGGCCGCATCCGCCTGCGACTTCAGTTGCTGACTCACCGCGTTGTCCGTCGGCGTCAGACTCAAGCCGCCGGCCAGCTTGCTCGCCTCCGCATTCACTCCCGTATGATCCGTGATCATGGTGTTCGCAAACTGCTTTACCTCCGCATTCGTCGACTTCTCATTGGCCTGCTGACCGGCTTCGATATCGATCGTGTTCGCCGTCACCGCGATGTGCGCAATGTCTGCATCCGTCAACTGCGGTGGCGCCGGTTCCGGCACCGCCGCCGCCGTCGTGTCCGTCGCCGCCTGGTCCGCGTTGTCACTGCCGCCGCACGCGGCCGCCAGCATCAGCGCCAGCACCCACACACTTCGTCCTGAGGTTCGCATTCCACTGCCCTCCGTTGAAGGTGACCTTCCCCCTGGAACATCCCGGCACACTATTGCGCCGTCCCCTATTTGTCAAGAAAAGTTTAGCGTTATCGCCGCGTGCGTCGGGCGGGCCCGACCAGGCGCAGGAAGTGTTCCCGACGGTGGGCACGGGCGGGCGATCTGGCGGGGTCAAAATCGGGGGGTGTCCCGCGTTGGGAAGAGCTCGGTACCACGCCTGCGCAAGCGCAGCGCTGATCGAGAGGGAACACCCTATCGCGCGTGCGGCCAGAAGTTTAAGCTTTTTGCCTGCCCGCGTCATCCTTACCCGAGCAACCGTGGTGGTTCTGTTGGTGCTTCGTAGGCCTCGCAGGAAGAGCGCTGCGTGGGCGGCTGTACTGTGGACAGCGTTGATCCTGTCCGGACTCGCGTGTGCGCGCGTGTGGCCAGGTGCAAAGGCGAACGAATCGGTCACGCCGGAAATCGTGCGAGTGGTTCCGGCCACGGGTCCGGCGGGGGTGGCGTATCCACTGCGCGTGACGCTGGAAGGACGCCACTTTGCGGATTCCGCGAACACCGTGACCTTCGGACCGCTCACTCTGAGGGGCCTGAGCTCGAGCGATGGCGGAACGCGGATCGTGTTGCATGTGCCCAAAGAGGTACCCAGCACGGGCGAAGCTCCGCCAGCCGTGTTACAGCCGGGCAGCTACCGGATCACGGTCATCACGGTGGCGGGCGAAAGTAATGCGGCGGTCTTTCAATTGACGCCCGAGCCTGGAGGGGCGCGTTGAAATTGATTTTGAGATTGAGGCCTGTCCTCCTGGGCGGGTTGCTCGTTTTGAGTGCGGGTCAAGCACGCGCGCAGGAGGAAGAAGAGGATCATGCGCGCCGGCGTTGGGAATGGTTTTACCAGCAACGGGCGTATCCCTTCGGCACCATCCCGGCGGGTGCGTTGGAGCGCGCACGTGTGCAGCTCGAGGGGTTGCGTCGTCCATTGTTTGGCGCGGTGCCGCCGCCCATAAGCGGTACGCGCTGGCAGGCCATTGGTCCGCGCGCGATTCCCACATCAGGCACATCGATCGGGCGTATCTCTACGGTTGCTATTCACCCAACCAACACAAATCTGCTGTACGTGGGCGGAGCGCAGGGTGGAGTGTGGCGCAGCACGGATGGGGGCAGCAACTGGACTGCGCTGACGGACAAAGAGTGTTCACTGGCCATGGGCGCGATCGTGCTTGACCCGGTCAACCCGGCCATTGTTTATGCGGCGACCGGCGAACAGCATTTTTCCGCGGACAGCTACTATGGCTGCGGTGTGCTGCGTTCGGTTGATGGCGGCAACACGTGGACGCGCCTGGGCGCAAGCGTGTTCGTACGCTCTCGTATCTCGCGCCTGGTCATCCTCCCATCCACGGCCGGCACGGTGGCGACCACGACGATCCTGGCTGCGTCAGATAACGGCTTGTTCCGGTCCCTGGATGGCGGCGCCAATTGGGTACTGGTGCGCGCGGGCACGGCCACCGACCTGGTCATGGATCCCAGCAACGAGCGCACGTTGTACGTGGCCATACGTACGCAGGGTGTGTTTCGAAGTGTTGATGGCGGAGCCACATGGGGAGCGCTGGGAGCCGGTTTTCCCACGGCGAGCCTGGGGCGCATCAACATTACCATTTCGGCTTCATCGCCCAGCAGACTTTACGCCTCTTTGCACAACCTGAGCAACAGCGCGTTGCTCGGTATCTTGACTACGACGGATGCAGGCGCCACCTGGACCCAGCTGCCGGCCACGGGCGCATCCTGCGGCACGCAGTGCTGGTACGACATGTTCATTGCCGTGCATCCAACCAATCCGAACACGATTTATTTCGGCGGCGTAGGACTGTTTCGATCGTTGGATGGCGGTAGCACGTTCTCGAGCATTGGCAACACGATCCACGTGGACCAGCACTATCTGGCCTTTGATCCAGTGAATGCGCAGCGCATTTACGTAACCAATGACGGTGGCATCTACCGCTCGGATAACGGGGGCACGACCTGGACCAGCCTGAACGCCGGACTCGAGCTTACACAGTTCTACGGCGGCATATCGCTGCATCCCAGTGAGCAGGCGATTGTTCTGGGCGGAACCCAGGACAACGGTACCTTGCGGTACTCGAACAATCCAACCTGGGCTGCCGTGCTGGGTGGAGATGGTGGTTTCACGGCCATCAACTATGACAACCCGGTCATTCAGTTTGCGGAGACGCAGTGGACCGCAGGCAGCACGTCGTCCGGTCCTCGCCGTTCGGACGGTGGTGGATTCGTGCGCAAAGTGAACGGCATTGTCACCAGTGAGCCGGCGCTGTTCATTCCGCCGCTGGTGATGGATCCCGTCAATGCGCAGGTCCTGTATTTTGGAACCAACCGCGTATACCGCACGGCGGATGCAGCGGAGAGTTGGACACCGGTGAGTCCGGTGCTGGTGACCACGACCGGCGCTGTTTCCGCGATCGCGCCCGCGGCCGGCGATCCTGGTAC
>JBOHRF010000244.1:0-7778 GCA_050732575.1 Longimicrobiales bacterium
CGATTACATGACTGGCATCTTTAATTGTGGGCTCACGTTCGATCGTTGCCGGTATTCGGATGCGGCGTTGATAGCCGCCACAAAGCCCATCTTGCTGGGAACTATAGTGCGTCTCGCCGACTCAACGAACTGTGAGTCTTGCCATAGCTCTCTCGTCGTAGATGGAGGGCCTCTCCAGATTACCAGTGTTCGATTTGACAACTCCATCTCCGGTGAGATCCTGCACAAGATTGGACGCACCTCGGGCTGGACTTATGGCAATGTCGAGAAACCGTGCGAAGATGGGCACATACCATTCTGGCCGGATGATAAAACGCTCTGTTCCGACCGCGTAGATTTCAACGTCGAAGGTGGCGATAGCGGTGCGCCTGCGTTCAAGGTGAAAGCGAATGGGACCGTAGAACTGCGAGGCATAGTGTGGGGTCATCATCCAGTATACAGTGACGGCTATCTTTCGCCCATGTGGGCAGTGAGACAGGAGCTGGGATATTTCGGTACTACGATCCCGGTCAGCCGTTTGTTAGCATTGTTGGGCCGACGCAAGCACCCGGTATGGGCATTCAATGCTCGTGGGAAGCCGTGATTACAAGTGGAGGATTGCATCCACTGACCTATCAATGGTCTGGAATGATCACCGGGACTGGGTCAACAATTACTGGGCCAGTGTACACCTCAGGTGGCGGGAGAGTGACCGTGACGGATTTCAAAGGACGCCAAGCGACCGCCTATTGGTTTGTCGAGGTCGTACCAGGTCTTCCACCCTTGTGCCAGTGAGGAGTCTTGTGCCAGTGTGAGGAGTACAGAACTCGCAAACACCACATACAGATGTAGAAGGGGGAAGCGGCTTGCCAGGCCACGCCGCTCACCCCCTAAAGCAGCAGGTCTAGTTACCGTTCACGGGTGTGCCGCGCAGCACGACGCGGCGATGCAGCTCGAAGCGATCGCCCGGCTTGAGCCAGAAGAAGCCGGTTCGGTTTTGCGGATCCGCGTTGTAGAAGGCCACCCGATCCTTGCCAATGATTTCGGCCGTGTCACCGCGCACTACGATGGCGGTGCTTTCATCGAGTCCAATGCCCAGCAGGTTGGGAAAGCGCGCTACCACTTCCAACATGTCGCGTTGTCGACTGCGCGCGGACAGGTGTTGATCCACGGCCGCAGCGCGCAAGAAGGCAAAGCCCTGCTCGTAGCCGGGCGCCATCATCAGGGTATTTCCCTCGCGCGCTCCGCGCACCATGTAGGATGCCTGGATTGATGCACCTGCTGATGTTCCGCCAATGACGCCACCGCGTTGCAGCAGACTGTGCAGCTCATTGAGTGTGCGCGTATTCAGGTACGCGTCCACCAATCGCCACTGACGACCACCGGGGAACCAAACGCCTGTGGCATTGCGCAGCGGCTGCACGAACCCGTCCGTATCGGCCACCTTGGGATCGCGCGTGTGCAGCACGGTAATGTGTTTGACGCCTGCATTGCGGAACTGCCGCAATCCACTCCAATCGGCGGGAAACGTGTCCTGTTCGCCTGCGGTAGGGATCACGACAATCCGAGCCTGGGGGCCGCCCGCGGCATCGACGAAGCGGCGGATGATCTCCGGTCCCAGGGTGCCGCCGCCCACGACCACCAGGGTGCCCGCCGGCGGTCCCACCTGGACTTCCTGGCTGGGCACGGGCGAGGGCGGCGCGCCGACGCCGGCACACGCCGCCAGGGCGAGCAACAGAGCGAAGTGGGGAAGCTGTCGCGAGTTACGCATAGCCAATCCATCGCCTCGAAGATGCTGGGACCGCATTCTTGTTACGTGGTATTGCCGGCGCGTTTACAGGGCACAGGGTACGGGCGCGGGCGGGGGTCGGCAAGAGCCGGGCCGGGCGGCGCTGTCGATGGGACGAGCGCGCGTTCGTCTCCCTGTCGGCACAACGCTGAGGATGCCATCATCCCGCATCTGCAGTGCTCAGTTCTTCACCGAATCTCCCAGGAGCCAACGATGGCAAACAATGATCGCGGACGATTTGTATGGCATGAACTCATGACATCCGATACGGGTGCAGCCGAGAACTTTTACACGCGCGTTGTCGGATGGGATACCGCGCCCTTCGAGAACAGCCCGACGCCGTACACGCTATACATGGCGGGCGAGGCGCCGATTGCCGGGCTGATGCAGTTGCCCGAGCAGGCTGCGCAGATGGGCGCACCGCCGCACTGGCTGGCCTACATCCATTCACCCGATGTTGATGCGACAGCGAAACAGGCGGAGGACCTGGGCGCCACAACACTCATGGAGCCCACGTCCGTACCTGGTGTTGGCCGCTTTGCGATTCTGCAGGATCCACAGGGTGCCACGTTCGCGTTGCACCAGGGTGAGACCGAAATCGAGCCCGAAGGCGATCCGGCACCCAAGAGCTTCTCCTGGCACGAGCTGGCTACGTCAGATCCAGATGCGGCCTGGGATTTCTACAGCAAGCTCTTCGGTTGGCACAAGACGAGTGATATGGACATGGGTCCAGGCGGCAAGTATCAGATGTTCGGCCGCGATCGGTTTACCTACGGTGGTGTCTATCGCAAACCCGATGACATGCCCGCACCACCGCACTGGTTGCACTATGCCATGGTGGACAGCGCGGATGAAGCCGTCGAGCGCGCCAAGGCCATTGGCGGCCAGGTTGTGAATGGTCCCATGGAAGTGCCGGGCGGCGATCGCATTGCCGTGATCGTGGACCCGCAGGGAGCGGCGTTTGCAGTGCATTCGAAGGCAAAAGCGTAGAACGCATTAAGAGAATTGAACGGACGTTCATGCTCACGGTGAGCGTGAACGTCCGTTCGATTGTTACTTCGTTCCTAGCGAATCACAGCCACTCTGCCGCGTGTTGTAAAGCGCACGAATTGCTCGGGATCGTGACCAGGCACAATCCTGCTGGTGTCACCGGCCAGTTGAATCATGCGTGTGAGGGCGGCCAGGTTGGCGGGCCGGTCGGTGGGCAGGAATGTGGCGCCCGCGATGCGCTGTGTGAAGTTGCGATACAGGTAGGCGTTGTCGGATGCGAGCACGAACGGACGCGCACCGGCAACACGCACGTATTGCGATGCGAACGTATGGCGGGCACCAGTGTAGACGCGGATGCCGGGCAATATCTCGATGTCATCGCCGTCGATCAGGCGCAATTTGCCGCCGGTGTTTTTGCGCAGTAGTGCTTGCAGGTCCAACGTATCGATACCACCGCGCCGGCCGTCCTGCTGCCAGGCCTCACCCGTGTAGTACCGATACTCCTCTTTCTGAATCCACACGGTAGCCCTGGGGAACAGGTCGATGCCGCCCATGTGATCCCAGTGTGCGTGGCTGACTATGATGTCGGTTACGCTGTCGGGCGACACGCCGGCCAACATGACTGCGGAATCGGGGCGCATGAAATCAGACACGCGGAACTGCTCGATCCAGCGGGCCCGGTGGAAGCCGCTGTCGAACAGGATGGTACGCCCAGCGCCCTGGATCACCCAGATGACCATGGCAATATCGATGCGCTGATCGGCTGGCGCGCCGGGGATCAAGCCCGACAGTTGAAATTGCGGGATGGTCGCATAGCGGATGGCGCGCATGGAGTACTCGGGCGGCGCCTGTTGCGGAGCGGCGAGCGCAAGGCAAGCCACGATTGATGCACGGGCCAGATTCATGACGAGTGCTCCAGAACTGGGAGTGCGCAGGCTTCTGGCTACGCTGCGAATGTTGCGCGAAGAACCGGCATGTGTCCAGAGCAACGCCCGTTAGGACTTGGCGTCGATGTTGCTCCCTTACTTTACTCCGTTTGCGGAGTGGGCGTCATACCCGTAATGCTCAGGTTGCTCCTGGTGATTGCCGCTGCTGTGGCGCTGGTTCTCGGTCTACGCAACTTGTTGCGGCGGTGGCTGACGGAGACGGAGATCCAGCATGCGGAGAAAGTCATTCCATTTCTGCTGGGCAGCATAGGCGGATTTTACGGCTTGATCGCCGGGTTCATGCTTTCCAATTCGTGGGCAGAACTGAAATCACTGCACGGTACGGTCACGGCCGAGGTCAATGCGCTGATTGATCTGGGCCGTGTGGCGGTGCACTTGCCGCCTCCCGTTTCCGCAGAGCTGACACGCGGTGTCAGGCATTACATGGAGACCGTGGTTACTGAGGAGCTGCCTTCCATGTCAGAAGGCCGCACGAGTCCTTCTACCACGGCCGCACTGGAGAATCTCTGGCGGCTGCTGGGTCAGTACCATCCCGAAACCGAGTGGGAAACGAGCCTGCGCGAAGTTGCACTCGCCAAACTGGTCGCACTGAGTGAGCAGCGCCGCATCCGCAGTTTTTCCAGTCGTGAGCGCATGCCCGACGTTCTGTGGTGGATTCTGTTGAGCGGCGGCATCATCGTTGTGATGGGCGCATGTGTGGCAAGCCTCAACTATCGCCGGCCGGCCGGAGTATTTCTGGGCGCATTGACCGGCATTGTCACGCTGGTTTTGTTCGTGATCAAGGCGCTGGACCAGCCGTTCAGCTATGAGCTGGCTACGGGCGCGGCTGAGTATCGCGTCATCTGGGAATTGTTCGAGGCGGAGGGCGACTCCACGGCATCACCGTTCGAGTCACTGCAGACGGGTACACCGCGCTGACGCGTTATTGCTTGTTGCGGGCCGGATCCTTGTGTGGTCCGCGGCCGCGCGTCCAGATGACCAGTGCGCCCTGGGCACTGGCCTCCAGTCCATAGCGCTGACCGGCTTCGACCGGTGTCAGGTACTCGAAGCTCTCCATCTCCTGCAGTTGCAACTCACGGAACGTCTGCTGGGCTCCGCTGCTGTCACCGATCTTGATGCCATCAATGACAATGACTGGCCACTGACACGCGGGTTGTCGGCGCGCCGGCGCGTTCATGCTCATGATGGCGCGCCTCGATTCAACGCAGATGACGGGCTCGCCTGTTGAAGACACGAATTCGCGTACGCGCAACCCGCCAATCTCGCGCACCAGCGTGATGGGACGCGCAGCCTGCTGCTCCAATTGGGCGAGCCGCGCCCCCGCAATCACATGGGAGGCGCGTAAAAAGCCTACCTCCGCCGTTGCGTTGGATTCCCGGCGCGCACTTGCTTCTACAGGATCGAGCGGGATGGCCGCAGTCTTCAACACGAACGCGGGCAATGCCATCGCCTGGCCATTGTACGTGACCGTGCGCCGCTCTGCGGCGTAACCGATCATCTCGATCGCAATTTCGTAATCGCCGGCTGCACTCGGCCGCAGGCTGAAGAAGCCATTTGCATCGGTGGCAGCCCGCGCCAACGTGTTGCCTCCCGCCAGCAACGTGGCAGTCGCGCCCACGACCGGTCGGCGCGAGCCATCATCGACCACTCGGCCACGCATTTCCTGCCCGGACGCAATTCCAACCGTGAGCAACAAGGAGGAGACGAGCATGAGTGCGGCGCGCATGGGTGGGCTCCAACCGGGCATCGAGACGGGTGATCGGGAAAATCGTACAGGGCTGGGTGCGGGTCCGCCAGCGGCTGGATTCCGCCAACTTGCCGGACGACAGTTGCTTTTCGCACGTTTCGGCGCATTCACGCATTACCAGGGCCTGCTGAGACCCATTTCAGGCCTGCGGGGGGGTAGTTTCGTGGCCAATCCGGTCAGATTGTCGGAAAAGCAACTGTCGTCCGCCATGTCCGGCATGCAAGCCACGGCTCTGGATGATGTTGTCCACTACTCCCGTCTGCTGGGCGCGGACGAGTCACTCGTTTTGCGCGGCGGCGGGAATACGTCCGTCAAGACGAAGAGTGCCGACCTGGCGGGACGTGACATCGATGTGCTGTTGATCAAGGGAAGCGGGTCGGATCTGGCCGCAGCGCGGCCCGCCGATTTTGCCGCGCTGCGGCTGGCCGACCTGCTTCTGCTGCGCACGCGCGCGGACATGACGGATGAGGAGATGGTCGAGTATCTGCTGCGCTGCAAGCTGGATCCGTCAGCGCCGCGGCCTTCGATCGAAACATTACTGCACGCGTTCCTGCCCGCGGTCAGCGTATTTCACAGTCACGCCGACGCCATTCTTTCCCTGGTCAACACAACGGATCCCGAGCGTTTGGTAGGCCAGGCGCTGGGCCGGGACGTGGCCACCGTAGCCTACCAACGTCCCGGCTTTCGTCTCTCCGTGGACGTTGCGCAGGCCGCTAGCAAGCCCGGCGTAACGGCCGTGGTTCTACTCAATCACGGGTTGGTGACGTGGGGAGACTCCGCGGAAGCAGCATATGGCTCGCATCTCGAGCTGGTTGCGCGCGCCATTGAGTACCAGCGAGCGCAGCGCCGGGCTGTATTCACGATCGACGCGCAGTACCAGTTCAGTGCGGAACAACGTCACCACGCAGCTGCGCGCGTGGCCATGGTGCTGCGCGGCACGCTGAGTGATCCCAGGCGAGTGATTCTTTCGTACGATGATGATGCAGCGGTGCTCGAATTTGTCGGCTCGGCGGCGGCTCGCCGCGCCTCTGCGTACGGCGCGGCCACGCCCGATCACATTCTCACCACCAAGAATCTGCCGCTCTGGGTGGATGCGCATCCGGCCGACGATGATGAAACCGTGCGCGCAGCGGTCGCGCGCGCGCTGGATGCCTATCGCGCGGAGTACCGCGCATATGTCTCACGTTGGCGCACCAACGAGCCCGAACTGGATGCCAATCCTCGCCTGATCCTGGTGCCTGGTATTGGCCTGTATTCGGCGGCCGCGCATGTACGCGCGGCGCGCCTGGCGCGTGACATCTATCGTCACACCATTGGCATCATGGCCGGCGCGGAGAGTGTAGGTGGTTATCGGTCGCTACCTGAGGCGGAGGCGTTCCGCGCCGAATACTGGCCGCTGGAGTTGTTCAAGTTGACCCTGGCGCCGCCCGAGCGTGAACTGGCACGGCGCGTGGCGCTGGTAACCGGCGCTGGTTCCGGTCTGGGCCGTGCCATCGCGCTCAAACTGGCCAGTGCCGGTGCGCATGTAGTGGTGAGCGATCTGTCGGAAGAACGTGCGCAGGCCACGGCACAGGTGATTGCCGAGCGAGAGGCCAGCGCCAGCATCCTTGCGCTGGCTCTGGACGTGACGCACGAGCACGCGATCGATACCGCGCTGCAGCGAACTTTCCTCGAGTTCGGCGGCATCGACATTGTCGTCTCCAACGCGGGCTTCGCTCACTGCGCGCCCATCGAACAACTGCAACTGACCGACTGGGAGCGCAGCTTCGCCGTCAATGCAACCGGCCACTTCCTGATGACGCGCGCGGCACTGCGCCATTTCCGCACCCAACGACTGGGCGGCAACATCGTGTTTGTGGCGACCAAGAACGTAGTGGCGCCGGGCGCCGACTTTGCCGCCTACAGCGCGTCCAAATCGGCAGAGGCGCAGCTGGCCCGCGTGGCCGCCATTGAAGGCGGTCCGCTGGGTGTGCGCGTCAACATGGTGAACCCGGACGCCATCTTCAGTGGCACCCATCTCTGGGATGACATCAAGCAGGAACGCGCGCGCGCGCATGGTGTGCCGCCCGCCGAAATCGAAGCCTTCTATCGCAAGCGCAGTTTGTTGGGCCTGGAAGTACGTGCCGAAGATGTGGCCGAGGCCGTGCTCTTCCTGGCCAGCGATCGCTCCTCACGGACCACGGGTGCCATGATTCCGGTGGACGCTGGCGTGCGGGAGGCGTTTGTCCGGTGACGGGCGTGACGGGCGTGACGGGCGTGACGGGCGTGACGGGCGTGACGGGCGTGACGGGCGTGACGGGCGTGACGGGCGTGACGGGCGTGACGG
>JBOHRF010000245.1:0-7658 GCA_050732575.1 Longimicrobiales bacterium
CATGGATAAGAGCATGCCGGGCCGTACGGTCGAGCCGGGCCTGGCGATCCACAATCAGACCGGCGGATTCGATGTCAGGAAGGTCGAAGAATCGGGCGAGACGCGCATTGTCGTGTTGGCCCAGGAGCGTGGTGCAGCCAAGCAGTTCGTTCGTATCACGCTGAACGCGGCCGCCAATGCGCCCGACCGTATTGCGGGCATTGGCATCCAACCAACACAGCCGCCGGCCGAGTTTGCGCCGCCCAAGATGACGGCGAGCGAAATCACGGCTGCCCGCAGCAGTGCTCCCTTCCGTCAGTTCTCGGCCTGGCTCGAGGCGTTCAACTCGGGTGATCGCGCGCGCATCAGCCAGTTCCTGACCACGCACTATCCAACGCGCAACGTGGATGCGGAAGTCAACTTCCGCGCGCAAACCGATGGCTTCGAATTCCGTGCGCTGGAACAAGCATCACCCACATCGGTCACCGGGCTCGTGCAAGCGCGCGATGCAGATGGATTCGCACGCTTCATCATTGAAGTCGAGCCTGCCGACCCACATCGGATCAAACGGCTGAGCCTCCAGGTGGTTCCGCGTCCCGCTGAATTCCCCGTAGCGCGCCTGGGCGAGGCGGAACTGGTGACCACTGTGCGCACCAGGCTGGCGCGCGATGCGGCCGCCGATCGTTTTGCCGGAACCGCTCTGCTGGCGCGCATCGAAAACGGGACCGGCAAAGTGCTGTTCAGCGGAGCCTACGGATTGGCGGATCGCGACCACAAGACCGCAAACACGCTCGATACGCGATTTCGCATCGGCTCCATGAACAAGATGTTCACCGCAGTTTCCATTCTGCAGCTGGTTCAGGCAGGCAGGATCAAGCTGACCGAGCCACTGGGCAAATACATCACGGACTACCCCAATCAGGACATAGCCACCAAAGTCACCATCCATCATCTGCTCACTCACACCGGTGGCACGGGCGACATCTTTGGTCCCGACTACAATGCGCGCCGTCTCGAGTTGCGCACGCTTAATGACTATGTAGCGCTTTATGGCCAGCGCGCGCCCGCGTTCGAGCCGGGCAGTCGCTATGCCTACAGCAACTATGGCATGGTGCTATTGGGCGTGGTCATCGAAAAGGTGAGCGGCCAGAGTTACTACGAATACGTGGCGGAGAACATCTACCGGCCGGCTGGCATGACCCGCAGCGGCTCGGAGCCGGAGAGTGAAACCGTGCGCGACCGTTCCATTGGCTACATGCGCGCGCAGGGTGGAGGCGGTTGGAATCCCAACACCAATACGCTGCCCTTCCGCGGCACCTCGGCCGGCGGCGGCTATTCAACCGTGGGCGATCTCCTGAAATTCGCGACCGCGCTCCTGGGACATAAGCTGCTCAACGCTGAGCACACGACGCTGCTGACCACCGGCAAGGTGGCGGCCGGCGGTGGCGGCATGTACGCCTACGGGTTCATGGACAGCCGCAACAATGGAGTCGGATTCGTGGGTCATGGCGGTGGTGCGCCAGGCATGAACGGTGACCTGAGGATCTACCCACAATCGGGATACGTGGTGGTTGTGCTGTCCAACCTGGATCCGCCCGCGGCGGGGCAGGTTGCATCGTTTATTGACTTGAGGCTACCCAACAAATAACAGACATTTATTTTCCGTTGTCTTTCGTGTGTTACCCACACGTACCCACGTGGGACTTCTCGATGATCTGCTCCAGGGGAACCAGTCGTTCGGCTCCGCCGGTCATGCGGGCCACGTAATCTCGCGTGAATACGCGCACCATGTATCCTTCGTTCATGCGGCCATAAGTCAGCAGATCGATGTACTCGACGCGATCGGGCATCAGGGTCCCGAGCGCACCCAGTGCCGCAGGCGGCCCGCGCACTACTTGGGCGCGCGAAGGCGTCCGGCCACGCCCGATGCTCACAACGGTGGTTGTGCCTCGTGAAGAGTAGGCCGGCTTTTCATCGATGATCACGCATTGCACTTTCTCCAGGTTTGCGCTGCCCAGAATCCTCTTGAGCACGTCCGTAACCGAGCCATTCAGGTCACGCAGCAGCTGCGGCCGATCGATGACGCCACCCTCCCATTTGTACTGACGCGGCCCCGCGCGTTCCACGATCAGCCGCTTCTGCGCGGTAATCATCTTCTCCACCACCGAGTCGACCTGGAGGTCGATGCGCAGCGACGTATCCCGCTCGGCCACGACCGTCACATGGTGAGGCAGATAGCCGAATTCCTGGACCTGAATTGTGAACGGAACGACGGCCGGCACTTTGTTCAGTCGGAATCTACCGAGTGGATCGGTGAGCAGCCGTCGGTCCGGTGACGCGAACACGTCCACATCGATGAGACCAATTCCGGTCTTTCCATCCCGGACGGTACCGGTTACGGTAATCGTGCGCGCCTGCACAGCCAGGGTATCAAGGCGAACGGGTAGCACATCCAGGGCAATGAGGACGGTGGTGTCACCGCGCACGACCAGCGTCTGTTCGTCCTGCGCGTAGCCCTGACCCTGAACAGTCAGCACGTAGCGGCCCGGCGCCACGTTGCGGAACACGAAACGGCCATCCGCGCCGGTCAGCACAGTGGCGCGATCAGTCAGGTTCACAGAAACACCCGCCACCGGGTTCTGCCCCTGCCGTTCGATCACGCGGCCCTGCACGGTTACCGAATTCTGCGCCCATGCGCTGCTGAAAGCTGCAAACATGATCGCGACGGTAGCGATCCCAGTCCGAACGTTCCAAACATCAGACATCTCGACCGTCCGATGCGGGGTCAACATTTCTTGGGCGTGAGGCGCGGTGGATTCCCCGGCTTGCCCGTGTCGATTCCATCGAAACGTCCTGCATACGCTCCCGGAAAGTCGTAGTGCTCCAATTGCGCGTTGGGCAGAGCGGCAACCGAGGCCAGGATCCTGGCAATGGTGGCGCGATCGGAAGGATCCGAGACAATGTTCCCCTGAAGCGCCTGCCGGATGCCTGAGACCGATAGGCCCGTGCGTTGTAGCGATCCTATCAGCTGGCCCTCGTTGGTAGCGCCGGGCGGTTGGGAGGATGTGGAGTGTTGTGCCATTTTGGTAAGACCCCCTTACTCTCCTCTCGGAATTTGAGGCCAAGGTGCAATACATCAGAGGGACTGGTCAATGACGGAGAACACATCGTTGTAGTTCCGCCTTTTCCGCAGTTGCAGTTCCGCCTTCCAATTGCCCCTCGGCGGGTGGCGAGGCTAACGTACAGAGGCCGCAAAGCATCGTATCGTATCCAAACATTCTCCTCAAACCGCCCGAAGAAACCATGAAACACACTGCCAACGTGTGCCTCGCCATCGTGCTGCTGGCTCTTCCTGTGGCCGCGGCAGCGCAAAAGAAACCTTTGAACCAGGCCGACTGGGATCGCTGGCGGTCCATAGGCGGGGCCGAGCTATCGCCCGATGGTCGATGGGTTGCCTATACGCAGAACCCGCGTGTGGGTGACGGCGATTTCGTGGTCCGCTCGACCAGCGGAAGCACGGAATACCACGTGAATCTCGGCTACACCAACCGCGACAATAACACGCCGGGCTTTGAGCGCGGACGTGCGGGTGGTGGCGCCGCGCCGGGCCGCGGGGGTGGTGGTGGTGGACGAGGTGGACGCGGTGGTGGTGGCGGCGGTGGCGGTGGTGGGGTCGGGCCCTTCAGTGCGGACGGCAAGTACGCGTTCGTGATGGTGAGTCAGCTGCCGCGCCTACAGGTAGATAGTGCCGAGCGTGCCAACGCAGGGCGCGGCCGCGGTCGTGGTGGCGCCGCAGGACAGGCGGCAACCGCGGGTACCAATGCGAGCTCGTTGCGCATCATTCGCCTGGCCGATGGCAACATCGAGACCGTGGCCGGGGCGCGCAGCTTCCGCGTACCGGAAGCAAATAGCAAATGGTTGGCTTATTCGCCGGGCGTGGAACCTGACGCCGCCGCCGACTCGAGCGGCGGACGCGGGGGACGCGGCGGGACCGGCCGCGCGGGCGGGGCCAATACGACACGACGCTCGTACGGCAATCCCATCGTGTTGCGCAACCTCGAGTCGGGCGCAGAAGAACGCATTGCCGATGTTGCGTCCTTCACCTTCGATGACAGCGCAAAAGTTCTGGCCTACACGATCACGTCACGCGACTCCACGAAAGATGGCGTTTACATCCGCGACCTGGCCGCGGGCACGACCAAAGCCGTGCTGAGCGGTCCCGGCAATTATCGTGGCTTCACGTTCGATCGCACGCAGAAACAGTTCGTGTTTGCCAGCGATCGCGATGAGTTTGGCCGACCCGAGGCCAGGTCCGTGGTCTATCATGGGACGCTGCGCACGGGCACGGCGCAATCGGTCTTGAGCGCAACGGCGCTGCCCCCCAACATGCGCTTCCCGGACAACTTCTCGGCCAACTTCACGCGCGCCGGCAACGCCATCACGCTCAGCATTGCGCCGCCAGCCGACGAAGGGGTTCCGGCCGATTCACTGGTCGGCAAGCCGCGCTTCGACCTGTGGCACTGGAAAGACGTGCAGGTGCAGCCCACACAGCTGCTGCAAGTGAATCAGGCCAGGAATCGCACGTACCAGGCACTGTTGAATCTCACTACCAGGAAGCTCACGCAAATCACGAGCGACGAATTCCCCAACGCGACGCTCTCCGATGACGCGACCATCGGGCTCGCATCGTCGAATGTGCCCTACGCCCTGTCGGCCACCTGGGGTGACGGCGGCAGCGACGTGAACGTGCTTGATCCGGTGAACGGCACGCGCAGGGAAATCGCCAGGAAAATCACGGGCAATGCGCAGCTCTCTGTGGGCGGCAAATACATCCTGTACTTTGACAACGAGCACTGGTTTGCGCACAACATTGCGGCCGGCAAGACGGTCGATATCACGGCGCCCGTCAAGGGTGTGCACTTCGAGCAAGAGAACTTCAGCCGCCCGGACGATCCCAGTGCCTGGGGCATTGGAGGCTGGACACAGGGTGATCGCTCCGTGCTGGTCTACGATCGTTTCGACGTCTGGGAGCTGGATCCCAACGGCGTACGGCCGGCCGTCATGCTGACCGATTCGCTGGGCCGGCGCGAGAACATCACACTGCGCCTCATCAACCTGGGTGCAGACGTGGACGAACGCTTTGTCGATACCTCGAAGCCCATCTTCCTGAGCGCATTCGACGAGGACAACAAAGAGAGTGGGTTCTATCGTGCGCGCCTGGATGCGCGGCGTGCGCCCGAGAAGATCCTGATGGCACCGGAGCGTTTCGGTAACCCGACCAAAGCGAGAGCTGCCGACGTCTTCATGGCCACGCGCAGCACGTTCACAAAATTCCCCAACCTGTACGTCGGCCCCAACCTGGCCAGCCTGAACACGCAGGTGTCGGATGCCAATCCATGGCAGAAGGATTACAGCTGGGGCACGGCCGAGCTGGTCGATTGGCTGAGCGATGACGGCGTTCCGCGCCAGGGCATCCTCTACAAACCCGACAACTTCGATCCTTCGAAGAAGTACCCGATGATCACGTACTTCTACGAGGACCTCTCCGATGGATTGCACGGCTACATCGCACCCAATGGCGGCACCTCGGTCAACATCACGCACTACGTCTCGAACGGCTACTTGATGTTCGAGCCCGACATCCACTACGAGATGGGTCATCCCGGTGCAAGTGCCACCAAGTCGATCCTACCCGGCGTGCAAAAGCTGATCGAGCGCGGATACGTCGATCCCAAACGTATCGGTTTGCAGGGACATTCCTGGGGCGGCTATCAGATTGCCTACATGATCACGCAGACGTCCCTGTTTGCCGCGGCCGAAGCGGGCGCGCCTGTGTCCAACATGATCAGCGCGTATGGCGGGATTCGCTGGGAAAGCGGCATCAACCGGGCCGGCCAGTACGAGACCGGTCAGAGCCGCATCGGCAAGTCGATCTGGGAAGGCCTGCCGCTCTACATCGAGAACTCACCGCTGTTCGGACTCGAGCGCGTGAAGACACCGTTGCTCATCCTGCACAACGATCAAGATGGCGCCGTGCCCTGGTACCAGGGCATCGAGCTATACATCGGGATGCGGCGCCTGGGCAAGGAAGCGTATCTCTTCAATTACAACAACGAGCTGCACGGCATCTCGGGCCGCGCCAACCAGAAGGACTGGGCCATGCGCATGCAGCAGTTCTTCGATGCCAAGCTGAAAGCCGCGCCCGAGCCCGAGTGGATGACCAGGGGCATTCCTGCCAAGGACAAAGGCAAGGATGTGCTGAAGAAGATCACGACGTAGTTAGAGGCAAGCCTCCCAAGCGCAGAGGACCGCCGTTTCTCAGCGGTCCTCTGACGATTGGAAGTCTGTTCAAATCTCCCGGTCGATCAGATCCCGAAGTGCAGCCAGCTAACCTGCCCGTCCCAAACACGGATGGGCAGCAGGTTGCCGGATTCAGGGTTGCGATACCCACCACACCCAAAACTGAAGCAGGCAAACGCGTAGTATTACCCGGGCTCGATGTGCGGGAAGATGTACTCGTACGTACGTGCAGCACCCGGAATGCGGCGTAGCAGCGCCTCATAACGCGCGTTCTTGGTCTCGATGTCAGGCGCTGCGTACAACGTGATGCGGATGCCAGCGGGATTGGGCGGTCCACCCGTGCCCAGTAGCGTAACGGTACCCATCAGGCCGCCCATGCCCTCGGTTGGCGGATTCGCCACCGCAATTCATTGCCCTTATCGACCTGCCAGCTGGCGCACTGCATCCGCCAGCCGCCGGGTCCGTCCGACGTCTGAGAAGCGTTGAGCATCGGAATCCAATTGACCGGCGAGCTGGCGCAGTGCGTCGCTGCGCGCTGCGCCGCGGAGACGCTCGACGCGCGCCAGTTCGGCGCGCACGGCCGCAATCCGCTGACTGTCCAATTCGCGGGCGCGCTCGGCCTGATCGAGGTACGCGCGCACCAGTGCGAAGCTGGGCGGCCAGACCATTTTCTGTTGTTCCTGCGCGTTGAAGTATTCGAACTTCACCGTTTTTGCTGCGTCCAGCTCGTTCTGCGTAATGAAGCCGCTGGGCAGCAACTCGAATACATCGAGCCCACGTTCGATCTCCGAGCTGTAGATGAAGCCGTTGTACCAGTACGCAGACCATGAGCCCGCCGTGCGCAGCGTGTCGGCGATGTACGGGCCGCGATCGAAGAACGCGATTTCGACCGGTTTCTTGGGGTCCGTCCACTCGAAAATCGAGATGCCGCCCTGATACCAGCCCTGCACTTTGATGTCGCGGCCGGGGATGGGCACGAGTGAGCCATTGTGGGCAACGCAGTTTTCCGAGTCGGTCTGCGCCGCGGGCAGCTTGTAATAACTCTGGAACTCGGCGCGGTCACCGGAAATCGTGAAGATCGCATCACCGCCCCAGACCTTGTTATCAGTAGCGCGGCAACGCGGCGCCGTGCCGCCGCCCCATTCATCGGTCCACAGCACCTTGGAGCCATCGTTGTTGAACGTCACGGAGTGCCAGGTCGCGAAGTTCGTATCCGCGACCGCAGTGAGGCGCCGCGGCTGCGCCGGATTCTTGATGTCGATGAGGATGCCGTAACCCTGACATGCGCCCCCGGCCAGGCCAACGGCCGGATAGGTCGTGATGTCGTGACATTGATTCGGTCCCGGGCGAGGTCCCGCCGGCTGATCTCCAGCGCCGCC
>JBOHRF010000246.1:0-7657 GCA_050732575.1 Longimicrobiales bacterium
AGGTTCAACACATACACCCAGCCCACATTGTAGCCGCGCCGCATCTTCTGCGCATTACGACCAAATACTTCCCAGCCCGTGTGCGTCAAATCCAGGCGCGTACCGCCAGCCACCGCACTGAACCGAAGCTCCACTCGTGATGCTACCTCCGGACCACTGCCCGGATGCCACGTGAACTCAACGCGACCAGGTGGATCCCACACCAACACCGTGCCCCACTCGGAACGAGCACCGTCACGGGCAACTTCGTAAATCTTGCCACCCACATGCTGCTCGAACACACACGAAACCGCTTGCTCACCGGAAACCGAATGCGAACGCAGCGGCCACCACGAAGCGATCTGCGCGGTGAATCGCTGAAACGCAGACGCCACGTTCCAACTCACCGTGACCGATCTGCGCACCGGCTCAATGGGCACGCCCGCCTTGCCTTCACTCATGCTTCCTCCCAATGGCATCCGGATCGTCCGCCGCGTAGGCCGCCAACACATCATCCCACAACGACTCGATATAGCGCCGCAACGCGACCAGCCCATCCGGCGCCGCACTGTAGAACCGGCGCGTGCCCTCCCGCCGCACGGTCACCAACTTCGCGTTGGTCAGGACCCGCAAATGCTGCGATGCCGCGGGCTGTGACACAGAAGTAAGGCGCGCCAGCTCGCCCACCGTGTGCGGCCGCCGTCGTATGCGCTCGTAGATCTTGCGTCGGGTTGGATCCGCTAAGGCGGCCAGCGCCCGTTCATAAGTCATAGCTTATATAGTTGCGTTGCAACCGCGGCCGGCGCAAGGGCAGCACCGGTGGACCGGGTGTCCTCGGCTTCCATGTCGACCGCCCAGTTGCGCTGCACGTTACCGTTGATGCACATGATCCGGACTCGTGGTCTGACGCATCTTGCGCTGGCCGTTCGCAGCGCGGAGCGCGCGTTTCGTTTTTACGAGCGCGTGTTTGGCATGGTGAAGGTGTGCGAAGGCGTTGGATTCGTGCAGGCGCAGACGCCGGGCAGCTGGGATGTGCTGGTATTCGAGGAGGGGCGCGCGGGTGCGGGTGAATCGGGCGGCATTGCGCATTTTGGTTTTCGGCTGTTGGACCCCTCGCAAATCGAAGCGGTTGCGGCGGAAGTGGAGGGTGCAGGTGGTCGGGTGGTGAGTCAGGGCGAGTTCGTTGCGGGAGAGCCGTATTTGTTCTTTACCGATCCAGACGGCTACCAAGTGGAAGTCTGGTACGAGCTGCCGACGGTGGTTGATCCTTGAGCGCGGACGACAGTTGCTTTTTGGATGTTTTGACTCATCCGGGCATGATTGGGCGGTGAAACGACGCCTAGTTCATGGTTGAGCGGGTCAAAATGTTGGAAAAGCAACTGTCGTCCGCAGGGATTGGACCAACAGCCGATGGCTGATGGGGTTGGGCGGGCTCATCCTGCAGGGCCCGGTACCGAGCGTGCCGGCAAGGAAAGGAATCAGAGACTGCCCACCGGAGCCAGGGTCATGAGTGAAGATCAAGCAAAACGGGATGAGATCAGCGCCTACATTCGGGAAGCGGACGCGCGTCTGGATTATCTGGAGGCGCAGGCGCGGGCGCAGGATGCGGGCGAGGAGATGAAGGAGATTGTGCATCTGCGGGAGCGACGCGAGCGGCTGCAGCAGAAACTGAGTGATGCGGGCCGGTCGGGGCGCGAGACGTGGGACGAGCTGCGGCGCGGCGTGGAGGGTGAATGGCAGGATTTTCGGCGTGCCATTGATGATGTGAATCGCAGGTATTCCTTGTGGGATGCGGCGCGCGAGCGTCGTTTCAGTGCCCGGCTGGACGAAGCACAGGCATTGCTGCGGCAGTCTACGGCGCGTGATGCCGAGGTATTGGCGGCTGCGCGAGGCGGCCTGGGCTCGGCCACGCAGGATTTGCGGCGCAAGGCGGATGACGCGCGCAGCGCGTATGATGCGTGGCGGGATCGGCGCACGGACGAGCGGCTACAGCAGAAGCTGAACGACGCGGAGCTCGAGCTGGTGGTGGCATATGAGCGCACGGTTGCGGCTAGCCGCGATCTGGAACGGAATCGCAGCGACGGTGACCGTGGTACCAGTCGGCGCTGACGCATGAGACTGCTGGTCGTGGCTGCGCTGATCGCGTCGAGTGCAACGCAGCTGCAGGCGCAGCGGCCGAACGGTCCGCCTGTGCTCGGGCTGGATCACGTGCCCATCGCAGTCAATGCGCTGGACGTCGCAGCGGCTCGTTATCGCCAGTTGGGTTTTTCACTCAAGCCGGGCCGGCCGCACGCCAACGGCATTCAGAACCAGCACGTAAAGTTCCGTGATGGCACCGAGCTGGAGTTGATCACGGCGCCGGCGGTGCGTGACAGTCTTACCGCTACGTACCGCCGGCATCTCCGTGCGGGCGACGGCCCTGCATTCCTGGCTCTCTATGCACCGGCATCGGACCGATTGGTGGCGAGCCTGAAGGCCGCAGGCTTTCGGAGTAGCGCGAGCGGGGCGCTGGTCAGTCTTCGGGACCCTGATCCGTTGCGTTACGTGTTTTTCGGCCCGCGCAATCAGTCACCGACCGATCGTCCGGAGCATTTTGCGCACGCCAACACAGGCGAGTCATTGATAGCGGTCTGGCTGGCGGGGGCGGACCTTTCCCGCGAACGGCGCCTGTTGACCGCGCTGGGCGCAGGCTTCGAAGAACAGGATGTGAATGCGCCGCAGCGTATGCGCGCTACAATCGCAAGACTGCCAGAGGGTGTCATCATCCTGCTGCCCGCGGAACGTCAGCTGGTACGCGACCGCCCGATTGTGGGAGCCACGGTGCGAGTGCGCAGCCTGGAAGCAGCGCGCAAACTGTTGGAGGCTGCGCAACTACCGGTGCCGGCTACCGTGCAGCTTGGCAATGCCGTCAGCATCTTCCTGCCGCCGGCACTGACGCATGGTATCTGGCTGGAGCTGCGCGAAGTGCGCTGAGAGTTACCGCTGCGTGAGTGCCTGGATCCGCTCGGAGTTGAAGGAACGGCACTGCGCGTGGGCAGTGCAGACCCGATCCACGCCGTAAGCCCTGGCTCTCACCAAAAGATCGGCAAGAGTACGACGGGCCTCCTGCACGTCATCGCTATAAATCCGACTGGCTGCACCCGGCCCGCGAATCAGCCGGCGCGAGACTGCGTCTCCGGCGAATAACGTACCACGAAACAGATACGCGGCGCTGCCAGGTGTGTGACCGGGCAGCAGAAACACGCGCAGTGTATCGCGCCCGAAGACCACCATGGTGTCCTGCGCAAACGGCCGTACATGCAATGCACCGCGCTCCGGCCGTGCAGGCGTTACCAACTGATCGGCGGTGCGCACGACCCACGCTTTATAGCTTGCGCTGCCCTCCAGCAACGCCACTTCACGTTCGGCCAGGTAAAAGCGCGCATGACGTACCACGGGCCAGGCCGCGATGTGGTCCCGGTGCGCGTGGGTCAGGAACACGGCCACCACATCACTCGAATCTGCGTTTGAGCGCGCCAATGCTGCACGTAGTGCTGACTCCGCCCCGAACCAGCCCAGATCGATGAGAACGACACCGCTATCCGTGCGCGCAACCGCGATCATGCTGCCATTCGGCCCCGCGGTAGGCACCAGCTCCAGATCAGTCGTTGAATTCAGCACGGTGACTCGTGACACGCACGCAGTCAGAAAAAGCAGCGCCCCCAACCCGATACGCCCGTTACGGCCGACGCGCCCGTTACGCCCCTTACGTCCATTCATCGAAGCCGAATCAATCCTTCCTGTGCAACCGATGCTACCAATACACCAGCGCGGGTGAAGATGGTGCCCCGGGCAAAGCCGCGCGCACCGGCCGCGACCGGGCTATCAATGGCGTAAAGCAGCCAATCATCGACGCGACACTCGCGATGCAGCCACAACGAGTGGTCGAGCGACGCAACCTGGATGCCGGGCCGACGGTAGCTGCGGCCGTGCGGCAACAGGGCGGTGCCCAGCAGCGCGTAGTCCGAGGCGTAGGCCAGGACGGCCTGATGGGCGAGCGGTTCATCGGGCATCGAGCCCTGCGCGCGAAACCACATGTGCCGCACAGGTGGCTGGGGCGCGGGATCGAACGGATCTACGCTCTCGACCATGCGAAAGTCGATGGGTCGATCCTGCGTCAGGACTGCGCGCTGCGCTTCCGGAACCGTGTCCGATCGGTCTCGGATGACGTCCAGCTCGGAACGCAGCGATTCCGGTGGCGGCACATCAGGCATGGGCAACTGATGCTCGAGACCGCTCTCCTGCACCTGAAACGATGCCGACATGTTGAAGATGGCGTGACCATGCTGGATGGCCGTGACCTGACGCGTGGTGAAGCTCTTGCCATCGCGCAGGCGGTCCACGAAATAGACAATGGGCGCAGTGAGGTCACCGGGCAGGATGAAGTAGCCGTGCAGGGAATGCGCGCGCCGTTCCTCGGGTACGGTGCGTTGCGCGGCGACCAGCGACTGGGCCATGACCTGCCCACCAAAAACGCGGCCCGAGCCAATGTCGCGATTGTTTCCGCGATAGATGTTGACCTCGATGGGCTCGAGATCCAGGAGCTGCAGCAGATCGCGTGCGCTGTAGTTCATGCCGGAAGCTTGCTGCTTGTGCTTTCTTCTGTCCAGCAGGGCCGTACTGGTTCCGAGCGCTGGGGCGTTCCCATATTACGTTCCCGACACGTTCTTGCTCTCGCTCACGTTCTCGCTCACGGCCGTTAACAGCCGTGAACGAGAACGGGAACGTGTCAACAACCGGTACTTCACCGCTGGAAACCCTGATGCGTTTATTACAGGAGCTTCAACAAACGGTACGGGCCATTGCGCGCCAACCCGGGCTTGCGCTGCTCTCCATTGCCGCGCTGGGACTGGGCATTGGTCTGCCCACGTCGATGTTCAGCCTGGCCGATGCCATGGTGCTGCGCGGTCTGCCCGTCGATGAGCCGCAGCAGATCTTCCACCTCGAGCGGCGAGCCATCGGCCAGCGGCAAGAGGGCATTCAGGCCCACGCGCGCGACTTCCTTGCCTGGAAGGCACAGCAGCGCTCGTTCGAGCAGCTGGCCGCGTTCCGCACGGAAACCATGACGCTGCGTTCCGAGCAGGGCGTGGATCGCTGGAACGGCGCGTTCCTGACCCCCGGCGCATTCGAGGTATTGCGGGCGGTGCCGGCCTTGGGTCGAGTGCTCAATGCGCAGGATGAACTGCCGGGTGCGCCTGCAGTCGTGGTGCTCGGTCATGCCATTTGGCGCGACCGGTTTGGCAGCGCTGCGTCCGTGTTGGGCCGCGCCGTCCATATCGACGGCCGCGCGCATACCGTGGTGGGCGTCATGCCCGCCGAATTTCTATTCCCGGGCGCGGAAGAGCTCTGGGTGCCGCTGATCGTGGGGCCGGAACAGGCGGCAACTGACGACTATCCTACGTTCGACGTGTTCGGTCGGCTCCGCAACGGTGTAAGTCGAGATCGGGCGCGCGCCGAGTTTGCCGTGATTGCTGCCCAGATGGCGCAACGTTATCCAACCACGAATCGCGACCTGGAAATCACGGTCAAGCGATTTACCGAGCGTTTTGTGGGCGCAACCGCAACCGCCACCATGTACGTGATCCTGGGCGCGGTCATGCTGGTGCTTCTGGTGGCCTGCATCAATGTGGCCAACCTGCTGCTCGTACGGGCCGTGCATCGGTTGCGCGAAATTGCCATCCGCACCGCGCTGGGTGCGAGTCGCGGCCGCATCGTACGTCATCTCTTTCTCGAGTCTGTCGTGTTGGCCGGCGTTGGTGGCGCCTTCGGCATCCTGATTGCCTATGCCGGCACGCGTGCCCTGGGCGTGGCGTTCCTGAGCGAGCGCATGCCGTACTGGACTGTGGCGCGACTCGATGGTCGCGTCCTCGTCTTTGCGCTCCTGCTGACCGGTCTGTCCGCCATCGTGGCGGCTCTGCTTCCTGCCTACAAGAGTACGCGCGGCAATCTGGCGCTCACGCTGTACGACCAGTCACGCGGCTCGACGGGACTGCGGGTGGGTCGCATCATGCACGGCTTGATCATCCTCGAGGTTGCCTTTTCCCTGGCACTGCTCGTGGTGACCGGCTTGATGGTGCGGGGTGTACGCCAGGTGCAGGCTGTGGCTCTGGGTTTTGCCACGCGCGATGTGTACACAGCGCATGTGGCGCTGCCCGAGAGCTCCGCTGAGGCAACGCGCGGCCGCTACTTTGCCGAGCTGCAGCGCGCCATCCAGGCGCTGCCGGCCGCATCGTCGGTAACACTGGCTACCAGTTTGCCGGCAACGCGCACGAATCCGCGTCGCTTCTCCGTTGATGGCGTGACGTATGAGGACGAGGCTGCGCGGCCATCATCGCATTTCAGCGTCGTATCCAACGATTTCTTTGCGACCTTTGGTGTCCTGCTGGCGCGCGGCCGCGCCTTCAGTCCGCAGGACACGCGCGCGGGTGAGCCCGTTGTCATTGTGAACCAACGATTCGCGCAACGCTTCCTGGCCGGCGGCGACCCCATGGGTCGAAGGATTCGTTTCGGCAGGACGGAAGACAATGAACCCTGGCGCACCATCGTGGGTGTGGTGCCGGACCTGTGGATCGACGGCCTGGATTCACAAGGCGATCGCAATCCAGCCGGTATCTACCTGCCGCTGGCGCAAAGCACACCAGCCGCGGTCTTAATCGCTGTGCGTGTGCGCGGTGGTCAGCCGCTCGACATTGCCGCGGCCGTGCGCCAGGCAGCGTTCCAGCTGGATCCGGATGTGCCGCTCTTTGATGTCAAGGACATGCCTGAAGTCATCGAGGACAACAGCTGGTTTTACGGAATGGGTGTCGGCGTGATCGGCGCTTGTGGCCTGGCCGCCTTGCTGCTCGCCACCATCGGTTTGTACGGCGTGATTGCGTTCTCCGTGGGCCGACGCACGCGCGAGTTCGGCATCCGCATGGCCGTAGGGGCCACACCCGGACGCGTCATTCGCCTGGTGCTGCGCCAATCCAGTGGACTCGCGCTGGGTCTCGTGCTCGGACTCACCCTGGCCTATGTGCTGGCCCAGGGTGTAGCCAGTCTCCTGTTTCAGGTCAGCCCCAGCGATCCCCTGGTCTTCACGGGTGTGACCTTCTTCCTCGCCGCAATTGGTGTGACCGCTACACTGATACCGGCGATCAGGGCAGCGCGCGTGGACCCACTGAGCGCGCTGCGCATGGAATAATGCACAACTAGTCCTGACCCTCACCTCAGTGGGAGGATCAGGATTAGGTTACTGTCACCCATGTTCTGAATGGAGATTCTCTTTGCGCGACCCGATCACTACGTCTGAGCCTGCGTCTATCGTCGATCTGGCGCGCGCGCGTGCGCGTGTTGCGGCCCTGCTAACTACCGCGATGGTAGTGCTGTACTTCGGCTTCATTGCACTGATTGCATTCAACAAACCGCTGCTGGCCACGCGCATCGCGCCCGGGCTCACGCTGGGTATCCTGCTGGGCGTGCTGGTCATCGTGGGTTCGTGGCTGCTGACCTGGGTCTACGTGCGCTGGGCCAATCGCCACTATGACACTGCGGTCGATCGGATCAATCAATGACCTACGCGCAGAGTCAAACGACTTCGATTGGCGAGCCCAATGTAGAGGCGATGGTGTTCTTCTTCGCGTTCATTGCGCTCACACTGGGC
>JBOHRF010000247.1:0-1155 GCA_050732575.1 Longimicrobiales bacterium
GTATTGCAGCCCGCGAAAGACCTGGGCGCATTCATCGATCGCGCCATTTTCACGTCCAACCACCTCTGGATCAATTCGAAGACCTGGGATCCCGAGGGTCTGCTCAGCACGTTCCCGGCCGTGGGCACGCTGCTGCTGGGCACGTTGGTGGGATATTGGATCCGCTCTCCGCGCACGCAACTCGACAAGACGGTGGGCCTGTTCGTGGCGGGCAACGTAGGATTGGTGCTCGGCATCATCTGGAATTACGTCTTCCCCATCAACAAGAACCTCTGGACCAGCTCGTACGTCATCTTTACTGCGGGCATGGCGTGCCACTTTCTTGCGCTCTGCTACTGGTTGATCGACGTGAAAGGTTATCGCCGCTGGACACTGCCTTTCTTGATCTTTGGCATGAACGCCATCACCGCATTCTTCCTGTCCAGCATTGGCGCACGCTCGCTCAACCTGATCAAGGTCGCGGGCCCCACGGGTGAGCCGATCGCGCTCAAGACCTACATCTTCACCAATTTCTATCAGTCCTGGCTCTCGCCCATCAATGCATCCCTGGCCTTTGCCATCACGTACGTGCTGTTCTGGCTGGGCGTGATGGCCATTCTCTACAAGCGCCGCATCTTCATAAAGCTTTAGGCGAACGTGTAACAGCTCCCTTTCTTCGTGATCCTGACCATCACGCCCAATCCCTCCCTGGATCTCCTGTTCGAGACCAGTCGTCTGGTCTGGGATGATGCCAATCGCATGGCTGCGCCGCGTCGCAGACCAGGCGGCCAGGGCGTCAACGTGACCCGGGCGGCGCGCACGCTGGGCGGCTCGAGCGTAGCGCTGGTGTTGCTGGGCGGACGCGTGAGTGACGAGTTGGCGCCGCACTGAGTGATGGGGCCAGCCCCCGGCATGAGCACCGCCGAGTTTCAACCGCGGCGGCGCGTGGGTGTGGGCGATGCGTTCCTGGCCGCGTTGCTGGTTGAGATCGACGTGTAATCAGCCAGGACGCAGCGTTACGCCGCGCCGCAGCGGCCGGTGCCGCCGTCCTGCAGACGCACAGGCCAGCGAGCTACTCACGCCCGGAGAAAGTGCAGCAAATACCGAAACGATCGAGGCCGGTTGCTCGACTGAGCAACCGCGCCTCCATCAAGTCTACCGCTACTGCGGCGTCAG
>JBOHRF010000247.1:1165-7656 GCA_050732575.1 Longimicrobiales bacterium
CGCCCGGGTTGGCGGTGTTGTGCACGTTGAAATACGCGCGACCGCCGCGGATGAGGACCTTCAGGGAATCCATCGAGATCGCATTTCCGGGGTTCGTGGCCGTCGCAGACCCGGCGCCCAGAACGCCGTTCGTGACGGTCGAGGCAGCACTAATGATGTTCAGGACCACGCCCCCGTTCACACCGACTACGGCCGTCGGGGAAGCATGGATGTGCGCGGCCGTAACGTTTGCAATGTTGGCCACGCTCACCGTGAAGGTGAGGCCGGTTGTCGTGAACTCGACCCGCCCCGTGCCGGTAGCGGCCGTAGTGACCGCCGGTACTTCCTGCTGCCCGTTCAATGTTGCCACGAAAACTTCGGGTTGCGGCCCTTCGTCTTCTTCGCTGCAGGCGGCGATTCCGCCGATGGCTAGCGCTGCAATTGCGAATACGACACTCTTCCGTGCGTTCATACGATCCTCCAGGGTTTATTGAACGATGATGACGGCTCTCATGTTCGTGTGCGGCACGCAGTGATACGGGAACGTGCCCGCCGAGCCGAACGCCCGCGCGAATGTCTGACCGTCCGCAAAGAGCGGCGAGGACCAGACAGCGTTGTCGGAAGTCGATGTGTGCGCATCCTGGCCCGCGACCTCATCACAATTGACCCAGGTCACGGTCGTGCCCGCGCTCACGCGCAGCGTGTCCGGGAAGAACAGATAGCCGCGTATCGCCACCACGGCCTTGCGCGGACCGAGTGCGCTCACGGGCACATCACAGTTTTGGCCGTTCGGCGGCGCGAGCGCACCATCGTGCTCGGAGAAACAGCCCGCCACCTGCGCTGATAGGAACGCCACACACACTGCCAGCCCAGTCCGCCGCGATGCGGTTTTCCGTCTTCCCGCGCCCATGCCCGCGCCCTTCATCAGCGCACCTCCACGATCTGCTTCATGAACGGATGCGGCCCACACGTGATCTCATACCGACCGGTCCGATCAAACGTACGCCTCCAGGAACCGCCCGGCTGGATCTCCGGCGATTCCCAGCTGGCGTCACCGGCCTTGATCGTGTGCATGAGCGGGTCTTCATTGAGCCAGGTCACGGTCGTGCCCGCGGTAATGCGCAGATCAGCCGGTTCGAACGCTACGTTGCGCATGCGCACCCGCACGGTCGGGCCCGTAGCCGTCGTTGCGCTGGGCTCGGTGCCGGCTGTCTGCGCCGCAGCCGCAGGGGATCGGCCGAAATACCGGCTTGGGTGGAACGGGATCGTAAACTCAAAGCCGTATCGGCGGGCCGAGCCGCCTCGGGATGCACCTTGCAGGGTCAGACTGTTGGTATTCGTCACCTGCAGGGAAAGCGTATGCGGCGTATAGGGAATAGCAATCTGGAGTGCGGCGCCCCAGGCCATTTCCTCACGATCGGATGCGTCCAGCAGCTGCGCCACGTCGCCGGCCACCGCGAACCAGCGCAGAAATTGCAGGGACGCGCCGCCGGCCAGCGCAAAGCGGGCGCTGTCCCGGCCGTACCCGCGACTTAGTGCCCTGGCTGCCCCGAGTACGCGGACCGGTCCAAACTGGCGGTTCAGACTGACCTCGCCGTCCAGACTTTCGGCCGCCAGGTTATAGCCACCTTGGATCGCAAGGTCGAATGGAGATCCGGAGAACTGCTTCAAGGGCATGGCCCGGGCAAAGAATTCCCATTCGTTCGGATAGACCGGCTCGACCAGGTCGGAACGCGTCGCGTAGTTGGCCGCCAGGAGTACGTTGCCAGGCAACCCTGCGCCTAATAGAAACGTCGGATAGTTTGTCACCTGCCGCGCTGGCGGTCCACTGACCGTGAAACGATGCAGGAAGTTGAAGTAAAGAGTGCCCCGTGTACCATCCCAGCCGCCGCTCAGATTCGGGGTCCGCTGCAGCACCGATTGCGCAGCTACCGTTATCGGCCCAGCCACAAGGAAAATCGCGGCCCAAGCCGGCACGCGTGCGCGAGCCGTCATGCGCTAATTCCACTCCGCTTGTAGTAGATGGAAGAACGAATCGCCGTGAGACGAAATCCATGAACCAACGGAAATGTTCCATTATCGGCGCGGGTTTCTGCGCCCTCACGCTGCTCACACAAGCGTGCATCATCGTTGAAAAACAGCCCGAGAGTTCGGAAAAAAGCTCGGAAAACGCGGAACTTGGCCTGGACGATCGCTGGACTGCCGGCATGGTCGCCGCCGGTCACGCGGTCAACAGCGTAGCCGCCCTGGCCGCCGTGCGCACCGCCAAACATCAGGACTTCGAGCGCATGGTCTTCGAATTCAGTGGAGACCTGCCAAACTACAAAGTGCAGTATCACGACACCCCCATTTCCGCCTGCAATTCGCGCGAGACCGTCTCCACCGCGGGCGATGTCTGGCTCGAGATCCGTTTCGAGCCGGCCGCCGCTCATGACCAGTACGGCCAGGTCACCGCAGGCCCGCCCAGCCTTGCACCCGCTCTCAACAATATCCGCGGACTCGATCTTTCCTGTGACTTCGAGTCCATTTTGACGTGGGTGGCCGGCGTCGCCTCACCGAGCCGATTCCGCGTCCTCGAGCTGAAGACTCCAACGCGCCTGGTGGTCGACGTGCGCTGACGTAATACGCCGTAACAATCCAAGTTGAGGGCTGGGATCATCCCGGCCATGCAACGCCGCTTCGCTACACCGACTGTTAAATCTTCTTACAACAATAAGTTGAAAGATAGGCGCGGAGAAAATGCTTGACTCTGCGTAGGGGTCGGGGCATCTTGGGGCCCGCGATTGCGGAAGTGTCGCAATTGCGCCTCGGTTCCTTGCGCTCGGAACCCCCCACGAGCCTTGACACCTGCCCCGGAACGCCTAAGCTTCGCGCGCCTTTTGCCCAAGTCGGGCGAGGAAAGCGATTTACGCGTCTCCAGTGGCGATGCTGAAACCAGGGTTGGATTCGCCCGATCGGCAATCCTCCGGTAGCCCTGCCTTTCGGCGTTTTGCACTTGTGTCCGGGTGTTTGTGGCGGATACAACGCAGGTCCGAGAGACCGTCAGTCGCAACAATGCAGCAGATGGTAATCTTCTTCATCCCTAACTCAACCCAGGAATCTGGGAGGAGCGGAAATGACAAAACGCAAGTTAGGAATTCTAGGGCTCGCGGTAGTGGCCAGTGTCCTGGCAGCATGCGAAGGGGACACAGTGATCGAGAATCCGATCGACACGGTCATCACGGTCCAGGTGTTACCGGATACCGCGACGCTGATCATCGCACAAACGCGTCAGTTGGCAGCCGTAGTCAACGGCACGGCGAACCAGGCAGTAACGTGGTCGTCGAATGCCCCCGCCGCGACCGTCAACGCTACCGGTTTGGTAACAGCCGTGAGCGTGGGCACAGCGGTGATCACGGCTGTTTCACAGGCGGACGCCACGGCGCGTGATGCCTCGGTCATCAACGTGATCGCGGCCCCCGTGGTACCTCCGCCCTCGATCGTGATCACGTCGATCACGACGGGCAACACGAATACACCGGTCAACCCGCAGAACGTGGTCGGCCAGATCGACATCACGGCCGAGCTGAACGTTCCACCGGGTGCACAGGTCCAGCGCGTGGAGTTCTTGCTGGACAACGTCGTGCAGGCCAACTGCACGCAGACCTTCACGTCCACGGGCTCGGAAGATGATCTGGATGCCGCACAGGTACCGATCATCTGCTCACTCAACACGGCCGCGCACGATACCATTACAGGTGCTGTGCCTGCGGCGAATTTGAATGGCACGCACACCATATCGGTGCGTGTGGTTCAGCCGAACGGCAACGTGGTGGCTGGCTCGTCGCAGCCGCTGGTATTCAACAACCAGAACTTTGCCTATGCCCGCGTGAGCTTCCTGGCTGCAGGCACGACCACGGTCAAGGCCTGCGTAACGGCCGGCGCGAATGCGCGCAGCCTGGGTGGATCGGGTTCGTTGTGGTGCGGTGGTGACGTACGCGTCGCGACCGTGGGTGTCAACTTTGGTCCGGCGGGCAGCGCGATTGCCACGGCCAATGTGTCGATCGTGACCAGCGGCGCGGGTGTCAGCGGCATAACTGGCTGCCGCTCAACCAACAACCTGGCGACCGATCCCACGATCGCGCCGGCCGACGGCGGTGCCCCGTTTGGTGGCCAGACAACACCGGGCGCCACGAACCTGAACTTCCCGAACTGCGCCCCGGCGACAGTGACGATTTCCGGTCTCAGCGCGACGTTCTCCTCGACGGCCAATCCGGATGCAGCAACTCCGGGCGTGAACAACATCGAGGACGTCATTGCAATCATGGTCAACTCGGTGACGACCAGCGGTCAGGCCGGTCCGACCTGCATCAATCCTGCGGCTGGTCCGAACCCGATCACGACCTGCGGAATCGTGGGCGGCACGTCAGCGCCTAACGCGGCGTTCTTCACGAACCCGAACCGCCTGGATAACTCGGGACCGCGTGTCACACTGTTCGACATCACGCCGAATACTTGTGAGACGGCTACCTGCTACGTGAACGCCGGCTTTGCGTTCACTGCGGGGCGTGCTGGTTTCTACACCTCGGTGGATTACGGCGTGGACAGCCAGAATGCGTCCACGACCTTCCAGGCTGGCACATCGGCCACGGCGTTGGCGAACGTGACGACCGCTGCATCGCTGGACAACACGGCGACCAGCGCGGATCTGTTCCTGCGCGCAACGTCGGCGGATGGACTGGGCAACCAGCGGCTGCTGTTCCCGACCGCTGTCAACACAGTTGTCCAGACCGTATCGAGCGGTCCCACGCCGCAGAAGTTTGGTGTGGACAAGGTTAACCCGTTCTTCACGGCAGCCGTCCTCACGCCGGCAAACAACGGCGCGAACGATGGAACCGTGTTCTCGTACGCGGCGGCCGATAGCGCAACGCCGCCCGCCGGTCCGTCGGGAATCAACATCAATCCGCCAGCAAGCGCGAACTCCGGGTTCGTCACGCGCGTCGAGCAAATCACACCTGGCGGCACGAGCTGTCGCCTGCCGGTGACTGGCGGCGCGATCAGCTGCTCCACTGGCGGCAATCAGGGCAACGGAACGGACGCGAATCTCGGCGCGTTCAACATCGGCGCCATTGCCACCAACGCGTACTACCGTGTCACCACGTTCGTTCGTGACAATGCGACGAACGTAAGCTCCAACCACGTGACACTGACGTTGCTCGACACGCAGGCTCCGGGCATGGGTGGTGTGGTTGCCCCGTCGATCATCACGGGTAATGCAAGCACGCAGTTCACCACGACGGCCACGGACAACCTCGACCTGGGTGACGTCAGCGCGTACATCGGCTATCCGGCCGTGGGTGGCTGGTTCGTCGACAGTTCGCCGGCGCCAATTGGTACATACGGCCCGGATACGTTCACGACCTCGGGTCCAGCTACGTTCACGATCCCGAACTTCATTCGCAGCGTTCAGTTCCAGACGGGTGCGGGTGCGTTCGCCGGGATCAACCGGGCGAATAGCGTGACGTTTGACGTACGCGACCAGGCGGGCGTGGTCGACAACGACCCCTGCCCGAGTGTCGGTACGCCGAACACGTCGACGGCCAACTGCACGTCTCGCCGCGATGACATCACGGCGGCGGTCAACGCAGGTATCCCGGCAACGGGAGGGTTGGCGGAGACGAGCTACGCCGCAGTGGCCGGCTTCACTGGTCTGTTCACGACGAATCCGGCGAGCGTGGGGACGGTCTGCAATGGCACGACGCAGGGACCGCCGAACCCGACGCCTCAGCCGTGCCCGACCAACCCGACGAGCACGATTGTCACCGCATCGGTCACCGGAGCATCGGCGACGTTTGCCAATCCGTTCGTGCGGGTGAACTTCTACTTCCAGGGTCCGGCCACGGGCGGGCGGCAGATGCTGATCGGTACGGGCACACAGACCGCTACGGTCGACGATCAGACCAACCGCACGTTCAACTGGACGGTCACCTGGAACGTCCCCACGGGTCTCGCGCCTGGAGCATACCAGATCTTCGCAGGCGGCATCGACTCGAAGGGCCAGTCATTGTTCCGGAACTTTGCGGCAGTGACAGTCGCGGTAGACTAAGCCAGTCTCGCTGTATCACAGGAGTACGGAATGGCTCCACCCTCAGGGGTGGGGCCATTCTCTTTTCCCCCTGCGCGGCTCACATTCATGCGGCCCCAGATAGGCACAGACATGAAAGCACAATTCGCCCTGTTGGCGGCTGCGATCCTCATCGCCAGTTGCGCTGGTGACTCGGAGGACGATGTCACAACGCCGCCGCCCCCACCGCCGCCTCCGCCACCGCCGCCGGCAGTGGTCGTGGCGTCGGTGCAGATCACGCCCAGTTTTGCGGCGCTGACACCGGCGGCCACGCAGCAGTTCACCGCCGTGGCGCGCGACTCCGCAGGAGTCACGGTGAGTGCTGCGTTGACCTGGTCGAGTTCGGCGGCCTTCATTGCCGGAGTGAATGCCACGGGACTGGCATCGGGTGTGTCCGCCGGGACTACGC
>JBOHRF010000248.1:0-7631 GCA_050732575.1 Longimicrobiales bacterium
CGCCGCCGAGCAGGTGCTGCCTGCGGCGCTCGAACTGGCCGAAAAACTCGCCCGGCGCGCACCGCGCTCCATGGCGCACGCCCGGCGACTTCTGAATCACGCGCAGCAAATGGACACCCGTCGCGCACTTGCGCTCGAGGCTGCTGCGCTGCTCGACTGCATGCAGACGCGCGACTGGAAGGAAGGCATCCGCGCTTTCCACGAGAAACGCGACCCGGAGTTCACGGGTGAGTGATCCACTCGATGCCGTGTTCCGTCCGCAGGCCGTGGCCATCATCGGCGCATCACACGATCCCACCAAGCGCGGTTACCAGGCCGTGCGTGCACTGCAGGAGTCCGGTTACGCGGGCCGCATCCTACCGGTCAATCCGCGCGGTGGCGAACTGCTCGGATTGCCGGTAGCAACTTCCATTACCGCTCTCGAAGTTGTGCCCGACCTGGCGCTGGTCAGCACACCGGCCGCGACCGTGCCGCAAGTGTTGGAGGAGTGCGCGGCCAAGGGCATTCGCGCCGCTATTGTGCTGGCGCTCGGCTTTGGTGAAACGGGCGAGGCCGGTGCCAAGCTCGAGGCGCAGGTGCGTGCGGTCGTGCAGCGCACGGGCGTGCGCGTGGTCGGCCCCAACACATCAGGCATTCTGAATCTGCACATCGGACTCAACCTGATCGGTGCGCGCGGTGCGCGCGCGGGCAGCGTTGCGCTGCTCGTGCAATCGGGTAACATGGCGTTGAACCTGCTCAACCAAACCACCAGTGGTACGCATGAAGGCATCTCGATCTGCGTGGGCGCCGGCAACCAGGTCGATCTTACGGTTGCCGATTATTTGCGCTACCTGAACCAGGACCCGAACACGCGCGCGATTGCCATGTATGTGGAAGGCCTGGGCGATGGTCGCGCGTTCTTCAATGCCGCGCGCGATTCAGCCCGCGCCAAACCCATGGTGTTGCTCAAGGGCGGTCGCTCGCTGCACGGCCAATCGGCCGCTCGCTCACACACGGGTGCGCTGGCAGGTGAATATTCCGTAGTGCGCGCAGCGCTGGCCCAGGCCGGTGTCATCGAAGTGCGGCGCACGGACGAGCTGTTCGCCGTGGCCGAGACGCTCGCGCAGCAGCCGCCGGTGCGCGGCGGCATTGCCATTCTGTCCGATGGTGGTGGTCATGCAACACTGACCGCCGATGTGTTGACCGAGCTCGGGGCGCCACTGGCGCAGTTAACGGCAGAAACGGAAACGCAGCTGCGCACTTTGCTGGGCCCCAATGCAAGTGTGCGCAATCCCGTGGATCTGGCGGGTACACCCGATGCCGCACCGCGCGTGTTTGCCCAAACCCTCGATGTGTTGCTGGCTGATGCCGCAGTAGGCGGTGTTCTGATCGTGGGCCTGTTTGGCGGCTACGCCCTTCGCTTCTCCGCGTCCCTGGCACCCGAAGAGCGCGATACTGCACGGCATCTCTTTCAGCACGCACGCGAGTCACGCAAGACGCTGGTCGTCCATTCTCTATATGCCGCGCATCGGAGCGAGCCGCTCGACATCCTGCGCGGCGCGCGCGTGCCCGTGATCGAATCGCTGGAGGTGGCCTGCCGCGCCATGGCCGCGGCTGCGGAATGGGGCCGCATCGCCCAGAAGCACCGGCCCGCACCGCGCCGACGGGCACTGCCGCATGCCACCGATCTGATGGCACGCATCCGCGCGGACGGACGAGCGATCTTGCTGGAGACGGAAGCCCGCGACCTGGTGTCGCAATACGGTGTTGATTGCGCGCCCGCTCGCTTCTGCCAATCGGAATCCGATGTGCTGGAAGCGCGCCGCGATTTCCACGGACCGCTCGCGCTCAAGGTCGTGGCCCCGAGCATTGCCCACAAAAGTGATGTGGGCGGCGTACGACTCGATGTTGAAGATCCGGCGGATGCGGCTCGCGCTTTTGCCCAACTCATGTCACTCTCGGGCGATACTCGTGGTGTGCTGGTTTCGCCCATGCTGAAGCGCCCGCAAGTCGAAGTGCTGGTGGGCGCCCGGCGCGACCCGCAGTTTGGGGCCATCCTCACGGTGGGCAGTGGCGGCACGCTGGCCGAGCTGCAGCGCGATGTTGCCATTCGGCTGCTGCCCATCGATCGTGAGGATGCACTGGCCATGCTCGATGAGACTACGGTAGGCCGGCTGGTGCAGGGCGTGCGCGGTCAGCTGGCAGCGGATCGCGATGCACTGGTCGACCTCATCCTGGCCACCGGCGATGCACTGCTCGCCAATCCCGATTTGGCCGACCTGGAGCTGAATCCCGTGTTCGTGGATGAGCGCGGCGCGTTGGCCGTTGATGCGCGTGGGTTCTTGACGGAAGGATGACGGTGAGGCGGGTCCACTTCGCTTTCGCGTTCCTGCTGGTTACGGCACCGGCCGTAGCACAGGTCGTTAGCGCGCCCGATACTCTGCTCGCGCCGGTCGTGCGCTCCGCGCGCGGCATGGTGGTGAGCGGCTCACCCATTGCCAGTGCCGTGGGCGCGCGCATCCTCGAGCAGGGCGGCAATGCCGTCGATGCTGCGGTGGCCACTGCGTTTGCCCTTTCCGTGGTCGAGCCCACCATGTCGGGCATTGGCGGCCGCACGCAGCTGCTCATCCGCACACAACGCGGCGAGTACTTCGGCATTGATGGCGGCACGGCCGTGCCGTCGGCCTATCCTCAGGGCACCGTGCCTCCGAGCGACGACGCGTACGGATATCAAACCATCGGCGTGCCCGGCACGGTGCACGCGCTGGCCACGGCGCTGGCCCGGCACGGCACACTGCCCCTGGCGCGCGTGCTGGCACCCGCCGTCGAGCTGGCCCGCAACGGCTTCATCCTTTCACCCGCGGAGGCCGCGCGTATTGCCAATGACTCCGCAAAGCTCACTGGATTCGACGGCGCCCGGCGTTATTTCCTCAAGCCCAATGGCGCCACGTACCGTGCCGGTGAGCGCCTGATCCAGTCCGATCTGGCGCGCACGCTGGAAAGCATTGCGCGCGATGGTGCGCGCGCGTTCTACACGGGTGCACCCGCACGGCAGATGGTCGATCACCTGCGCGCCCACGGCAACTGGTTGCAACTATCCGATCTGCAAAATTACGCCGCCGATGAATCCATCATCGTGCGCGGCAGCTATCGCGGCTATGACCTGATTGGCACGTATCTGCCCGCATCGGGTGTCACGACCATCGAGACGCTGCACATCCTCGAGAACTTCGATCTGGCAGGGATTGCCGGTACCACACGATGGGCCGCGCTGTTGCATCAGGCGTTGCTGCTGGCATTCGACGATCGCATTGCCGACCTGGGCTCGCCTGAGCAGAAGGCCGCCACCTTGGTCTCCAAAGCGCACGCCCGCACGCGCGCGAATCGCATCCGCATCCCCGCCGAAAGTCAGCCAGGAAATCACGCGCCCGCAATGGAAGGCGCCAACACCACTCACCTCTCCGTTGCCGACGCACACGGTGGTGTCGCGGCGCTCACCCAGTCTCTCGGACCCAACATGGGCTCGCGCGTGGCCGCACCCGGGCTCGGCTTCCTCTACGCCGCGACCATGGGTTACCTGGGCGATGTGAAACCGGGCGACCGACCGTTTTCATCGCAATCACCGCTCATCGTGACGCAGAATGGTGAATTGCGCTTTGCCTTGGGCGGTGCCGGCGCACGCCGCATCATTCCCGCGATTGTTGCTGTGTTGAGCCGAACCATCGATGAGAAGCTGCCCTTCCCTCAGGCCATGGCCGCGCCTCGCCTGCATGCGCTGCCCGAGCGCATGGACATGGAGAACCGCAGCGCCGCACGGTGGACCGAAGCGCAGGCCGCCGAGCTGCGCTCCTTCGGCTTTACCGTGCGCTTACGCGACGATGCGCCTTACTTTGCTCGTATTCATGCGATCCATTTCGACCCGGCCACGCGTCAGTTCGTGGGTGTGGCCGATCCGCGCTGGGAGGGTGCGGCCGCAGCTCCGCGCCGGTAAGGGCGAGGGCGAGGCCAAGGACGGGCTGTCTATGCCATTTCGCGGGCCAAGTTGGATCTCCAACTCGCGGCGATGCGCGTCAAGAAAAAGCGTTGGGCCACAACATCCCTGTTTTTCCGGTTGTCCGCGCAGTTGGATATCCAACTGCGCCCCGAAACAGCACGTGCCCGGCGGGGACAGGGTCATGCTGAAACCACGGAGTTCAACCATGTCGATGTCTTGCCGTTTACCACGGCAACCGGCTTCTCTCCCTATCTCTTCACCGGTCCAGCGCTCGCTTTCGAGGTTGGCCGCGAGTTCGCCGCAGAGGGTCCGCGCTCGCGCCCTCGCCGCGCTCGTTGCCCTCGCCATCGCCCTTCCGGTGAGCGCTCAGAACCCGGCCGACGTTCTGCTTCTGAACGGCCAGGTGCTGGAGGGCGCGGGCAATCCCTGGGTGCAAAGAGACATCGCCATCACGGGCGATCGCATTTCCTTCCTGGGCAACGCGCGCGCCAGTCGCATCACCGCGCGCGACACGTTGAACGTGCGCGGACTGCTGGTAACACCGGGATTCTGGGACGTGCACTCCCATGCCGACCTCACGTCCGCGCACGGCAGATACGCATTGCCCCTGCTCTATCAAGGCGTCACTACGCTGGTCATGGGTGTTGATGGTGATGGCACGAGTGAAGTGCGCGCCATGTTCGACCGTTATCGCCAGAATGGAATTGCGGTGAACGCGGTTCGCTATGTGGGTCACGGCGAGGCGCGGGGCACGGTGATGGGTGTGGCGGATCGCGCGCCCACGGCCGCCGAGCTCACTGCCATGAAGGCCTACATCCGGAAAGGCATGGAGGAAGGCGCGGTTGGTTTGTCGTCGGGCCTGTTCTATTCCCCCGGCTATTTCGCCAGGACCGAAGAAGTCATCGAGCTGGCCAAAGTTGCGGCCGAATACGGCGGCAGCTACGACACGCATGACCGCGATCTGGGTGTCGCCTATCAGGGCATCGGCTATCTCAATTCGATCAGGGAAGGCATCCGCATCGGCGAGGAGGGTGGCACCCCGGTCATCTTCTCCCATTTCAATGCGCAGGGCGTGCAGTGGTATGGCCGCGCGGGAGAGGGCGCAAGACTCATCGATGAAGCGCGTGCGCGTGGTGTGAACGTTGTGGCCGGGCAGCATACCTACACGGCTACCAACAGCAGCCTGTCCGCGTATGCGTTGCCGCGCTGGGCCGTGGTGGGCGGCCGCGAGGAAACCAACAAGCGTCTACGCGATCCGGCCATTCGAACGCAATTGACGCGCGTGGTCATGGAGATGCTGGAGCCGCGCGGTGGCCCCAGCAAAATCCTGTTCTCCGATCGCAGACCCGACCTCAATGGCAAGACCCTGGCTGCTGTTGCTACCGGCTGGAACGTTTCCGTGCCTGAAGCGGTGATGAGGATTGTGAGTGAAGGTGGCGCCAGTGTCATGAATCTGGATCTCTACGACGATGTCAACACGCGGCTGCTGGCGCAGAAGGACTGGATGATGACGTGCACGGACGGGTACACGCCGGCCGACACGACCAGCATCTCGCATCCAAGGTCGTACGGCTCGTTCACCAAGAAGCTGCTCATGGCGCGCGCTGATGGGCTCATCTCGCTGCCTTTCGCGGTACGCGGCATGACCTCATTGCCCGCAAGTTTCTACGGATTCGGCCAGCGGGGATCGATTGCGGAGGGCTACTTTGCGGATCTCGCGGTTTTCGATCTGCCCAGGGTGCGCGACCTGGCTACCTACGAGCGGCCGCACCAGTTCTCGCAGGGCACCGTGCACGTGATCGTGAATGGCAAACTGGCGTTTCGTGATGGGCGACCCACGCAGGTGCTCGCGGGCCGGCCGCTACCGAGGGAACGCGGACATGCCCGGTGAAAATGTCAAAGCCAGGGGCCGAGGATTAAGGGCTGATGCGTAAACAAACCGCCGCCACCTGCCGGCTGACTGGATCGTTGTGGATCGCCAGACGCGGCCAATGGTCCTTCGACCCCGGGATTATCCCGCGATCACAGTGGCGCGTTGCCCCGGAATTAACCTGCCGGTCCCGCATTTTCACTCACCGCACTTGGGCTGCGGAATTCAGAATCCTGAGGCGTTGAATCGGCTGTCATGCCCGCGACATCCCAGGTTCCGATCATTCTGGGATTACCTTGCCGGCATGTCGGGCCCGGATCTACACTGGAATAGATTCTTGCAGCACAATCGAGATGCGAGTTGACCCAGGATCGCAGCATAGAGCTGCGTTATACGGCGCGAGCAAATTAGCTGCGTTGCATTTTTCCGGGAGCCAAGCGGCAAGCACGGTCAGGACGCTGCCACCGGGCATCACCGGCTCGCTGCTGCTCACTCCCGTATAGAATGACCTGCAGGAACTGTAGACGCTGTCGCCGAAAGACGGACGTTGTCCGTGCCTTATTTCTCAGCCTCGAGCGCTTGCATGAGATAGCGAGGAACTACGAACTGACCCACGATCTTTCCGCTGCATCCTAAGAGTTGCAATGCACTTCGATGGACGTTGAGCCGCAGTGCGTCGGAATACTGTTCCCGCAGGGACCGGAGCTCGACGGCGTCGGCATTTTGGGCCGCGAGGTACAACCGCATCAAATCCGCCTCGCGAAGCGCGAGTGATTGGCACTGTCCTTCACCCACCCACTCGTGATTCGCGTGTCCGCTAAAGCAATCGCCGATTGCACTGCAATGCGCCCGATGAGCCGTACGAGTTCCCGATTATGACATCCTCGAACACCTTATGAAGACTCTGGTTCTCACACTTCTGGCAGTCCAGACACTCAGTGAGCTCACGCTCGCTCGGACTTGCAGAAGCCACGTCCGAGTATGCCAACGTTTGTGCGTGCGAAAGGCTGCCCGCGAGGAGCGCAATGCCGACTGCTGCAAGGAACCGTGTCATGGAAGCCCTCCCGGATTACGGGGAATGCCTATAATGCGCCAGATGTCGATGTATTCGATCCCGTCCGAGTCGGCGGCCACATGGCTGGCCACGCGGTCGCCGCCGAGAAATCTTCTGAGTGCCTGTTCGACGCGCAGCGAGACCACCACTTCGCCCGCGCTCACGCGCACTGCCTCGATCACACTGTCGTAGACCTTGTCGAGCACAGACGGTCCGTAGTACATCCGGCCAGCTTCGCCGCGCTCACTGATCAATCCATCTGCCCAATCCTGCTCGTCTCCGGGCACCTGGACAAGGACCCATAGCAGATCGCGTTCCCGATCGAATCGGACGTCCATGATTTCCGAGACACGCCCGCCCGCCGGGCTGATCGGGGATCGCTGCTTCCAGGGAGCGAACCAGCGCACGGGGCGCCGGAAGTTCTGCAGGAGCCGACCATCGGTGCTCCATTTCTGGACAACATAGTTTGCAACGTGCGCCGACCAAATGTTTGCACCATCACTCGTGACGCGGCGGTTGAGCACTTCCAGTTGCTGGGGCAGGAGCGAGTTCCCAGAGGTCGTGTCAAAGGACGCGAGCCGGCGTCCATTCCAATCGAAAATGTGCAGCGCATGACCGAACAGTTCGGGAGTCCGAACGTGTGATGCCAGGACGATTCGACCTGCGCCAGGAAAAACAACGCTGCCCGCCGGACGCGCACTTCCCATTAATGGCACGGTGGCAGCCACCGAGTC
>JBOHRF010000249.1:0-7580 GCA_050732575.1 Longimicrobiales bacterium
CCATCACCCATTGTGCCGGCCCATTGCGCCAGATCGTCGGCACCGGCATGGAGTTCATCGCCCACCTTCTCGATGCTGAACACGCGACCGGCGCATTCTCGCGTGCAATCCAGTCCCAGAACGCGGGACAGAAAACGAAACCGGAGTGGAGATTCCTGGCCTGGATAAAGACGTTGGCATCGGGCAGGTAGGCCATCACGCGATGACGTGCAGCGTGCGGCCCAGCTCGCGGAACGTCTCCAGCTTCGAAATGCCGAGCATGCGGAAGGCGTCGCGATACAACGTACGCCCCTCCAGCGTGCTCTCCACAAGTGCAGCGGCAAACCGCCTGCTTACTCGCACGGCCTGGGTGAGGTAGAAATCACCGCCGCCGGCTATGGCCCTGGCCGGCATGCTGGCCAGCGCGGCCGCGTATTCCTGCTGGAACCGAGATCTGGAAATCGCGCCCGCGTCGAACAGGCGGCGTAGAATGACCAGGCCGCTGACTTTGAACTCACGAGCCAGCCTGGACAATGCCACGTCGATGCTTTCCTCGGGACGCAGCTCCTGCACGAGCGTGTCCATGGGTACCAGCAGCTCGGCCGCGACCTCATTACACCAGGTCTCGACATCACCATCCGATAAGTCCTGCAGATCGGCGTCAGAAACCGCCGACTGACCGAGCCACACGTGCGCGAGCTCGTGCGCCAGCGTGAACATCTGTGCAGCCTTGCTGTCCGCGCCGTTGATGAACACGAGCGGCGCCAGCGGATCTACGATGGCAAAACCGCGAAACTCGTCCGGATCGAGCGGGCGGTGATTGTTATTGAAGACCACTCCGCTGCACATGACCATTACGCCGGCATTCTCGGCCCGGGCGATGAACTGGCGGAGCGCCTCGGTCCAGCTCCCCAGTTTGCGCCGGGAATCGACGTCGAATCCCAATGTGGCGCCGATGTCTGCGGCGGCATCCTCATGCGGAGTGGCCGTCGTAGCGGAACCAACAAAACTCTTGCGAGGCTCGCCCGCGCTGCGCGCGTATTCCTGATACCACGACTGACGCGCCTGACACAGGTAAACGGTGTCCAGGAGATTCGGGCTGGGCCGCGACCGCTTGCTGCGGCCCGATCGAAAGTCTGGAATCGGAACCTGCTCATCCGGGGGCCGCGGCAGGAACAAATAGCCGACCGGCACCGAGACCGCGCGCGCAAAGGCTTCGAGCTGCTTGAGCGTTGGCGAGGCGTCTCCATCCTCCCACGCCTCGATCTTTGGGAAGCGGCCAGTCAAATCCGCGATGCTCGCGCCGGCACGCTCACGCGCCCAGCGAAGCATCGAGGGATTGACATCCGGCCGAACCGGGGGCGACTTCTTCACGAGGGCTCCATGCCACGCGCCAGCAGGTCAACGAAATCGTAGTTCACACTGGTTACCCCGAAATCCGGCTCCCGTTGAAACGGCGTTCGCAGGTAGACCACTCGGTGCGCTTCGCCATCAAACTCGACGATGGCCAGAATGAAATCCTCGGGCTTGTTCAGGGAGTAGAGGATCTCGTTGCGCGTGACCGTGATCGTGTCGGCACCTCTCACACGGCCCTTTACCTCGATGAAGCGAAGCTGACCCTTGCCCGGGATCCGACTTTCGATATCGTAGCCGAGCTTCTCCCTTTCGCGGTCGGTGGGCTCGAAGCCCAGCCGCCGCTCGATATTCATGACGATTGCGCGCGCCCGCGCCGCCGATGCCTGCGTGTCGATGGGCTGGGTCAGTGGTGCGCTTAGCGTTTGTCCCGTCATGCGCGCGATCAGCCCCGCTGGTACCACGAGCACGCCGCCAAGCACCACCGGCGGCAGCGCCGAGATCTGCGCTTCCTGATCCAGCTGCTCCAGCCGCTTCATTAAGCGGCCCTGAAGCTCATCCGCGCGCCGCCGTGCCTCTTGCGAATTCAGCCGGGCATTGGGCTTCCCCGCTCGCTCCTGGAGCTTCAACTCTTCTGCGCGGTGGTCCCAGTAAGTGATTTCGCGGGTGAGTCTCTCCTTTACCGCAGCTTTGGTTTTATCGATGAGACGCAGCCGCGGCCCGCGCACATCCTGCAGGTGTTCGGGTACTACGTTGGCAATGGCGTGTGCCTGCGCGTGGGTCTCCAACTCGCGCGTGACCCATGCGCACTCGCTCCGCGCCAGGATGGCATCAACACGCGGTTCATTGTCCGCCAACGGACGATAGTCGAGGTAAGGCGCGTATTGCAGGTGCCTCGCACTTCCGTCTGCGGCAAGCTCGACATACAACATTCGTTGCGAGATCACGCGCCGTTCGCCCGAGCGCGTCAGGCTCGCATCCTGAATCGCATGTTCCAGGAAAAGCAGGAGCCGCGGTTGGTCGCCGGTGTCGCGTTCATCCACGAGTACAGTCCCGCGACGCAGCAAGTCGCGATTGCGCTCGACAGTCAGGTCGATCGTGGCATCCAGTAGCGGATGCCCTGGGCAGACGAATGCGGCCAGCGGCTGTCCCTGCGGAGCAATGGCACTCTTCTCGAAAGCAATGCGTTCGTACCGGGGCAGAACCGGCTCGCCAATACCGATGACACGATCGCGGTTGCGCACGGGGGCGGGCACGTGTGTCACTTCGTACCGGCGCGGTTCCCGCGCGCGCACCGTACCGCCCAATTGCTTGAACGCCTCGAGGAAAAACGACTCTATGTAGTGCGGCTGCAGCCGCCGCGCTTCCGCGCGTTCTATATCTTCGCGAATGCGTTGCACCCGGCTGACGTCCATCGTTTCGTGCGCCAATGCCCTGTCGTCGAGCAGATCCTGGATGTGCCGCTTGTCGACGGCGGAGGCAACAGCCGTGGTAAGCTTTGCCCGGACATCGGGCCTCTCACCATAGCGAATCGCCTCGATCAGGAGATCGCGCAGCGGTCTGCCACCGAATTGGACCTTGCCCAGCACGTCGAATACCTGGCCACCCAGCGCTGCGCGCGCCTCCTCGAGTTTCTCCAGAAGCTGACGGTACACATCACCTTCGCGCGTTTCATCGGCGACCAGGTTCCAGAGGTGACAGACTTCGCTTTGGCCGATTCTGTGAATCCGGCCGAAGCGCTGCTCGAGGCGGTTGGGGTTCCAGGGCAGGTCGTAGTTCACCATCAGGTGAGCGCGCTGCAGGTTGATACCTTCGCCCGCGGCGTCCGTTGCAATCAATACCTGAACTTCGGGATCGTGCCGGAACGACTCCTGGACTTTCAGTCTCTCTTCCCGTCCAATTCCGCCGTGAATCACGACAACGGCCGGCGGCCCCAACATTGTGGTGATTCGTTGGTGCAGGTAATTCAGCGTATCGCGGTGCTCTGTGAAAACCACGAGCTTCTGGCGCGGCGAGGGTTGATGTTTTGGTACTGCATGATCGCCGTAGGATGCGTGCGATTCGGCAATGCGCCCCTGAATCGCCGCCGGCGTGAAGATCTCCGCGAGCAACGCTGCGAGCTCACGCCATTTGCGGTCCTCGCCGCTGCGCCGCACCATTTGCGCGAGCGTTTCCAGGTTGACAAGGATCTGGATCTCGGCGCGCAGCTCTTCGATCGTTTCCGCAGCGGTCGCGCGGTCCAGCAGCCCTTCTTCTACTGCCTGCAGTTCATTATCCGGTGCATCTTCCAGCTCATCCACGTCGTCCGCAGTAAGCGCAGGGATGTCCTCGCGCAGCACGGAGCCAATATCCCCGCGTCTCAGCAACTCGACTTCACGCAGCCGCGACTCCAGCCGTTCGCGCCGACGCCGTAGCGACTGATAGATCGCCTCGGGCGACGATGCGAGCCGCCGCTGCAGGATGGTCAAGGCAAAGCCCACGGTTCCCGCGCGTTTGTCATTCTGCAGCGCCTCAGCCCGGTTGAACTGCTCCCGGACGTACTCCGTGACTTCGCGGTACAGACGCGCCTCGAGATCCGACAGCTGGTACGGCACAGTGTAGGCGATGCGCTCGGGAAAGAGCGGAGTTTCATCGAACTTGAGCAGGCGCTCCTTCACCATTCTCCGCATCAGGTCGGTGACATCGGACTGGTGGACGCCATCGCGGAACCGCCCCTCGAAACGATCCGCATCGAGCAACGCCATGAACAGCTGAAAGTCCTCTTCCTTGCCGTTGTGAGGCGTGGCCGTCATGAGCAGCAGGTGCCGGGTCAAAGATCCCAGCATCTGACCGAGGCGGTATCGCTTGGTGTACTTGATCTCCCCGCCGAACACGGTGGCGGACATCTTGTGCGCCTCGTCACAAACTACCAGGTCCCACCGACAGTCCGGCACCAGCAGCTTCTGCTGCACATCTTCGTTGCGCGAGAGCTTGTCCAGCCGCGCGATCACAAGATTGTGCTCGAGGAACCAGTTGCCCGACCGAGCGGCCTCGAGCGCATCGTTCGTTAGGATTTCGAAAGGCAGGCTGAAACGCCGGTACAGCTCGTCCTGCCATTGCTCCGCCAGGCTGCCCGGGCAAACGACCAGGCACCGCTGAAGGTCGGCTCGTGCGATCAGTTCCTTGATGAAAAGGCCGGCCATGATGGTTTTGCCTGCCCCCGGATCGTCGGCGAGCAGGAAACGAAGCGGCTGACGGGGCAGCATCGCTTCGTAGACAGCTGTGATCTGGTGGGGCAAGGGCTCGACCATGGACGTGTGCACAGCCAGGACGGGATCGAAGAGATGGGCCAGCCGGATCCGCTGGGCTTCGCTCACCAGGCGAAAGAGCGCGCCGTCGCCATCGAAGCTCCAGGGGCGGCCGACCTCGACAACTTCCAACCGCGGCTCATCGTGCCGGTAGAGCAGGACGTTCCCCAGTCGGCCTGCGGCATCTTTGTAGGTAAGCTCCAGCGCAGTGCTTCCGAACCAACGCACGGCGACGACTGTTACCGCCTGGTCCGGCAGCAAGCCCCTGACGGTCGCATTGGGCAATAGCTTTTCGAGGCCTGTCATTGAAGAACGCGTATCCGGGATACCATGGATATTAGGCGTAGTAAATGTTTACAAGCCGCCGTTGGCTGCACAGAGACTGTAACGATCACTGCTGACTGACCGCACGCAAGGTCCAAGGGCGCGTACGTTGGGCTCTGGTTGTCAGTTTTCAGAAGGTAGGGACATCCTGACCGGGTGTTTTTCAGAACCTTTCCCCACTCGATTCTGAGTTTTTTCAAAACTTTCCCCACCCCAGCCGCGTGACCACTGTCGCTCCCGGAACCGCCCATGACGGGCGGGCAGGAGGGGGCGATGACGTACCGGGAGGTCACGATGATCGAGGTGAAGGAGATCCTGCGCCTGTGGCTGGCCGGCGTTCCCAAGCAGCGCATTTCGGGGATGCTGGGCGTCGACCGCAAGACGATTCGTCGCTACATCGCGCTGGCCGCGGCGCATGGGTTGGAGCCGTTGCACGGCCCGGCGAGTCTTACCGAGGAGCGGCTGGTGTCAATTCTGCTGGCCCTGAAGACCGGCACGGGGCGGCTGCGCGGTGAAGGCTGGGAGCTGTGCGCCGCGCGACGCGAGTTCATCAGCAACAAGCTCAAGAGCAAGGTCAAGCTCTCGAAGATCCGTACGCTGCTCGCCCGAGACGGTGTACTGGTTTCGTATGCGACGCTGCGTCGCTTCGCCGTTTCCGAGCTGGACTTCGGCAAGCTCGCAGCGACGATTCCCGTTGCCGATCCCGAGGGCGGCCGTGAGGTACAGCTCGACACGGGCTGGGTGGGTTCGCTGGAGCCCGACCTCTTCGGCAAGCGCCGCCGTTTCCGGGCCTGGATCTTCACGCCCGCCCTCTCGCGGTTTCGCTTCGTCTGGCCCGTGTTCCAGGAGACGACCGCGTCGGCCATCGAAGCGTGCGAGGAGGCGTGGGACTTCTATGGCGGCATTTTCCATGTGCTCATCCCCGATAACACCAAAGCAATCGTCGCACTGGCAGACCCACTCGGTGCCCGCATCAACGCGGCGTTTCTCGAGTATGCGCAAGCGCGCGCCTTTCACATCGACCCCGCACGCGCGCGCAGTCCACGAGACAAAGCACGCGTCGAGCGTACGGTGCCGACCGTACGCGACGCCTGCTTCGGTGGTGAGGTGCTGCAGGAACTCGAGGATGCGCGTCGGCGCGCCCGGCACTGGTGCCTCGAGGAGTACGGCATGCGCCGGCACTCCACCACGCGCCGCTATCCGCTCGAGCACTTCGAAGCAGAAGAGAAACCACAACTGCTCCCGGCACCGAGCGAGCGCTACGACATCCCGCTCTGGCGTGACCCCAAGGTTGCACGCGATCAACATGCGCAGGTCGATCGCGCACTCTACTCTCTGCCACGCCCATACGTCGGCAAGGTGCTGCGTGCGCGCGCCGATCGTTCCACGGTGCGCTTCTATGAGGGCAGCGTACTGGTCAAGACTCACCCGCGCATGCTGCCCGGCCGTCGCTCGACCGACCCGAGTGACTTCCCACCAGAGAAGTCTGCCTACGCTCTGCGCGACATCAACTTCCTGCAGCAACAGGCCACCCAGCACGGCGCGCACATCGGTCAGCTCGCCGCTGTGATTCTGGAAGGTCCATTGCCCTGGACCCGCATGCGTCGCGTGTACGCGCTGCTCGGTCTCGTGCGCAAGTACGGCGCAGCGCGCGTCGAGGAAGCATCGGCCACGGCGCTGGCTTTCGAGATGCACGACGTCCGCCGGCTGGAGCGCATGCTCAAGAACGGCTCACCCATTCCCGCCGCTCCTGCACCCACAAACGTGATCCCGCTCGCGCGCTATCTGCGCCCCGCGAGTCAATATGCTCTACCGTTCGCACAGCGCGAGCGCATGCCCACAAACCACAATCAGAATGGAGAAGAGAGATGACACCTGCAGAACTGCTTTCCCCTGACCTGCGAGCTGTCCTGCGCCGGCTCAAACTTTCGCGCCTCAGCGACACGCTCCCCGAACGCGTCGCACTCGCGCGGCAGCAGAAGATGCCTCATCAGGACTTCCTCCTGCTCGTGCTCTCCGATGAAGCATCCCGCCGCGACAGTCAGTCCGCTCAGCTGCGCGCCCAGCGCGCTCATCTCGACCCCTCTCTGCACCTGGAAGCCTGGGATGAAACCGCCAACGTCACCTTCGATCGCGCGCTGCTCAACGAACTCGTCTCCCTGCGCTTCCTCGAGGCTCGCGCACACCTCACCATCGTCGGCCCCGTGGGCGTCGGCAAAACCTTTCTCGCTCACGCCCTCGGCCACATCGCCTGCCGGCGTCGCTTCTCCGTTCTCGCCGTGCGCGCGGAGCGGATGCTGAAACTCCTCAAACATTCACGCCTCGATCATTCTCACGAGACCGAGTTGCGAAAGCTGATCGCGACTGACCTGCTCATCATCGATGACTTCGCCCTGGATGCCATGGATACCATCGAAAGTCGTGACGCCTACGAGATCCTCACGGAGCGGCACCGCGCCGGCTCCATCATCGTGACCTCCAATCGCGGACCCGATGAGTGGCTGGCCACCTTCGCCGATCCCGTCCGCGCCCAGAGCGCCATCGACCGCTTCACCAGCAACTCGTATGACCTGGTGATCGAAGGGGAGTCCTATCGACGGAGGCTGAAACCCAATCTGAGCCCTCGACATTCGGAGC
>JBOHRF010000250.1:0-7548 GCA_050732575.1 Longimicrobiales bacterium
GCAGGTAAACGAGCACTTACCTACGCCGAAATCGACCAGCTATCCACCCGATAGCTACACCCCAAGTGACCAGGTATCCGTTAGCTACGCCGAAACGGCGCAGGTAAACGCCGCCTCGCGCGCGGCCACGCATCCACACGCGCGCTCACACGCGGTTGATTTGAGCCTTTTAACGGATAACAACGATGAGGATGACGATGTAGTTGGCGCGCACGCGATCGCGCCTGATGCGGAAAAGGCTTTGACCGACTACGGAGACCTGTTTCGAGGCTGTCGTGGAGCGCTACGGGACTACCTGCACAAGCGTGTAGATGCCGGTCAGCATTACGGATACGTGCAGACAATGGCAATGTGGCTGAACGGTGCGCGACCCGTATTCAGATTGCCAGACGGAGACACACTGGATCGAAAGGATCAACCGCGCTGGCTCGCCGCAGCATTGAACGACCTCGCCGGGAGCGATGAACGACGCGGCCACTCTCGCCCGGTTGGTGACCCCGCAAACCTGCAGCGCAAGCTGAGTGTTCTTTTGGAGGACGACTGGAATGCAAGACACCCAGGCACCTGGACAAATCGACCTAGCCGCACGGACGGCAGAAGCGAAGGCACGCTATCGGACCAGTCAAACCGGCGGCGCCGAGACTTCGGAGCAGAGTGAACCTGCTCAGCCCGTAGCCGTCGTATGCGATCGCTGTTTGAACGCATTCACATACGTCCCGTTGATGGTGGGCAAGAAGGAAATCGCTCAGCGCAAACGTTGCGACGCATGTGTGAGCGCCGAGAAGGAAGAGGTCGCACGACTCGGTCGGCTACAGATGCAGCACGAGACGCGGTTCGATCAACAAGGCAAGGAACTGACTCTCCAGGCGCTGCTCGAGCGGGCCGGCATCAACGCGTGGGAGCACGGCGAGTCCAAGCTGGACAGCTTCGACCACAGCGAGGGGACCTACGAACCCGTGACCGACGCGCGGTCTTTTCTCGGGGCCGTCGCTGCTGCCGGGCCGCATGACCCGGTCAGGGGTCTCTACTACTGGGGTAACACCGGCACCGGCAAGACCCACCTGGCGGTGGGAGTCGTCCGCGAGCTGCTGCACGTCCACTACCGGCCCGAGATCGTTTTCGATCACGCCGCTGAGCTGATAGCGCGGATCCAGGATACCTACGGCCGCACGGACGCGCGGACGTTCGATGTCCTCGAGTCCCGGTTCAACGCAGGGTTGTGGATTCTGGACGACCTGGGCACGGAGCGTTACAGCGATGACGTCGTTCGCCACCTGACTCTGATCTTCGCAAAGCGCGCAATGCGTCCCACTCTGGTCACCAGCAACATGGGGCCGAAACAGCTCCAAGTGAAGCGGCCGGACCTCATGCGTGTGCTCTCCAGGTTGGGTCCGCGGTATTTCCGCGTGCGTGAGGTGATTGGCCGGGATCGGAGGTTCGATTGATAATAATCCTCGCGCTCGACCTGAGCCTCACACGCACCGGCTACGCGACGCCGGAGGGTGGCTGCGGCGTGCTGGTACCGCCCAGAAACTGCAGCGACGGCGTGCGCCGGCTGCAGTGGTTCCGGGACCGCACGCGGGACCTGGCGAGAATAACCCGCGCTCAGCTCGTCGTGATCGAGGGGTACGCGTTTGGCCAGGCCCGCGGCACCTCGCAGTTGCACTCCGCCGGCGAGCTCGGCGGTGTAGTGCGGCTCGCGCTATTCGATGCCGGAATTCCATTCGTAGACGTTCCGCCTGCCAGCCTGAAGAAGTTCGCCACGGGCAAAGGCAACGCGCCGAAGGAGCTGATCCTGGTGGAAACCGTGAAGCGCCTCGCTTACCAGGGCAGCGACCACAACGAATGCGACGCTCTCTGGCTGCGCCTCATGGCGCTGCGCCGCTACGATCCGCTCGAGTGCATTGGCATGCCGGCCAAGAACCTGGAAGCTCTGGCCGGCGTGAAATGGCCGGAATTGCCGCACATTCCGCAGTCTGTCAACACACACACACACGCGCACACGGCGTGATAGAGGCAGCCAATGGGTGAGGCAAAGAGGCGCCGAGCAGCGCAGACCGACCAACGGCCGACATTCACGCCGCGGATCGTGAGCATACGCGACGAGCTCGGCCGCAATCTGCTCTTCGAGGTCGGATCGTCACGGGCTCGTTTACGCGGTCGAGCAGCGGCGCGGTCGGCGGTTGGGTCACCCTGACGTGATCAGGATGGTGCACGCGGTTCACGCGCGGATCGAGGAGCAGGACCTGGAAGTTCGGGCGAGCAAAAAGTTGAAACCGATCTGCATTGAGTGCGCCACTGGTAGTCACGACCAGTGTGATTGAAGGCCTGTGTGAATGCCCATGCCACACTGGTGCGAGCGATTGCCCCGAGCACCAGGCAGCTGCTGCACTTTCCTTGACCCCAGAGCCAGAACGCATTTAGCGTTGGCACAACAGATACGACGCCGTCAGGCCGCACGCAGCCAGGAAATCGCTCCTGGCATTGTGTCGCGGCCTTTCTGTTTGCTCGGGAGTTGAAGAGTTGCCGGTAACTGCTCTGCCCAACGGAAACGTTTCGCGCGCTCGGCGGCTGGTCGGGTTGTGTCCGTCCGATCGCCCAATGTGCGCTGCTGGTCATGTGCTCTATGGCGTCGGCCGTACCGCAGGAGGCCTCTACACGTGCCAGCATCGGGCCCGGAATGCGGCCGCGGCCGGCCGTTGGCCCGAGCGTTGTGGTCGGAAATGCTACATCGCCGGCGTGCTGGACCTCTGCATTGTGATCGATCTGAGCGATGAGGAGTTCGAGCTGGCACTCCGCACCGGTACGCTCAGTCCGGCGGCGCATTCAGATCTTCGGGCGCTGGTGGGTGCAGCACTGCTGCTTCCGGTGAAGTGATGAATGGGTCGAAAGACAAAACTTACGCCCACGGTCCACGAACGGATCGTCAAAGCGATCCGCGGCGGGAACTACTACGTGACGGCCGCCGCCTATGCCGGGGTGGCGGAGCGCACGTTCTACGATTGGATGCGCCGCGGCGAGAAGTCGACGAAGGGCATCTACTTCGATTTCTACCAGGCGGTCCAGCTCGCCGATGCCGAAGCCACGGTGCGAAACGTCCAGATCCTCAACCAGGCTGCCGCAGGCGTGGTGGTCGAGAAAACGGTCACGCGCACCTACTGGGAGGGCAGCGGAGAGGACAAGCGCCAAGTCACCGAAACGACAGTAACCAAATCGGTCGAGCGGGATGTAAGGGCGGCTCAGTTCTGGCTCGAGCGCAAGCATCGGCCGCTGTTCGGCAAAGCCCACGTGGATTCGGAGGCACCGACCACACCTACCGGCGCACCTGAGGACGTGGCCCGGGACATCATGCAATCGATTCGTGACATGGACGAAGTGACGGCCGGTGTCAACCGCAAGCCTGACTAGCCGATGGACGAAACTACGCGACCACGTCACGCAGCTCGCGTACTGGTTCAGCCGGCATCGGTTCAACGTGGTTCCGGCCGGCCGCCGGTCCGGCAAGACCGAGCTCTTCAAACGCAAACTCGTGAAGCGCGCGCTGCGTGGCACCGGCTTCGACGACGCGCGATTCTTTGCGGGCGCACCGACGCGCGGCCAGGCGAAGCGCATCTTCTGGGACGATCTCAAGCGGCTCGTGCCTCGACGCTTCATCTCCGGCAAGCCCCGAGAGGTCGACATGATCATCCCGCTGGTCAATGGCAGCGAGATCCACGTGTTGGGCCTCGACCAGCCCGCCCGAGTGGAAGGCTCGCCGTGGGACGGCGGCGGCCTGGATGAGTATGCCAATATGAAGGCAGAAGCTTGGCCGAATCACGTGCGCCCAGCGCTTTCGGATCGGCTTGGCTGGTGCGACTTTCTCGGAGTGCCGGAAGGGCGCAACCACTACTACGATCTCTATCGTCACGCGTCGGCCGAGATGGCCGAGCTCGGCAGCTCGAGCGACTGGGCTGCGTTCACTTGGAAGTCCGCGGAGATCCTGCCTGCAAAGGAGATCGAAGCTGCGCGCCGTGACCTGGACGAGCTCACGTTCGAGCAGGAATACCAGGCGAGCTTCGTCAACTTCGTGGGGCGGGCATACTACCCGTTCACCGAGCAACGCCACTGCCGCCGGCTGTTTCAGTTCTACAGTTGCAACGCACCCCTGATCATCACATTCGACTTCAACGTCGACCCTGGTACCGCAGCAGTGATGCAGGAGATGCTGCTGCCGGATGGTGGCGTAATTGGCACTGGCATCATCGGCGAGGTCTGGATTCCTGCCAACAGCAACACGCCCGCCGTCTGCCGGCGCCTCGTGAAGGACTGGGGCGAGCATAAAGGCCTTGTTTTCTGCTACGGCGACGCGACGGGCGGTGCCGGCGGCTCAGCGAAGGTCGGCGGCTCCGACTGGGATCTCGTGCGCAAAGAGCTGAAGCCCACGTTCGGCGATCGACTGAAGATCAGAGTCGGCCAGTCGAATCCACGCGAGCGCGTGCGCGTCAATTCCGTGAACAGCCGGCTGCTTTCAGCTGATGGCATCGTGCGACTTATGGTGGACGAGCATCGAGCGCCGCACGTCGTGAAAGACTTCGAGGGCGTGCGGTTGCTCGAGGGTGGTGCGGGCGAGCTCGACAAGAAAAAAGACCCGAAGCTGACACACCTTACGGACGGCATCGGTTACTACGTGTGTGAGGAATTCCCGGTTGTACCGAAGACAGCGCAGGAGATCGAGTTCAGAATCTGAGAGGCCTGAATGAAAGATCAGCCGAACGCGACCGGTGTGGCGCACGATGCGCAAGCCGAGGCCGTCGAATATTGCCGCGATGTGTACGGCGGCACGCTGGCTGTGCGTAACAAGCGGACGAAATACCTGCCCATGTTTCCCATGGAAACCCCTGCCGGCTACGCGGCCAGGTTGGCCGGCGCCGTGCTGTTCAACGGTATGCGGCGCACCGTGAAGGGTCTGTCGGGCATGGTATTTCGAAAGGACCCGACGCTGAGCGATGAGGTCCCGGAGCTGGTGCAAGAGCACTCAGAGAACATCGACCAGGCTGGCCGTTCGCTGCCCGTCTTTGCGAAAGACTGTTTCGACAATCAGCTGATCGATGGCCAAACTCACATCTTCGTGGACATGCCACAGGTGGATGCTGGCCGAGTGCGCACACTCGAGGATGAGCGCAACGCAAGGTTGCGGCCGTACTGGATCAATATCCTGAAGATGCAGGTCCTGCGGTTCCGCACGCGCAACGAAAACGGCCGGCCCGTGCTAGTCAACTTTGCCTACCACGAATGCACGACCGAAGAGGATGGTACGTACGGCGAGAAAGAGGTCGAGCGCGTCCGTATCTACAATCTAGTCGACGGCCCAGACGGCAAACGCTCGGTACAATACCATGTATGGAAGCGGGACAAGAAAGCCGCGGCGAGCGGGGAGTGGCAGCCCGAGGTCACCGGTGGGACAATGAGCATCAGCCGGATCCCGCTCACAACGGCATACAGCGATCGCACGGGCTTCATGACATCCAACCCGCCATTGCTGGACCTCGCCATCGAGAATATTGGCCACTACCAGGTTCGCAGCGACCGGCGCAACAGTCTGCACATTGCCGGCGTGCCGATTCCGATTTTTACGGGACTCGATGACGATGACAAGATTACGGTCAGCGTCGAGAAGGGTATCCGGCTGCCGGTCGGCGGCGATGCGAAATACCTGGAGCCGACTGGTGCCGCGCTCGAACAAATGCGCGAGGAGCTGCGCGATACCGAGCAGCGCATGGCCGCGCTCGGCCTGGCCATGCTGCAGCGGGACACGCGAGCAGCCGAAACGGCCGAAGCTCGCCGCATTGACGCGAGCGAGTCTCAGAGCTCGCTCAGCACAGCCGCACGCAGCCACGAGGGCGCGTTGAATGAGGCGCTGAGTTTCCACGCGGAATGGCTGGACCAGGGCGCAGATGCCGGCGGGAAATGCGAGGTCAACCGCGACTTCGAAGACCAGACCATGGCGCCCGAGATGATCACGGCGCTCTCCAACATGGTTGCGCAGGGTCAGCTGTCGGTGGACACGCTCTGGGACCGGATGCAGAAGGGCGAGATCTTGCCCGACGACTTCGACACCGAAAACGAAAAGAAGCTCATCGCTGAACAGGGCATGCGCGAAATCAAAGCGGCGCTGGACGCCGGTGCGCGCAAGCCGGCGCCAGCTCCTGCGGCATAGTCGAAGCGGATGGCCAAGGATCCGATCGGCGAGATCATCAAGAACCTCTTCACACTGCAGGGCGTTGGAAACGCACTTGCCGGTGATGCCCGTGAGCTGCTCGAGTCGCTGCTCTCCGACGTGATCGCCCAGCTGGCGCGTATTGACCCAACCTCTCCCCGAGCTCCCGCCCGGCGGCGCGCACTCATTGAAAAACTGATGGGCGAGGTCGAAGATCTGGCAGCTGATTCATATGGCCAGTTGTTCAGGGACATGCGGCAGAAGGTCGCCGAGCTGGGCGTCCAGCAAGCTACCTGGGCGGCCGAGCTGCTGGAGACCACCATCGAATCTGCGGCCGTCCACATCTCCCGCGGCCGGCTCGGCGTCAATTTCATGAAATCGATTCTGGACCATGACCCAATCCAGGGCGAGCTCATGCGCGACTGGTTCGCGGGCGCGGAAGCGACCACGGTGCGCCGTGTGCGCCAGCAGATCCAGCTCGGCATGGCGCAAAACGAAACGATCGACCAGCTGCTGCGCAGGATCCGCGGCCGCGCCGTGCCTGGCACGGGCGCATTCGTGGGTGGCGTGATGCAGGCCTCGACGCGCGATGCCGAAACGATTGCGCGTACTGCTGTCAACTCGATCGCGAATACCGCGCACCTCGAGACGTACAAGCAGTACGCGGATGTGCTGAAGGCGGTCGAGTTCACGGCCGTCCTGGATTCACGCACGTCACCCGTGTGCCGCGCGCTCGATGGGCAGCATTGGCCGGTCGACAGCCCCGACATCCGACGACCTCCGCTTCACCCTGCGTGTCGGTCAATTTTAACGCCCGTCTTGGATTGGGAAGGCCTCGGCCTGGAACCTCCGCCAGAAGGCAGCCGTGCGAGCGCTGATGGACAAGTGCCGGCGTCGGTCAAATACGAGGACTGGCTCCGGCTGCAAACGGCCGATGTTCAAAACGAAATATTAGGAGCTGCCAGAGCGGAGGTGTTTCGCGCTGGCAGGGTCTCTCTCCAGCAGATGGTGCGCACGGACGGCTCACAGATCCGAGTGGCAGAGCTCGTCGGGGCTCCGGCGCGTCCGAAGACCTTCTCAGAAGTGAGGCGGGTAGCCGAATCAGCCTGGCCAAAACTGGACAGGATTGCCGGCAAGTTCAGCGTTTCGCGCGAGGAGATTGTGGATTACGCGTTTCGGGCTGGCACCCGATACCGTGATCTGCTAAGATCAGACAACATCAATGTTTACGCACCGCGCCCTGACGGCAAGGCTGGCCACGTGCGTGTCACACTTTCGCCCGACGGTAAAGACGTGATCTCCGCGGGCATGGCGAGGGCAAGCGACCTGATTCGCTGGCTGAGTACCGGCAG
>JBOHRF010000251.1:0-7544 GCA_050732575.1 Longimicrobiales bacterium
CCCGACACGCCCGACACGCCCGACACGCCCGACACGCCCGACACGCCCGACACGCCCGACACGCCCGACACGCCCGACTCAACCGCCGCCCGGCAGCATCACGCCGCCCGGGATACCGGGCTCGGTCATCTTATACGCGTGCAGAATGTCGTCCAGCTCGTGGTCTGGCAGGTTGGCTATGGCGCGGGCCACTTCGCGCGCGGTTTTGCCCTGGTTGAACGCTTCCTTGGCGATCCGCGCGGCCAGGTCGTAGCCAATCCGTGGGGCCAGGGCCGTGGCCAGCGAAAGATTGCCTTCCAGCAGCTCCAGGCAGCGCGCCTCATTGGCCGTGATTCCAGCCACGCATTTTTCCGCCAGTACGCGGGCAGCTGCAGAAAGCAGTGAAATTGACTGAAGCAGCGCATACGCCATCACGGGCATCATCACGTTGAGCTCGAAGAGGCTGCCTGTGCCGCTCACCGTGACCGTGGTGTGGTTGCCCATGACCTGCGCCGCAACCATGGTGACCGCTTCGGGAATGACCGGGTTGACTTTGCCCGGCATGATGCTGGACCCGGGCTGAATGGCCGGCAGTGTGATCTCGGCCAGCCCAGCTCGTGGCCCGCTGGCCATCAGCCGCAAATCATTGGCAATGCGCGTGAGCGCCACGGCCGCCGCATTGAGCGCGCCGTGCGCATACACGATCGTGTCCCGCGTACCCTGCCGCTCGAAGTGATTGCGTGCTTTGCGGAATTCAATGCCGGCATGCTTGGACAGGCGCACAATGGCAACGCGGGCAAAATCCTCGTGCGTGTTGATGCCTGTGCCTACGGCGGTCCCGCCCAAGGGCAGCTCCGTCAGGTCCTTCATGACCGCCTCGAAGCGCTCCAGACAGATTTCGATCTGCGCGGCGTATCCGCCAAACTCCTGACCCAGGCGCACGGGTGTGGCATCCATCAAGTGCGTGCGGCCGGACTTCACCACATGGTCGAATTCCGCGGCTTTCTCGAGCAGCGCATCACGGAGCAGCGCAAATGCGGGCTCCAGATCCGAACGAATCGCCATGCATGCCGCCACCTGCATGGCCGTAGGTATTACATCGTTCGAGGATTGGCCCAGGTTCACGTGATCGTTGGGGTGAATCGACTTGCTGCCCAGCGCACCGCCACGAATCTGCAGTGCGCGATTGGCAATCACTTCATTCGCGTTCATGTTGCTGGAGGTGCCGCTGCCGGTCTGGAAAATGTCCAGCACGAAATGGTCATCGAGCTGACCGGAAATCACTTCGTCGGCGGCTGCAATCACGTCCTTGGCCACGTTCGCGTCCAGCAAACCCAGCTCGCGATTGGTTTCCGCCGCTGCCCGCTTGATCATGCCCAGCGCGGCAATGAAGGGGCGCGGGAACCGTAAATCGCTGATGGGAAAGTTCTCCACCGCTCGCTGCGTCTGGGCGCCCCACAATGCGTCCCGCGGCACCTTCATCTCACCCAGCGAATCCTTTTCCATTCGATGCTCACTCATGCCACTTTTTCTCGTTCTCGTGCTCGTGCTCGTGCTCGAACGATCCGTTCCCGAACCTCACCGCTTGCCCGGCCGCGACGGTCTCACTTCCACGCGACTGGGCAATGTGCGCGCTGGTGTTGCCAACAAATCCAGCACGATCTGCGCAATGTCCTGTGGCTGTATCTTCCAATCTGCGCTGCCCGGTGTCATACCATCGAACTCGGTGGCCACGCTGCCGGGCATGATGTAACTGACGCGAATGCCATCGTAGCGAACTTCCTGCATCAATGCTTCACTGAAACCGATCAGTCCAAATTTGCTGGCATTGTAGGCTGCGCCCCCGGCAAACGCGTTCTTGCCGGCCAGGCTACCCAGGTTGATGATCCAGCCGCCGCCGGCCTGGCGCAAATGTGGAATGGCCTCGTGACTGCAGTAGAACAAACTGCTCAGGTTGGTATCGATTACTGCCCGCCAGTGTTCGGGCGTCAGCTCGGCCACTGGTTTGAAGCCGCCAATGCCGGCATTGTTGATCAGGATATCCAGGCGGCCAAATGCTTTAACCGCCCGCGCAACCATAGCCTGGCAGTCTTCAAAGCAACCCACGTCAGCGGTCACGCCCAGCACGCGTGCACCGTCGCCCTGAGCGAGCTGCGCGGCTACCCGTTCTACATCGCGCGCTGTGCGCGCGGCAATGGCCACGCGTGCGCCGTTGGCCACGAGCATCTGGGCAAGGGCGAAGCCGATGCCACGTGTGGCGCCCGTAACAATTGCGGCTTTGCCGGTCAGATCGACCATCATGGATTCCATGTTGACGCTGCGTGTTGGCCATCATCCAGCCACACTCGCCCGCAGCACGCGTTACAGCGCAGCAAGCTTAATTGCTGCTCTCTGGAGCCGCCACTAGGTTTGCGCTCATGGATCCTGCTGGCAAAGTGGCGCTGGTGACGGGTGGTGCTCGTCGTGTTGGGCGGGCGCTGAGTCTTGCGCTGGGCAGTGCGGGCGCTGACGTAGTGGTCAACTACAACACGTCAGCGGCGGAAGCAGCCGATCTGGTTCGCGAATTGGAGCGCATGGGCCGGCGTGCGCTCGCCCTTCAGGCCGATGTGTCCAGGCGCGCGGATGTACACCGGCTGATCGAGCACGTGCGCACGGAATTCAACCGGCTCGACATTCTGGTAAACAGTGCATCCAGCTTCGAGTCCGCGCCCTTTCTGGAAATTGAGGAGTCAGATTGGGACCGCGTATTGGCTGTGAACCTGAAGGGCCCCTTCCTGATGATGCAGGCGGGTGCGCCATTAATGCGGGCTCAGCCGCCTGCCATAATCGTGAATCTGGCGGACCTTTCCGCGTTCCAGCCCTGGCCATCGTATGCCCATCACGCCGTCTCGAAGGCCGGGCTGGTTCAGCTCACGCGCGTAGCTGCGCGAGCACTCGCGCCCGCTATTCGCGTCAATTGTATTGCGCCCGGAACCGTGCTGCCGCCCGAGGGCTATACAGGTATGGGCAGCGACGGTACTTCCGATCGTCGCCTGGTTTCGCCCGCAGGACAGCCCGACGATGTGGCCCGGGCATTGCTCTTCCTGGTCCAATCCGAATTCATGACTGGACAGACTGTGGTGGTGGATGGTGGAAGACTTCTCCTCTAAACCAACGATAGCAGCCGTGTGCACCTTACGGCCTGCCCGTTGGGCCCTGGCGGCGACCGCTGTTTTGGTGTTGGCCTGCCGCTCACTGCAGGCGCAGCAGTGTCCCGAGGTCGGCGCGTTACGCGCGTATCGACCACCCGAGGCTACCCGTGTATACGCGCTCGATGGTTCGCGTCTGGCCGATCTCTCGCCCGAACGGCGCGTGGTCGTGGACCTCAAGGATGTGCCCGGCACCGTGAGCAACGGCTTCGTGGCCGTGGAAGACCGCCGGTTCTGGAGTCACGGTGGTGTGGACATGCGCGGTGTTGGTCGAGCTATTGTACGCAACGTCACGTCGCTTTCCATCGAAGAAGGCTTCAGCACCATCACCATGCAGCTGGCTCGCCAGGTGTTCACCGAAGAGCTGCCGTTGGACAAGAAGTTCAGCCGCAAGTTCTGTGAGGTGAAGCTGGCACCACAGATCGAGAAAGCTTTTACCAAGCGCGAAATCCTCAAGATGTACATGAATCAGGTCTACCTTGGTGAAGGATTGTATGGCGTAGAGGAAGCGTCGCGCGCGTTCTTTGGCAAGTCAGTGAACAAAGTCAGTGTGGCCGAGGCTGCGCTGTTGATAGGATTGGTCAAGAATCCCGAGGGTTACAATCCTCGCAAGCATCCCATGCGCGCCATTCAGCGGCGCAATGTGGTGCTCGACTTGATGGGTCGCGAACGCGTTATCACTGCGCAGCAAGCGCAGCAGTCCAAGAGCGAGCCACTGCATCTGGCCGCGCCTTACGATCCCACGGGCACCGCGCCCTATTTCATTGCTGCCGTGCGCCGTGAACTGCGCGAGCGTTTTGGCGAGGATGCCGATACCCGGGGTCTGCGCGTGTACACCGGCCTGGATCCGGTCGTGCAGAAAGCTGGCTACGATGCGTTATTGGCCCAGATCAAGCGCATTGAAGCCAACGAGTTCGGCAAATACAAGCATGTCAAGCCGGACAGCGGCGTCAAACTCGAACCGGCCGGCAACCGCGGATCGCCCTACTTGCAGGGTGTGGTGATCGCGCTGGATCCGCGCACGGGTGAGATTCGCGGCCTGGTCGGCGGTCGCGATTTCACACATTCGCAGTACGACCGCGTGTTCCATGCGCGCCGCCAGCCCGGCTCTGCTTTCAAGCCCTTTGTCTATGCGGCTGCCATCCAGCAAGGACTCACGCTGAATGAGCGCATTGAGACCACACCCGTGGCCATGCAGGCAGGTGGCCAGCCCGCGTGGCAGCCCGATGACCTGGTGCCTGATTCCGTGCGCGCGCTCTCCGTGCGCGACGCATTCGCGCTCTCCTCGAACTATGGCGCCATTCGCGTTGGCCAATTCGTGGGTCCCGAACGCGTCATCGAGGTGGCAAAAGCGGCCGGCATCAGCACACCGATTCCGCCCTATCCTTCTATCTTCTTGGGCGCGGCGGAAATCATTCCCGCCGACTTTGTGGCGGCATACGCAACGTTCGGCAACGGCGGATTGCGGGTTGCGCCCCGTTTGATCAACCGGGTGGAGACTGCACGCGGCAAAGTGCTGTGGCGCGCGCCGTACATTGCCGAGCCTGCACTCGATCCGGGCGTTGCGTTCCTGACTCTCAGTTTGATGGAAGCCGTGGTCGACAACGGAACGGGCGGCTCCATCCGGCGCCGCGGCTTTTGGCTGCCCGCCGCCGGCAAAACCGGCACCACCAACGATGCCAAGGATGTGTGGTTCGTGGGCATGACCACGGATCTCATTGCGGGTGTTTGGCTCGGCTTCGACCAACCCAAGACCATCATGGCCAATGCGAGTGGCGGCTTGTTGGCGGCTCCGGTTTGGGCGGAAATGATGAAAGCAGCTTACGCCAGGCGACCGCAGCCCGGCGGCTGGAGTGCTCCCACTACCCTGACCAGTGCACCCATCGATGCCAGAACGGGATTGCTGGCCTCGAACAGGTGTCCGCCCGAAAACGTGCTGGTGGAGTATTTCGTGCCCGGCACCGAGCCCACGCACTTCTGCCCACTGCACGCCAGCGGCGCCCAGCGCGTGCTTAACAAACTGGTGGACGGGATCCGGCGCATCTTCTGAGGTGACGCGTGACGCCTCACGCGTCACCCAGCCCGATCATCGTGGGCGCTTCGGCGGTTTCCAGTACGGGCGGTTGTGCTTCCGCCAGTCCGTGGTGTGCCAGCCATCGTTCGGCCTCCAATGCAGCCATACAGCCCGTGCCCGCAGCCGTAACCGCCTGCCGATAATAACTGTCCATCACATCGCCGGCCGCGAATACGCCCGGCGCGCTGGTACAGGTACGCCAGGCCGATGGCGTCACGATGTAGCCGCTTGGGTGCAGATCGACTTTACCCTTGAGGAATTCGGTGTTTGGCGTGTGCCCAATGGCGACGAAGAGACCACCAACCGCCAACTCGCGTTCCGCGCCTGTATGCGTATCCTGCAAACGCAAACCGGTGATGAAATCGCCGCCCAGCACATCGATTACGCGCGTGTTCCATTCCACGCGAATTTTGGGATTGGACAGCGCTCGTTCCTCCATGACTTTCGATGCGCGGAATTCTGCGCGCCGGTGGATGATCACGACTTCACTGGCAAACTTGGTCAGGTAAGTGGCCTCTTCCATGGCGGAATCTCCGCCACCCACCACGGCCAGCACCTGGTTGCGATAGGGCGGGAGCGCTCCATCACATACTGCACACGCGGACACACCGCCGCCCGTGCGTGCCAGGCGCTCTTCATTGTGCAGGCCCAACCAATTGGCGCGTGCGCCCGTGGCTACTATGACGGAGAGTGCGTCACACGGCTCGCTCGTGCTCAACTGAAGCGCATACGGATGATCCGTGAAGTCGACGTCGACTACGCTTTCATTGATCACGCGTGTACCAAAGCGTACGGCCTGCTGCTTCATGGCATCCATGAGCAGCGGTCCGGTTATTCCCTCCGGGAAACCTGGATAATTCTCGACTTCCGTGGTCCACATGAGCTGACCGCCCGGGATCATCTCGCGGGTCGGTTCACCTTCAAAGACGACCGGATCCAGATGAGCGCGAGCCGCGTATATCGCGGCCGTCCAGGCCGCCGGCCCACTGCCAATGATTACGACTTTGTATGAATTCATGCGTTGACCTTCAATCCTCGAGCCGGGCGCAGCAAGGTAGGCGCGAGCCTATCCAGCAGCAACCAAACACGATGCACGCATAGCTGGCTTCCTGAGCGAGCGCGCCTTAATCTTGGGACAGTTCCTCACACGTGTTTCATCTGCAAATGAGCCTGGCTCCGTTGCCTGCTTCCGAAACGAGCCGCGTCGAGCGGCTCCTGGCCGCACTAGCTGGCGTTGTCTCCGCCCGCGCTGTCGCCGATCACAATGGTCGGGTCGTCGAGATCCACATTCTTTCCAGTCACGATCTGCACCCCAAGCAGATGGTGCGCAACGTGGAAAGCGCACTCAGCGCTGGTCTCGGTCTGGTCGTCGATCGCCGGGTCATCAGCGTGGCCCAACTCAGACCGGACGTCGGACCAATCACGACCGGCCCATTCGCGGTTCCGCAGCCCGACGTGGCCGAGCCGCGCACGCGTCAGATCCTGGTCGGTTTCGATACCAGTTGTTCTGCGCCGCTCGATGCCAGCTGCACGGTTACACTGCAATGGAATAGCCAGAGCTTGGTAGGCACGGGCTCGGGCCCGAACACGCCCCAGGGCCGGGCCGAGGCGGCAGCGCGCGCGCTGTTCGATGCGCTGGCGTTTACGGAAGAACAGGCCAGGCTCGGACTCGAAGGTGCCACGCTCATCGAATCCAATGGAAAGACCTACGTTCTAATTGCGGCCCAGTCACTCACCGGGCGTTCCACCCGCTTGCTCACAGGCGTTGCCGCTGTGAACCGCTCCCCCGAGGAAGCCGCCATCCTGGCCGGCCTGCAGGCTACCAACAGAATAACAACCCTAACCTGACGCACGCGGAGCGCCGATCTGGAGTCCGACTCGCCCAGGCAAAATCCCCCCGCACCCGAGCTTGACCCGGCGGCCTCGCCGCCCTACAGCAGCGGCCGATTCCTGGTTCTGGATAACCTCGAGCTGCACAAAGCAGCCACGCGCGTAACCTGCATTGCGCGCCTGCGCCGGCGCGATCAGCTGTTCCGGGGCGAAGCCGCCGAAATCGATTCCCCGGCCGGCCGCGCGCGCGCGGCGGCACGAGCCACGCTATCCGCCGCAGCTCATGCCATTGATGGTTTACAGTTCGGTCTTGAAGGCGTGGCGCTGGCCGATTTTTTCGGCCGCAAGTACTGCGTGGTTTCGGTGGAGGCCGCCCACCAGCGCCGCTTCATCATCCTGTCCGGTATCGTGGCTCTGGAAGCGAGCCGGTCCCCGGAAGAGGCCGCGGCTTTAGCTGCTCTCCGAGCCATTGA
>JBOHRF010000252.1:0-7476 GCA_050732575.1 Longimicrobiales bacterium
AGCCACCTGGTATAGAAGCGGCTGGAACAGGTGGAAATTGCGGCGATCCACCAGCGTTATCCGCACGGGTAGCCGGCGCAGTGCCTTGGCACAATAAAGGCCACCAAAACCGCCGCCAAGGATCACCACGCGCGGCTGGGAGCGTGTACTCATGATCGAAAGATTGTGAGCCGACGCCCCGGGCGCCAACCGGCGCGCAGGTTGCATGTTCGGGCCGCGGAGGGACTTGCCATGGTACAGAGCCACCCAAGCTGGCGTGCCTTTGCGCGCGAGACCGGCAACGCGTTACGCGACCGCCTGGATCGCATTGCATCCATCACTTCCGAGGAACGCCAGCTGCTGGCCCGGCGCGTAGAACAAGCCATTGCCAATGCGCTCGAAGTGCCGCCCGACCTGAAACAACAAATCGAAGAAAGTGCAGCCCGTCTCATTGCCCGCAGTGTTACCATGGACCCGGTGGCAATTGCCTGGGAGCGTACGCGAGAGCGCGCGCGCCGCACCGCAGCAATTGGTGCGGTGACCACGATTCCGGCCGTTGTCCCCGGACTGGGCAGTGCGCTGGCCGCTCTTGGCCTGGTCACTGACTGGCGCTTCGTGGCGCAGCAACAACGCAACCTGGTACTCGAGATTGGCGCCCTCTTCGGTCTCTGGCCCGACGACCCGACCCAGGAAACTCGCAACCTGTTTCTGCTCGCCACCGCCACCGCGTTTGCCGCACCCGGAGGCGGCCGAATCGTGACTGACGTGCTGGCCCGTCAGATCGCTCGTCGGGGCGTGGCTCGACTGCTGCCCGGCGCGGGCGCCGCCGTGGCGGGCGCTCTCAATTACATCGCAACCATCGCCATCGGACGCGCCGCCATCGAACAGTTCGGATCACAAGCCGGCTTCGAGGTCCATGGCCTTTTCCCCGTTCAGGCACACCCCGCAATGCCCTGGCTTCGCAACGCCATCGTTGATGCCATGGAGTCTGGACGCGAGACCAACCTGGTTTCGCCTGAAGCGGCGCGCGCCCTGGCTGAACTCTCGATCGGCGAACGCGATGAGCTCATTGACCTGGCTGCCGCTCTCACCCTCGCCCGCGGCGACGACCACAATCGAATACTCGCCTGGCTCGGTGACCGACTCGGGTTCAGCGCCAACGAAATCGACCATATCGTTCAGCGGTCAACGCGCTGCACACTTCCATTCCGCGAAAGGCTGGGCTCTGCGCTGGCCGGCTTTGCCGAGCGCAGCGCAGACCACGTGAACTCGGTCTGGCGGCGCGTGGAACGGCTGGCCCGCCGTAAATGGGCCAACTCTTTCAATCATAACAACAAACGCCCATCGAAAAGACGTAGTCGCGCGCCCCGTCGGCGTTCCTGACTCCGCGTTTTCCTTGACTTCTTTTCGGTTCTGGCAACATAGTGTACTAGAGTTCTAGGACACTAGGAGCTTCGTGATCATCAACATCTCGCAGAACGATGATCGGCCGATTTACGTGCAGATCATGGATGAGGTGAGGCGGGCCATCGTGCTGGGCACGCTGCGGCCCGATGAGGCCCTGCCGTCGGTACGGCAGCTAGCCGCAGAACTGCGACTGAATCCGAACACGGTGCAGCAGGCCTATCGTGAGCTGGAGCGGGAGGGCGTGGTGTACGTGCGCCGTGGCCAGGGCACGTTCGTGGCGGAGCCGTTATCCACCAAACCTGATCGGGACAAGCTGGCGGTATCGGTGGCGGAGCGCGCGTTGCGCGAGGCGTATCGGAGTGGGCTTTCGGCGGACGAGTTGATCGCTGCCATTCGTTCGCTGTGCACGCATCACACGCGCGAGCGGCGCGCGGCAGGTCGGGCATGATTCCGCGCCAGATCGAAGGTCACGCCCTGGCCGTACGAACGCGCAGTCTGGTCAAGCACTATCGGGATCGCTGTGCGCTGGACGGCTTCAGCATGACCGTGCCGGAGGGCGCGTTTTACGTGTTGGTTGGCCCGAACGGCTCGGGTAAGACCACTGCGTTTCGGATCATGCTTGGCTTGTGCGAGCAGGACGGTGGTGATGTGAGTGTGTTTGGCCGCGATCCTGAGGAAGGTGCGGCGGTGCGCGCCAACATTGGCTATGTGCCGGAGCGTCACAGCGACTTGTTGGAATGGCTGACGGTCAGGCAGATGCTGGACCATCATGCCGCGTACTATCCTGCGTGGGATGACAAATATGCGGCAGCCCTGATAGACGAGTTCAGTCTGCGCATGAACACGAAGATAGCGCGGCTGTCGAAGGGTGAGGCGCGGCGGGTGCAGCTGGTCATGGCCATAGCGCATCGGCCGGCGTTACTGCTGCTGGATGAGCCGACCGATGGTCTGGATCCCTTGGCGCGCGATCGCATGTTTGGCATTCTGGCCGATCACATTGCCGACAATCCCACCACTGTCGTAGTAGCTACGCATCTCGTGTATGAGATGGATCGACTGGCCGATCATTTGGGTGTCATGCGTGATGGTCGTTTGACGGCGCAGGTGGCGCGCTCTGAGCTGGAGCGGCAACTGCGCCGCTACACGCTGGAGGTTCCGGATGGCTGGCGCAATGCCGTGACGCTGGGCAGTTCACTGCTGCGGCGTAATGGCACGCAACGCGAGTTTCAGTGGACGGTATGGGGCGACGAGCGTGCCGTGATGCACAAACTTTCCGTCAGTGGTGCACATGTGCGCTCGGTAGCGCCGCTCAACTTTCAAGATGCAGCATTGGCACTTCTCAGCATGTGCGAGTGATGAACATGAGCAAGACAGTTTCACGCGTTCCGAGTGTGGCCGTGGTACTGCGTCAACAGCTGCGCTTGATCGATCGTGCGCGCGCCTTTCCGGTCATGGTGGCGATACTTGCCGGCCTCTCCATTCTGTCGCTTGGTCTGGACCTGATGGATCTGCCCTGGGGTTGGCTGCCGTTGCCGGGTTTCCTGATTGGCAGTATCGCCTGGGCACCGCTGGTGTGGCGCGGTCAGGGGTTACTACAGCGGCAATACCACCGCACCTTGCCGGTGAATCACCTGCAACACGATTTGCTCAAGATTGCGGCGGGTGCGATCTGGCTCTGCGCGGCGCTGGCCATCGTGTTGTTACCCATACTGGGCGCCGCCGCGCTGCGCGAGCCCGGCTTCCTGACCGGACCCTCACCATTGGTGTGGCTCGCCTTCTTCACCGGGCCACTCATTGTGTATCTGTTGGTCTCCTGCGTGCCCCTGCTCACGAATCGACCACTGGAGTGGATGCTCGGCATAACGGCCGGTATGGTTGGCCTCTACATGTTGGCGGAGCAATATCGCGTCGAGCCCATTCAAGCGTTGCTGGCGGGTTTGTTTGGTGGCGGTCTTGGGTTAGGGCAGGCATTGGGCGGCGCCTACAGAGATCAGCCGTGGGAAGCGTACGTGGGACTGGAGAGCACGCTGATCGAGCCGTCCGACATGGCCTCGTTGATGGTGACTGGGGTGTGGCTGGTCGTTGCGTTTGCGGCCGTTTGCACGGCATCGCGCGTAGGCAACAAGATGAGTGCGTAGAGTCGCGCGGCGACCGCGGTCAGTGCCGCGGTGAGCCTGGCTTAGCCGGCGTGGTCGTTGGTGTTGCGTTGCCGCGCGCCACTACCGCTGGATTGCCATCCGAGACGTAACCGGTGCCCGTCTTCTCCAGGTAATCCATCGCTTTTTCCAGGTCACTACCCGTTACCTGCAGCCGATCCAGACTGTAGGCATCGAAGTTGGGATCGTGCGGACCACGGGTGGGTCCACCCGCGACTTCCAAAACGGCATCGTGTTGGTACGAGATCGTGCGGCCGCTCTTGGGATCCGTCCATGCGCCCTTGCGGGCCAACTCGCGGTTCTTGGGCCAGAGCCCGAGTGGCAATGCCAATACTCGGATGCGATAACCGGGCACTGCGGAATCCACTGCCATCTGTAGCCGTGCAATCTGCTCCTGCACGAAGGCATCGTCGTACTTGGAAAGCTGAGCATGCCAAAGTGTGTGGTTGCACAGCTCGAATCCCTGCTCGGCCAGGAACTTCACCTTGCGGTGCCGCCATTCCGTTTTCTGGCCTTCAATGTCCTTGTTGCCGAAGAAGGATCTGCCTGCTTCCGCGCCCGACAGCAGACAGAACACGGCCTTGTTGCGCCAATCGGAATGCTGCGTGGCAAAGTCCAGCCAGATGCCGACCGCGCTGGTGGGATCGATCTCGAGTTGACCGTTGCGCTCCAAGAAGCGGAACTGCGAAGGCGACGCGTCATCGAACGTGATTACGACCGGCGAGAGGCCGGCCGGCAAATCGATTTTGCGATCGACCAGCTCACTGGCCGAGATGGGCCGATAGCCGCGTTGGTAAAGCAACTCGAGATCCTTGCGGAACCGATCGCGCTGCCGCTCCCAGCGTGCTTCGTTTGCACCCACCAGGTGGTACTCGAGAACCATGACACGGCCCAGCTCATTGGGCGCGCGCGCCGGTTCAGTGGATGGAGTCGGCGCGGGCGTGCTGACGGTGTCAGCGGACTGGGCGCTGGCGCGCGCGATGGGTCGAACGCTGCTGTCCGCGTTCGTGCCGCCCTTTTCGTTGGAGCAGGCACCTGAAAGCAGCGCGCAGTACAAGGCAAGGAACCAGCGGGATCGCATTCTGCTCGTCACTGTTGCTCGTTCATGACAACGGACCGCGTGCCGTCACATCGATGGCCGCAGGTGCAATTCATGTGCTTGCGTGGTGACGCGACTATTGACCCCCGTCGTCCGCAATGGCAACGGCTGCACCCGGTATGGTGAGCCGTTGACCGGGCCGAATGGTCGAGCGGGCCAGTTGATTCGCCTCCTTCAATGCGGCCACGGATGTAGAGAACCGGCGCGCAATGGTCCAGAGCGAATCACCGCGTTTGACGGTGTACGTTTCAGCAGTGCTTTTGGGGGGAGGGCTGATCGTCATTACGGACGAGTACTGCGCTTCAGCGGATGGAGAAGCAATTCTCAAATCACTCGTGCTGGCGGAAGCAATCCTGGATTCCGAAGGTCCAGTCCGACCGGCAACGTGCCGGCTGTAGGCGGACGGATATAAGGCAATGTGGTAATGCGCGGGCCGGCGTTCGCGCGTGGCCTCCAGAACCCGGCTTCCTTCCAGTTGAGTCAACGTGGTTTCCAGCCAGCGGCGGCACGATGCCTTCCTGCTCACGCGCAGATCGGCGGCCATTCCCGTTGGATGTACGGACAACTCGTGTGCATTGCGCGGTTGGCGCGAGAGCGGTCGGGTCAGACTGGTCACTACCAACCGCTCACCGCAGATGGAGCGGTACTGCGCTGCCAAACGCTCCACGAAGAGCTTCACTGCGCTGCGTGCGTACGGGAACGAGGCATCGTCCACCACGTAGTCGGCATTGCCGCGCAGCGGCACCAGCAAACCGGTTTCCACGAATCGACGCACGTCCGCCGACGTGCGCAGAAACGTGAAGTCCTGTTCTTGCGCAATCGTGAATTGACGTTGCATGGCCGCCTGCGACCCGCGCAGCGATTGCGCTTCCAGGGCCGAAGTCCCGACCAACATCAAAAGCCCAACGGCGGCTGTAGTCCTTCGCATGGTTCCCATGGAATTAGACACCGAAACCACCTGGTGCGACTCCCGCAAGAGCGCGTCCCGACCTTCGCCTTTTTCCGCCCTCAGCGGACGCGGGGAACGTCCAGCCGATTTCAGCGGTCCGTCATCTTATACGCATCCCAGAGGCCGGGGCTCCATCTGTTTCCCCCAGCCGGGCCATATAGATAATCCAAGTGGGCCAGCCAAAGCAAGTTAGACGTGTGACGAGGGACGCGGGACGGGCGCCTGGCTACCGCGGCGGGCAACGCTCGGTTAGCCGGTAGCCGATCGGGGTTGTGCCGACGTCCCCAGGCAAGGGGTGGCGGAGCCGGCTGGCCCGGGGGTTCGCGTCCCGCGTCCCTCCGCGTCACTCGTCTCTCGTCACTCGTCAGTCGTCACTGTAATTTTTTGCGCGATGCCAGATTCTCGCGAAATCGTAAGCGCCGTCCTCCGCTCGCTTCGCCACCGCAACTTTCGTCTTTTCACCGTTGGTCAGTCTATCTCTGTGGTTGGCACCTGGATGCAGCAGGTTGCCGTGGGCTGGCTGGTCTACCGGCTAACCGATTCGGCGCTGCTGCTGGGGCTGGTTGCGTTTGCCGCACAGGGGCCAACGTTCGTTCTGGCTCCGCTGGCGGGCGCGATTGCGGACCGCGCCAACCGGCTTCAGCTGCTGATTGCGATCCAGTCGCTCATGATGCTGCAGGCTCTGGTGCTGGCGGCGCTGGTGCTGAGTGGCACAGTGGTGATCTGGCACATCGTGGTCCTGAGTGCCCTGCTGGGCTGTCTTTCCGGCTTCGACATTCCGGTCCGTCAGTCCTTCCTGGTGGAACTGGTCGAGGGCAAGGAAGACCTGTCCAATGCGATTGCGCTGAACTCATCGATGTTCAACGCGGCACGACTGATTGGCCCGGCCATCGCCGGTGTGCTGATCCCTCTGGTGGGCGAGGGCATGTGCATCCTGATCAATGGTTTGAGCTACAGCGCGGTGTTGGCCGCACTGCTGGCCATGCGTATCAGGCCGCGCGCACAGCTCGATCAACACGAGCCGATGCTGCATCAAATCCGTGAGAGCTTCCGCTACGCGTTCACGTTTCCGCCCATCCGTGCGGTACTGCTGTTGGTTGCGCTGGCATCACTTTTTGCCGTCCCGTTCTCTGCACTGTTGCCCATTTTTGCCGGTCATGTTCTGGACGGCGATGCGCGTACGCTGGGTCTGCTAGTATCCGCCACCGGTGCGGGCGCACTCATGGCCGCGTTGTATTTGGCGTCGCGCACGAGCGTGCGTGGCCTGAGCAAGGTGATCACCTATTCGGCAACCATGTTTGGTGCTTCGTTACTGCTCTTTGCGCTTTCACGTTGGCTGTGGATTTCCATCCTGACTTTGGTACTTGCGGGTTTTGGCATGATGTTGTTGATGGCGGCCAGCAACACCTTCCTGCAGACCGTGGTCGAGGATGACAAACGCGGCCGCATCTTGAGCCTCTATACGATGGCCTACATTGGCACGGCGCCGCTCGGCAGTCTACTGCTGGGTGTTGCTGCGCAGCGGCTGGGGGCCCCGGTCACGATCGCGATTGGTGCGATAATCTGTCTGCTGGGCGCGGCAGCGTTTGGGCGGCACCTGCCGGACTTTCGCGCGCAGGTTCGACCCATCTATCGGGCAATGGGCATCATTCCCGAAGTGGCAACCGGTATACAGGCGGCGACGCACACCCGCACCACCGAGGAGACCTGATTGTGCAACGGACGTAGCGGGCGACGGTCGTAGCGAGCGTATTGGGGTAGGCAATCCAAATTGATGCGGGAGGTCGTACTACTCCTGAATCTATTGGAGGAGGTAGCGTGCGGCTGGAATTCCTGGCAGCGCTTGGGCTCGGGTTTCTGATGAGTGCGCCGGTGCAGGCGCAAGT
>JBOHRF010000253.1:0-7435 GCA_050732575.1 Longimicrobiales bacterium
CTCCGTTCGTCGAACCGATCTCCACCACGCCGCCGATTCCCGAGCCGCTCGTTGCAAGCCCCGGCACCAAATTCGACCGGGCGCCGGCCATGGCTCCGCAGCCCACTGAGGAGGATCTGGATCCGCCGGTAGGGGAGCCCTTTGTTTCAACGACCGAACCGCTACCAGTCTATACGCCTGAACCCGAGCCGGAGAGCGAACCAGAGCCTGAGCCCGAGCCCGAGTTAGCGTTCTTAGAGCCAGAGCCAAAGAAAGCGCCTGCGGCCGTGGCGCGCGTTACGCGGCCGGAGCCGGCAGCACCACCCAGGCCGGAAAAGGCGGCAACGCGGCCTGCACGAGGCGCCGAGGACCTGGCAGCGCTCGAGGAACGGATCCTGGTTGGTGATTCGGCGGGTGCGGCGCATCGACTGGAAGAGCTGCATGTTCAAATGGCTGCGCAGGGCAAGCACCGCGAAGCGTGGCAGGCCTGTGAACTCCTACTGCAGATTAACCCGGGCAACCTGAAGGCGCTGCAGCAACGAGTCGAGTACGCATCCTCGCTCGGACAGCGCGATCTTCTGCTGCGTTCATATCTGGAGTTGGCCCGCCGACTGCGCGACAATGGCTCATCCGCCAAGAGCGCGGTCATCTATCAGCGCGTTCTGGATATTGATCCCTACAATGAAGAGGCACAAACGGCAGCGCACGGCGCGCAGCAACCGGAGACTCAGACCGGATACGTGGATCTGTTCGCGCTCATTGCCGATGAGGATGAAAGCGAGACGAGCACGCGGTTCCAGGTAGAAGAGAAGGTGCCGACGGGCGACGAAGAACGCGATTTTGCCGACATGCTGAGCCAGTTCAAACACAAGGTTGCAGAGAACATCTCACTCCATGAGACGGGAGCGCATTACGATCTAGGTCTCGCCTTCAAAGAGATGGGACTGTTCGACGAAGCGATCGCGGAATTCCAGACAGCCATGAAGGGCGGCGGCGAGCGCCTCAAGCTCTACGAAGAACTCGGTCAGTGTTTCCTGCTCAAGCAACAGTACAACGTTGCGGTCAATGTGCTGAATCGCGCTTTACAGCTGCCGATCCAGGATGCGCGCGATCTGGTGGGCGTTTACTACACGCTTGCGCTTGCCCACGAGGAGCTCGGTCAGGTTACGCATGCGCGTGAAGCCTATGAGCATGTGATTGGTCTGGACATCAACTTCCAGGACGCATCTCAAAGACTTGCCAAGCTTTGACAGCCCTTAGCGCTACGGATAGCTTCCCGGCGGTTACGAGCGAGACCGGCCGGAAGAGGGCGTTCATGCTGCGAACCAGTGTACCGAAACTCGCCGACGTGCAGCGGCCTGTGGGCATGCAGCTCGAGAATGTGGTCGAGGAGCTGCGCCGCATTGTATTGAGTGATTGCCCCGCTATCGAAGACATCAACGAGCACTTGTTCTGGGCACGTGGCAAGCTGTTTCGCCCCACGCTGCTTCTGCTTTCCAACCAGATTGGTGGCCGGCCACACGCGCACGCCGTGACCCTGGCCGCACTGGTGGAACTCGTGCATCTGGCCACACTCGTCCACGACGATGCTGTAGACCACTCCGTTCTGCGGCGGGGCATGCCCACGGTCAATGCGCTGTGGAACCACCAGACCGCGATCATCATGGGCGACTATCTGTACAGCCGATCGGTAACGGAGCTGGCTTCTCTCGGCCGCGTCGATCTGATCGAAGTGCTGGCGCGCGCAGCCAATGACATGAGCGTGGGCGAGATGCGACAACTGCTGTCCTGCGACGTGCTCAATTTCACGGAAGCCGACTACGACCGGTTGATCGCCAGCAAAACGGCATCGCTGATGTCGGCCGCCTGTGAAATGGGCGCAGCTGCAGGGTGGCCGGCCGTGCGCGAACCTCTGGCGCGCTTCGGGCACGCTCTGGGCATGGCCTTTCAGATCGTGGACGATTTGCTCGACTATACGGAAACGTCGGATGTAACCGGCAAACCCGGTGGGCAGGATTTGCGCGAGCACAAGATGACCTTGCCGCTGATTCATGCACTGGGCGAAATGACTGCTGCCGAGCGAACCGAGGTGCAACGTTTTTTTGTAGATCCCCAGCCGCGTGACGAGTGGATTGCCAGGCTGAGCGGGGTAGTACGCGAGCGGGGTGGGCTCGATTACGCCCGCAAACGCGCGGAACGGTTCGGGGAGCAGGCTGCGGGCGCCCTGCTCGGGCTTCCCGATTCGGCCGCCACGGAGGCTCTGCGCGACGCGGTTGCTTACGTCATTGAGCGCCGCAGCTAGAGCAGCCCGCATGGAACCTCACCATACCCCTACGGTACGATGATGAACCCGCGACGGGGCCCGGTGCCCCGCATGGTCTGGGCGGTCATAGTTGGGTTGTTTCTGGGCGCGTTATTTACCAAGATCGCGATCCTGTTCATGCCCGATAGCGCCGCGCGTGAATTCCTGACCACGGCCGTATCGGCGTCGCTGGGTCCGCTGAGCATCGACCTGATTGCGGTGGCGTTCGTGCTCGGTCCGCTGACGATCAATCTCAATGCGCTGAGTCTCGTCGGCATTCTCCTGGTCGCATTCGTCATGCGATCCTGGTTCTAGCTCGCTTCGAGGAGGGTTAGCACATGCCATTCATTGGGAATTTTGGCGCCGGCGAAATGATCTTTATCATGCTCATTCTGCTGCTGGTATTCGGCGCAAAGCGATTGCCTGAGCTGGGCAGCGGGCTGGGCAAGGGCATTCGCGAGTTCAAGCGGTCCGTGCAGAACCTGACCAGCGACGTAGAGCGGGCAACTGAAGACAACCAACTGCGGAATCCGCCGCGCCCACCCGCTGTACCGCCGTCGACCGATCCCAAGGAAGATAGTCAGGCGGGTAGCTAGGACCCCCAAAGGGGGAAAAAAAGAACATCGCCCGGAACCGTCAGGGCTCCGGGCGATTCTGTTGGTTACTGGTTGGTAGTGGTCGTGGCAGGCCGCAATAGCTGCTCCCGATTGTCAACGATTTTCGCGTCGTCCCGCAGCGCACGCAGGAATTGATTCCAGCGTTGTTCGCCTAGCTGTTGCGAGAACTGCGCTTGTTGCGCGGTTTTCTGCTTATCGAATTCCTGGCGATTGGCCGGCGTCTTGGCGGTTGTCTGGAGAATGAAAAGCGCACCCTCGGCTTCCACCACGCCACTAATCTGGCCGATGTTCAGTCCAAAAGCGGTCCCGATGGCCGCGTTAGACCTGCCCATCCCCGACACAAAATCGACGCGGCTGAAGGGCTCGGACTCCTGCACCTTCAATCCTACGGCCTGAGCAGCTTGCTCCAGAGTGCCGCCGCCGGAAATCACGTCAGCGGCACGCCGGGCGACGGCGCGGGCGGCCTCCAGCTTCTTGTCCTGCATCAGGCGAGCGTTGATCACCGGACGCGCTTCCTGCAGGGTCTGCGTACCTGCTTCCGTACGCTCCAACAACTCCATCATGTAGTACGCATTGGGAGATTCGAAGACCTCGCTCACCTCCCCGATTTCAGCCTGGTCCAGGGCCCAGACAGCGCCTTCATCCGGTTGGCCGATCCCGGGCAGGAAGGACAGGCCCGGCTCCAGGTCCGCAGTACGCGGAATCAAGCTGAGTTGACGGGCGGCGGCCTCGAGCGTGCCAGTGGCGCCCAGATCATCCAGTGAATCCGCGAGCGTGATCAGTGCCTCGTCCCGTTCAGGGCTCAACCCAAATGGGATCAGGATATGCCGGACCTCTGCCTCGTCAGCTGTGCGGCTTTTGACCTCGATGAGATGGTAGCCGAACTGCGTCTTCACCGGCTCACTCAAACGGCCGATGGGCAAACTGAATACTGCGTTGTCAAACGCTGGTGCTGCCCGGCCTTTCGGCACTTTGCCGAGGTCGCCACCCTGTTCGCGAGACACAGAGTCCGCCGATTCTCGCCTGGCCACATCCTCAAACTTGGCGCCCCCCACGATCTCCTCAAGGATCCGTTGGACACGAGCGAGCGCGGCGGCGCTGTCCGCGGCGTTGGGTGTACGGTCCACCACCACATAACGCACCCGGGCGCGCGCCGGCTTCTCGAATTGATCAAGGTGGTCGTTATAGTAGCGCTCCATTTCGCGCTCTGGGACCGTGACCTGATTGTCCGGAATCATTGCCGATGGATCAAAAAAGATGTAGCGCACGCGTGCGGTTTCCCGCGCGTCGCGCCACATGCGCCACAGCTCGGCTTCGGGCACGTGAGCGCCCGCGGTGGTCTGATAGAAAAGCTTGCTACGCGGAATGACGTCCCGGTAATACCCTTCGAGTTGCAGCAGCAGCGTGTCATTGGCCTGCTGCGTGGCCAGGAAGGACTGATATTTGGTCAGATCGAATTGGCCGTTGGTCTGGAAAATCGACATGGTCATGAATTCCTGCGGCGGCGCAAAACGCGCCATCTGCCGGATCTCCGCGTCAGTCACACCGATGCCGCGCCGCCCCAACTCCTGGTTAATCAACTTCTGCATCACCAGTTGATCCCAGGCGGCCTGCTCGAGCTGCTTGTTCATCGCAGCACTGACGGGTGCGTTGGTGGCACGCTGCTGTTGATCGTACAGATTGCGGCGCGCCCGATCCCACTCCTGGTAGGTGATGGGCTCACCATTAACGCGTCCTAATTCACCACCGGTCGCTTGCACACTGCTGCGACCCGTGATGTCCATGCCCCAGCCGAACACCATGAGAGCCACGAAGGTGATGGCCGTCACGGCCATGATCCACTTCATGTGGTCCCGCATTTTGCGCATCATAGAACGACTACTCCGGAACGTCAGTCTTGAACGTGTTCCGCCTAACATAATGCGAAACAATAAAAAATAGCTTTGACCCGAGCCGGTGAGCAACCCGAAACGGGAGTGTGGGGCCGGTTAATTCGTCAAAATGCGTTGCCCCCCTTTTTCACGGCCGGTATTATCTTCATTTCGCCCTCCGACCCCAATTGATTCTCCGTAGGAGCTCATGAATGGCTGAATCGAATCGCGAGGAGATCGCGAAGTTGGAAGCGATCTACGCGAACAATCCGGGCGGAAGAGTATTCACACATCTGGCCGAGGCCTACCGTAAGGCGGGCGAGCTGGAGCGGGCACGCTCGATTCTGGAGGCCGGGGTGCAACGTCACCCGGATTACGCCAGCGCCCACGTGGTGATTGGGCGAGTTTTTATGGACCAGGGCGCGCTGGCCGAGGCAGCCCAATCGTTTCAACGAGTGCTGGAGCTGGACCCGGAAAACCGCGTTGCCCTGCGTACGATGGGTGACCTGGCACGCGCGGAGCATCCGCGTGAAGCGCTTATTCATTACCGCCAGTTACAGAGTCTGGACCCCTCGGACGAGGAACTGGCCGAATTGGTGGAGCAACTCGAGACACTGGTCAGGGGCGTCCCGCCCGAGCTAACGCAGGAACCGACACCACAGGAAACGCCTGCAGAAGCACCGTCACCCGAACCGTCGCCCTCGCCTGCGCCGATAGCCCAGGCAGAGGTACCCGCCGCGGTTTCCGAAGTCCCGTCAGCGACTGCCGCGCCGAATGCAGAAGAAATTAGAGCGCCGGAGCCAGCAGTACAGAACGTAGGCCCGGATTATACGCTGGACTGGACCGCAGCCGAGCCGGAACAGGCGGACGAACTGCCCGGCGATCTGGAAGAGCTTGCGCGCGAAACTGCCTTGCCCGAGGCGGCCGCAGCAGCGGAGCCGGAGCACAGGGAGGCAGAGGTGATCGAGCCGCCTGCCCGGGAAGTTTTCATAGAGGCGCCGAGCGTTCCCGATGTTGTTTCCGAGCCACCGTCGTTTCCGTCCACGCAAATGCCCGATGAGATGCGGATAGGCCAGGCCACTGAGGACGCGCTTTCTCCGCCGTCCAGCAGCCCGTCCGCACCGGATACCGAAAGCAGCGAGCCCGACTTCATCTTCGAGCCGATGGACCTTGGGACCGATCCCATAGAGTTGGCTGCAGCACCGGAAGCAGAGACGACTTTTGAGGAACTGCTCACTAGCAACCTGGGGTCGTCCAGTCCCTTAACGGAAATACCCGCCAGCCAGCCGGACCTGCCCACGGAGACGCTGGCCGAGCTTTACTGGACGCAGGGATTCTATGAACGCTCAGCGGAGGTGTACCGCGCGCTGCTCAAACGTCGGCCGGACGATCGCCGACTGCGAGAACGGCTCGACGAGGTCGAGTCCTTGGAATCGTCGGTCGATGCGGATCCGGTGAGTGGTCTGAGCCTGGTCCTGGATGAACACGCGCCTGTGGACCTGGACGAAAGTCCAGCGGAACCTCCCAAAGCCGGCGGCAATGAAGCCTGGATGGAGGGGATCGAATCCGCGTGGACGGGCGGCGCCGGCGCGGCCGACGTGGACGAATCGCCGTATGCCTGGGAACTGGAATCGGAGGACGACGCCGGTGGCCCAACCCTGCGTTCCTATCTGGGTGAAATCCTGGCGTGGCGACCCACCGTAACGGAATTCCCAGCGGTTTCCGAAGATTCTGCTTTGCCCGATGCAGCTTGGGATGCTGAACTGGCGACCGTCGAACCCCATACGGCCTCTTCATTCACCGAGGAATCGGAGCTAGAAGCGGCCGAGGATGAGGTGAACATCTGGGGAGATGAGCCCCTACCCTGGGAGGAGCCGACCAGTGCGCCGGGCGCAGACAGCGAACTCCAGGCGTGGTCGCCCGCAGAAGAGAATACGACGCCCGTTGTTCCCGCGCTGGACGATATTGGCAGCCTGACCACCGATTACGTAACCCCGCCTGCATCGGGGAATGGCGTAGAAGACGCGTTTGAGGAATGGTTTTCGGGTAGTGAACCAGAACCAGCGGGTCCAACCGAACCCGTAGCGCAGGTTGAACAAACAGAGGAGATGGTGGCGCAAACTGAGACGGACGTACCGACCAGTGGCGACGACGATTCTGACGACGACCTCGAAATGTTCCGCTCGTGGCTGCAGAGCCTCAAGCGCTGAAGATCGCGGTCGTGCATGGGCCGAACCTGAATCTGCTCGGTCGGCGCGAGCCAGAGATTTACGGTCGGGCCACATTGGCGGACATCGATCGCGTGCTCACCGAAACGGGCCGCGAAGACGGGGTAGAAGTCGTGTGTTTGCAGTCCAATAGCGAGGGGGTGCTGATCGACGAGGTGCAGCGGCTGGGACCGAACGTGGACGGCCTGATCGTGAATGCCGGTGGTTATAGTCACACCAGCATTGCACTTCTGGACGCACTGGTCGGGATTGGGCGTCCGTACGTGGAAGTGCACCTAAGCAATGTGATGGCACGGGAACCCTTTCGTCACCACTCCCTGTTGGCGGGACGCGCGCTTGGGGCTATCATGGGTTTCGGAGCGGACAGCTACGTGCTCGGTCTACGGGGTTTGGTGTCGTATTTGCGCGCCCGGGACCGGGCGGCGGTCAACCTAAAGG
>JBOHRF010000254.1:0-7401 GCA_050732575.1 Longimicrobiales bacterium
CACTGGAATCACGGATCGAAAACAAGGCCGCCATCGAGCTCGAGGTCTTGTCGACTGCGGGCGAGTCCGAGATCGATGATTGGTTCCTGAGTCGCGAGAAGGTGGTGTGGACCTGGCCCTACCTGGAGGACTGGCTGGTGGAGGAGCTGGACTGATCACACCGAACCTGCAGCGGATACAGAGGTACGGATCAACGGATGGCGATAAAAGGAAGTCTCAAGGAAGCGAGTCTGGCCGATGTGTGCCAACTGCTGGCACTCGGGCAGAAGACCGGCTGTCTGTCGGTGGCCGATCGGGCGCGCTTTGGTCAGATCTTTTTTGACCGGGGCCGCATCACCTACAGTCGCATCGTCAATCGGCGCGACCGGCTGGGCGATATGCTGGTGCGCGAAGGCGCGGTAACACAGGAACAGCTCAATGCCGCGCTGGAGGTGCAGTCCCGCTCGCAGGACCGCAAGATCGGGCAAGTGCTGGTGGCCGAGGGCTATCTCAGCAAAACGGACCTCGAGCGGTTCATGCTCATCCACATCGAGGACGCCGTCTACCACCTCTTTACCTGGTCGCGCGGCAGCTTCTTCTTTGAAGCCGACCAGGCGCCCGAAGACGCAGATATTGTCGTCTCGATCTCCGCCGATACGCTGCTGCTGGAAGCGGCGCGCCGCATCGATGAGTGGAGTCTCATAGAAAAGAAGATTCCGTCCCTCGATCTGATCTTCGAAGTCGATCATGTGCGCGTGCAGGACGCGCTCTCCGAGATGACCGCAGAACAGCTGCGCATGTTACCCATGCTCGATGGCACGCGCGCGCTGAGCGAGATCGTGGACCAAACCGGTCTCACCGAGTTCGAAGTCGGCAAAGCCATGTTTGGCTTGATCCAGGCCGGTTTTGCCGCGCGTGTGGGCAAGCGCGAAAACGACCTGGGGCGAGGCAAGGAAACCGAGCTGAGCGAACGGCGCAACCTGGGCATGGCCTTTTACCGTACGGCCATGCTGGAAGAAGCGCGGCGCGAATTCGAGCGCATCCTCGAGCTGCATCCGGTCGATCGGCACGCGCGTTTCTTCCTGGCCCTGGTCACGCTGCGCGAGCACAAGTATCGCGAGGCACTGCGCCAGCTGAAGGCCTTGCTCGAGGACACAGGGCCACAGTTCGGCGCCTTCCTCAACATGGCGATTGCCCTGCGTTGTCTGGGACGTCCCGGTGATGCCCTGCTGGTGCTTAAAGAAGCGGAATACGTGCGGCCGGGCCGCAGTGAAGTTGCCCTGGCCCGCGGCGCTGCCCACCTGGAAGCCGGTCAGGTGCGCGAGGCGCTGGCCAGCCTGCAGGAATACCGTCAGCGGCTGGCCCCGGTCGAGCGACCCAGTGAGTTGTTCTTCTACTATGCCGGCCTGGCGGAAGCACTGGCCAAGCGGTTGAAAGAGGCCGCGGCCATCGTCAAGGAAGGTCTGGAACGGCATCCGTCCGCGGCGCCGCTGCTGATGCTGGCCGGTTTGGTTGCGGAGCGCCGTGGCGACTACGAAACGGCCGAGACCTGGTTCCGTCAGGTGATCGAGGAAGATCCCAACCTGGTGCAGAGCTACAAGAGCCTGGGCGACGTCTTCTATCGGCGCGGAACGCATGATGCCGCGCTCGAGCAATACGATCGCGCGTTGCAAATCAATCCCGAGCTGGGCGATGACATCTACGCCAAGCTGGGCAACATCCTGTACAAGAAGCGGGGCCGCGATGCGGCGATCCGGCTGTGGACGCGCGCGCTCGAGCTGAATCCACGCAATCAACTCGTGCGCAACAACATCGAGATCGTGCAGAATGCCTCGTGAGCGCAAGGATGACCGTGCAGGTGATGTGGCCGCCGTGCCGTATCAATCCCTGCTTCCCCTGGCGGGCGGCAAACTGAGCGACCGTGATGCCGCCGAGCTGCACACACTCAAGCAGGCCATCTTCGATCGCTTTGGCCTCGACTGTAAGGCCTACAAGGAGCCGTGTCTGCGCCGGCGGCTGGCCGTGCGCATGCGCGCGCGCGGACTGCACAGCTATGCAGACTACCGTGCGTTGATCGAGCAAGACGCGACCGAGGGCGATCGCCTGCTAGATGCCATCACCATCAACGTCAGCAAGTTCTATCGCAATCCCGAGATCTGGCAGGCACTGCGCACCCGGGTGCTGCCCCGGCTGTTCAAACGGATCTCGCGCGTGCGTATCTGGAGCGCTGGCTGCGCCGGTGGTGAGGAGCCCTACACCATGGCCATGTTGCTGCTGCAATACGCAACCGAGCATGGTCAGAGCTCAGCCTTGCGCCGGTTCGACATCCTGGGCACGGATGTGGATCGCCGTGTGCTGGAGCAGGCAGCGCGCGCCGAATATGGCGCGTTCTCGTTCAGTGAAATTGCGCCCGACGTTCGCCGGCGCTACTTCGAGGACAGCCGATTGCGCGAGGAAGTGAAACGGCTGGTCCACTTCCAGGAGCTGGACCTGATGGCGGGACCGTTCCCGCGGCGGCAACATCTCATATTGTGCCGGAACGTGATCATCTATTTCCAGCGTGAGATGCAAGAGCGGCTGTTCCATGAATTCCACCGTGCGCTCGAGCCGGAGGGTGTGCTCGTGCTGGGCAAGGTGGAAACCATCTTTGGTGCGGCGGCCAGCCTGTTTCGACCCATCTCCAGCCGAGAGCGCATCTTCTGCCGAGCGTGAACACTGAGCGCGTGGCAGTCAGGCTGGGCGAAGTCCGCGTGGCCAGCGGAAACACGGTGCTCTTCGCCGTGGGACTCGGCTCCTGTGTGGGCATCGCGCTCTATGATGCACGCGCGCGCATTGGCGGTTTTGCGCACGTCATGCTGCCCCACCCCAGCTCCGCGCGCAAACCCACGCCGCTCGGCCGCTTCGCTTCTACGGCTATTGAATTCCTGATCCAGGAGATGGAAACCGCGGGCGCAGCGCGGCGCCGACTTTACGCACGGCTGGTAGGCGGCGCCGCCATGTTCGAGAACTTGATGACCGATGATGGGCCGGCGCTCGGTGAACGCAATGTGCAGTCGGCGCGCCATGCGCTGAAAGCGGCGGGCGTGCCCCTCAAAGGTGAGGAAGTGGGTGGCAATCATGGCCGCTCCGTGCATTTCCATGTAGCCGATGGTCGGCTTTTGGTCACCTCTGTGCGGCATCCGGATGTCAATCTCTGAAGGCGCGGCCGGTCGGCGCGCACGCGTATTGATCGTGGAGGACAGCGATCTCATGCGCCGTCTGCTGGTCGAGATGATCGAGCAGGCGGGCGACTTCCGCATTGCCGGTGAAGCACGGACCGGCCTGGCCGCCATCCGCCTGGTGCACGAGTTGAATCCCGACATCGTTCTGCTCGACATCGAAATGCCCGACCTGAACGGACTCGAGGCGCTGGCCTACATCATGAACGAGTCGCCCCGTCCGGTCGTCATTGTTTCTGCCCACACGGACGGCCTGGCCGACGCCTTGGCCCGCGCCTACGACGCCGGCGCCGTGGAAGTGGTGCCCAAGCCCGTGGGCGGGGAGGAGCGCGAGGTCGAGGCCCTACGACTGCGCTTGCTCACGGCGCTGACCGCCGCGACCCGCGCCCAGATTCGCAATTTGAGGCCACGCGGTGCACTGGCGCGCATGCGGTTGCGTGCACGTCCCGCAGCGGCGCGCGGGTCCGCGCGGTGCGCAGTGGCCATAGCCGCGTCCACCGGTGGGCCACGCGCTCTCAGCGAAATCATCCCGAGACTGCCGGCCGAACTGCCCTCTGCAGTGTTCATCGTGCAGCACATGCCGCCCGCCTTCACGCAGTCGTTTGCCGACCGCTTGGATGACCTGAGTCTGCTGCCTGTGCGCGAAGCGCAGCCCGATGAGATCGTAGAGACGGGCGTGGTTTATATAGCGCCCGGCGGCAAACACTTGACCCTGCGCCGCTCGGTGGACCACATCGCCATTGTGCTCACCGATGAGGACCCGCTCTGGGGAGTGCGCCCCGCCGCCGACTTGCTCTTTTCCGATGTGGCCCGTCACTTCGGTCCCTCCAGCATGGGCCTGGTACTCACGGGCATGGGGCGCGACGGTGCCGATGGGCTGCGCCAGATCCGTGAGGTGGGTGGCTGGACGGCCGTGCAGGATGAAGCGTCGGCCGTGATCTACGGCATGCCGCGCGCGGCCGCACCTTTTGCCGAACAACATCTACCTTTGTCGGAGATTGCTCAGGCACTTGCCACCTCTAGCCTGCAGGTGTGCCGGCGGCGCATTTGATTGTGGGCGTAACGGGCGTAACGGGCGTACCGGGTTGAGTGAACGCTAATGGGGCGGTTTGGCCGCGGCACCGCGTTTGGTATCCGCGCTGTTTGCACGTTACTGGTATGGTGTGCTGCGACATCTCCAGCGGCGGTTGCGCAACAGCGCGCACCCTCCCTGCGTGAGTTCCCCTTCACTATTCATTTCCCACCGAATGCGCAACGTCTGGCCACGCGAGTTCTGGCCATGGCCCGCGCGCTGGATTCGCTGCCCGGTATTCCGGCTCCGCTCTGGCGCAATGAACCGATCGAAATTGTCCTTGCCTCATCAGAAGCCGCGTTTCAGGCGGCTGCGGGCGGGCAAGTACCGGAGTGGGGGGCAGGCGTGGCCGTGCCCGCGCGCGGTCTCATTGTGCTTCCTGCGTGGGGCTCATTGGAGCGAGGTGGTCCGCTCGATTATGGCACGGTATTACGTCACGAGCTGGCGCACATCGCGCTGCATCGAGCCATGGCTGCGGCGCGCGTGCCGCGCTGGTTCGATGAAGGGTATGCCACCTGGGTAGCTGGACAGCTGGATTGGAACCGAGCCTGGGTCTTGCGCGTGGCCTTCCTGACCGGTCGCGCGCCACCGCTCGACTCGCTCATCCTGGACTGGCCGCGGGCAGCTGCCCAGGCCCAACTCGCCTACCTGCTTTCCGCAACCGTGATCGAGTATCTGGTACAGGAGAGCGGAACCTTCGGACTGCAACGACTGATCGAGCGGGCGCGCGCCAGTGGCAACTTCGAGCAATCACTGGTCGCTACCTATGGTGTGGACGCGGGCCGACTGGAATCGCAATGGCGTCGCCATGTAAAGCGCAAATACGGCTGGACCGTGGTAGTCACGCAGTCTGCGGTGTTCGGCGCACTGGCCGCTACCATCATCGTGTTCCTCTTTGTAGTGCGTCGCACGCGCGATCGCCGCAAGCTGGCCGCACTGCGCGTGGGTGAGTTGCCGGACATACCTGCATTCTGGGGCGAGGGCGGCATCGAGGTCATCGCACATCGCGGGTACAGTGGGCGCGCGCCCGAGAATACCATGGTCGCCATGGAAATGGCCATTCGCGCCGGCGCCAGCGCGCTCGAATTCGACATTCATGCCAGCGCCGATGGCGTGCCCGTCGTCATCCACGATGACAAATTGTCTCGCACCACAAATGGGCACGGCAAGGTTGCCGAGCACAGCTACCAGCAGTTGCGCACGCTCGATGCCGGCCGCTGGTTCCACCCGGACTATGCCGGTGAGCGCATCCCTGCGCTGGAAGAACTGCTGGCCAGCCTGAGCACGAAGGTCAATCGATTCTACATCGAATTGAAGCCCGGTGCGTTTGCGCCGGCACAACTGGCCCGAGTCGTTGCGTTGGTGGAGCAGACCGGAGTGGCGGAGAAGTGCGTGCTCATGTCATTCGAGTGGTCGTTGCTCGAGCAGATACGGGCTCTCTCGACTCGAGTTACCCTGGCGTTCCTGGCCGATGACGAACCTCGATTCCTGGCGGCGCTCGATCGGGCCCGCGCCGATGGGCAGGCGCTGGTCGACTGCAATTTCAAGATACTGTTGCACAATGCCGAGCTGGTGCGCTACGCGCACCAAATGCAAATCGAGCTGGCTGTCTACACGGTCAACGATACCGGCACTGCGTCCAGACTGGCAGAGTTGGGCGTACACCGCATCACGACCAACGAGGTGGAAAAGCTGTTGCGTTGGTCAGCGGGCTACAGCCGAAACGATGGATGACCCAAACTAACCGAAGTTGCAGTACCGAAGTTGAAGTTCCGCTGTTGAAGTTCCGAATTTGAAGTTCCGCTGTCGAAGTGCCGCTGTCGAAGTGCCGCAGTTCGGTCGACCTGCGGAACTGCGACTGCGGTAATTAGTGCTTGTGTTCGGTCTGCATAGCCTGCATCTGGACGCGATGCATGGCAGTCATGGGATCGAGAATGCCGTAGGCGCCCATGCGCATGGGTTCGCCGCCCAGGAAAACGCGCAGTCCGGCCGAGAGGACCAGGAAGTTGCGCCGGCCATAGAGGTCCACCGGATCGATGCCGCCCCAGTCCGCCTGGACATTGTTGAACTGCGTTTCGATGTAGGGTCGCACGCTCAGGGGCTGCAGAGTCGCGCTCCAACCGTAACCTGCGCTCAGGATCAGCCAGCGGGTTGCCCCTATGGAATCCAGATCGTGGTCATAGCGAAAGAACGCGCGACTGTTGGGCGGCCCGACCCGCGTGTATTCCGGACGGGTTGCGTACTCCAGCCGTGCGTACGGTTTGTGGCGGCCGCGGGTCAGGCTGCCCTCTGCGAGTACGGAGAAGACGCCATTACCATCGGTCTCGTTGCCCCACGATGCTTCCAATAGCGCATAGGCGCGCGTATCGCCGTGTTCGCGCTCGTACCGCAAGGCAGCGTTGTACAACTCGTTCACGCCGGCTTGGTCTTCATGTTCGCGCACACGGGCAACGGACAGGCTGAACTCCCAGGGCCAGGCCGCCAGCGTTGGTGTACCCACTCTGTAGGTGAGCCGGGTGGACCAGGAATTGGCAAAACTTTCGACGTTGCCAAAGTCGAACGGACCACTCGGTTCGGTGCCACCAAAAACTCCCGCCTCCACGCTCCAGTGTCCATCCGACCAGGTCCCGCTCACCAGCCAGCGCTCGAGCAGCTGTGAGAGATGGTGATTGGTTGGGTACTTGATCACGGGCCGCATCATGGGATCATCGGTACCGTAAGGAGCGAAGCCTTTGCCCGCGGAAATGGAAATGCCCGCCGACTCGCCGCGCCAGAAGTTCAGGCTGAGCATGATCTCGTGCAGGATCGTGTGCGGGTGTCGCTTGTCCAGGAATCCTTCGCCCCAGGCGCCAAAGGTCAGCTCACCGCCCGGTTGCGTGATGCCTTCCGCATTCAATGTGGCGCGCAAGGCTACCAGTGAGCCCTGCGATTCCAGGTTCATCATGAGCGCCGGCTGCGTCAGGTACAAGCCGCGGCGCTCCAGAGGCCATCCCGACTCGGACGGCAGTTCCATGGTGGCGCTGGGAAACGCCTGGGCAATCCCGATCGCCATCCAGTCCCTACCCAACTGCAACATGGTCATCTTGTGTGCTTGATGTTGTGCCCGGGCAGATGAAAAGCCCGTCACCATGA
>JBOHRF010000255.1:0-7312 GCA_050732575.1 Longimicrobiales bacterium
GCCGAGCCGCGCAGAGTATTCTGGTGGTTCCGTTCGCGCCTGCAGTGGCTGACAGTGCGTTGACGCGACTCGGTCGGGAGCTAGCGCTCACGCTGAGCACCAATCTGGACGGTGTGGGTGGCATCCGTACCGTGCATCCATTGGCCGTACTTTCACAATCCACGGATCGAACTGCACCCTACACGCTCGAGTATGCGCGCGCTCTGGCCAAACGGCTGGGCGCGCGCAGTGTAGTGCACGGCAGCCTGGTGCGTGTCGGTGAGCGTGTGCGCGTGGATCTCGCGCTGTTCGAAGGTGATGACGTGACGCCCGAGATCCAGGCATCGGCCACCAGTGATGGCGATGACATTGCGGCGCTGACCGACTCCGCCACCTGGGCGTTCCTTGCGCAAGTATGGCGCACCGGCCAGCCGCCCTCTCCCAGTCTGGCCGCGATCACTACTCGGTCGATCCCGGCGCTGCGCGCGTTTCTGGAAGGTGAGCGCGACATTGTGGGGGGCAACTTTCATCTGGCCGCGCGCGCGTTCAAGCGCGCAATCGAGGAAGATTCCACGTTCTGGCTGGCGTACTGGCGCTACGGCTATTCGCTGAGCTGGCACGGGCAGCCGATCGATTCCATGGTGCGCGCTGCCTTCGAGACGCACCGCGATCGATTCCCCGAGCGCGACCGCGCGTTGATCGAAGCACGCATGCCCCGAGACAGTCTGACTGCCCACATCGAGCGGCTACGCGTGCTCACGGTACGGTACCCGGATTACTGGCCAGCCTGGCTGCAATACCAGGATCTGCTGGTGCACAACGGAGGATTCTTTGGGTTCAGTTACGATGACTCGCGGGCCGCGCTCGAGCGATTGGTGGTCCTCAACCCCGAGCTTGTGCCGGCCTGGACTCATCTGATGTGGATGGCCGTGCACCAGCGAGATACCGCAACCGGCAGGCGAGTCGTGGCCGAACTGGCGCGCCTGCGACTCGATTCGCTCAGCATGGCAGAGACGAGCCTGGACGAACTCGGGATTTATCGCTATCTCGACTATCTAGTCCAGAACAACGGCCGGCCAGACACCGTATCTGCCAACCGTGGCGCGGCATTTCTCGCCAGTTACCGCGGCCCGTTGCCACTCGAGAGTCTGCCGGGTGGCCTCATGACGTTTGGTTTCGCTGCTGCAGAAGTCGATTTCGACAGGCGCATCCTCCGCTCGCGCGACGCTCCCCCACCGCTCAAGGTCGGTGCTCATCGGGCCCTGGCCATGGCGCACGCCAAACGGGGCGCATGGGATTCCGCGCTGGTGGCGGCGGCTGCGTACGCCGACTTCAGCCGGCAGTCGGAAAGCGTGTACTACGGATATCAACTCGCAGCCGTGAGTGAATGGCTGGGCGCCACGGATTCAGCCATTACCAAAGGCTGGCGACGGCGCATTCACGCGCAGCCGACAAAGCTCTCGGAGCAGGCCAGCCTCAACGTGACCTGGCTGGATGGACTGGTAGCGGCTGCGCGGCGAGACACGACCGGCCTCGATCAAGCTCGCATGCAGCTCACCGCTTCGAATATGCCGGCCGCCGCGTTCATGAAACGCTCACTCGACGCCTTTGCTACGGATTTGCGTGGTAACAGCGCGGATGCAGGACGACAGCTGGCCGACCTCGAATGGGAAATGGCACGGCGGGGGCGAGTGCGAATCTTTGGATCACGGTATTCCTTTTTCACGGGAGTCAATCGACTGGCGGCCGCCAGACGGCTGACGGCGGCAGGCGACCTGGCGACGGCCGAGCGTCTGCTCCACTTCCCGGAGGCGGTATTGACCGTGCTCAGCCACGAACAGGCGAACCGCGCACTCGAAGGCGCGGTCTGGTTCGAACGGGGACGCATGGAGCAAGCGGCCGGCCGGCCGGACGCAGCCGTGCGAGCCTATCGGCGGGTGCTGGAAGAATACGATGTACCCGCCGCCGGTTTGCGCTGGATGATCGACGCCGCTAAAGCAGCGATCACCAAGCTGAGCGGGTAGGGGTCACCCTCCCCCTTCCCTTAATCCTATTTCCTCAGTCTGTTAAAGCTGGGTCTCGCCCCTCTTGACCGGCGCGATCCAGCAACGAACAATTGCGGGTTCACACGCGCAGCTCATCACCTCGACTCACCTCTCGCGGGGGCGACGGCTTCAGCCGTCGTCAGGAGCCGTAGATGACAAAGATCAAAGCGATGCTGGTTTTGGGAGTGGTACTGGCTTGCAGCCAGGAGCCGGTCGTTACGCAGCAGCAGAATCGCCTGGGCTTCTTCCTTACCAGCGCGGGCCCGGGCAACGGCGCAAATCTGGGCGGGCTCGAAGGCGCCGATCGCCACTGCACCACGTTGGCCGACGCAGTGAACGTGCGGAACGTGACCTGGCGCGCGTATCTCAGTCTGCCGGCTGCGGGCGGCAGAGCGGCCGTGAATGCCAAAGATCGCATTGGAAATGGTCCCTGGTACAACTCCAAGGCACAGCTCATCGCTCAAAACGTAGCCGACCTGCACAGTGACAATGCCAAGTGGACCAAGCAGACTGTGCTGAATGAAAAAGGCGAGGTCGTAAATGGTCGCGGTGACACACCGAACCGGCATGACGTCTTGACGGGCTCGCAGGCCGACGGCACCGCCTATGCGGGCGATGCCGACACGACGTGCGGCAACTGGACCAGCGGCGCGGATGGTCAGGGCAGCGCGCGCGTCGGCCATTTCGACAAAGTGGGCGGCGGCGAGAATCCGACGTCGTGGAACTCGGCGCACGCATCACGGGGATGCAGTCAGGCCAATCTGCAAGCTACGGGCGGAGATGGCCTGTTCTTTTGTTTCGCCATCAACTAACGGTCGTTAGCGCTTTCGCCACGGCACCTCACGGAGGTTGAAAGACATGATGGTCACGTTCCGAGTCAACGGGAAATCCACCACCGTGGATGTCCCGGCCGACATGCCCCTGCTCTGGGTGCTGCGCGATGCACTCGATCTTAAGGGCACCAAGTTCGGCTGTGGCGTTGCGCAGTGTGGCGCCTGCACGGTGCACCTGAATGGCGCAGCCACGCGCTCGTGCATCACGCCAGTATCAGCAGTACAGGGAGCAGATGTCACGACCGTGGAAGGCCTCTCGCCTGATGCCACGCACCCGTTGCAGCGTGCGTGGCTGGAGCTGGATGTGCCGCAATGCGGCTACTGCCAGGCTGGCCAGCTCATGTCGGCCGCAGCGCTGCTGGCGCGCACACCCAAGCCGACCGACGCGCAGATCGATGCTGCCATGAACGGCAATATCTGCCGGTGCGCAACGTATCTGCGCATCCGTCAGGCGATTCATCGGGCGGCCAACATGCCGGCATCCGACGCAGGCTCGCCCAGCCGCAACGGCAACCACAACTCATAAGGAGGCGACATGGACACGACCTTGCGCGTCAACCGTCGCCAGTTCTTCCGGGTCAGCGCCATTGCGGGCGGCGGCCTGTTGCTCGCCACCTATATCGACCCCTTCGGCGCACTGGCGGCCGACACGGCGGTCGATTTCACACCCAATGCATTCATCCGCATCACGCCTGATGGCATCGTGACGATCATCGCGAAGAATCCGGAGATCGGTCAGGGTGTCAAGACGATGTTGCCCATGCTCATTGCTGATGAGCTGGATGTCGATTGGAAGAACGTGCGCATCGAGCAGGCTGATTTCGACAATACCAAGTTCCAGGGACAGTCGGCGGGCGGCAGCAATGCCACGCCCAGCAGCTGGCTGCCCATGCGGCAGGTGGGTGCGGCCGGACGCGTCATGTTGATTGCTGCCGCGGCCCAAACCTGGGGCGTGCCGGAAGCGGAGTGCGAGACCGCCGCCGGTGTAGTGCGTCATCGCGCCAGCAACCGCAGCTTGACGTACGGACAGCTCACGGAGAAAGCGGCCACGCTGACACCGCCCGATCTGGCCACCGTGAAGCTGAAGGAGCCGAAAGACTTCCGCATCATCGGCACCAAGGTGCCCGGTGTCGACAACCTGAAGATCGTCACGGGCAAGCCGCTCTACGGCATCGATATCACTGTGCCGGGCATGTTGTACGCCGTGTTCGAGAAGTGTCCAGTGTTCGGCGGTAAGGTAGCCAGCGCGAACATCGACGAGATCAAAGCGCAGCTCGGTGTGCGTAACTGCTTCGTAGTTGAGGGCGGCACGGCGCTCACCGGTTTGCTGAGTGGTGTTGCGATTGTGGGCGATACGTGGTGGGCAGCACAATCGGCACGAAAGAAACTGCGCGTGACCTGGAATGAAGGGCCTACCGCCGAGCAGAGCAGTGCCGGCTTCGCGGCCAAAGCTGCCGAGCTGTCCAGGCAGCCCGCACAACGCACGCTGCGCAAAGATGGCGACTTCGATGCCGCACTGGCGGGCGCGGCCAAGAAAGTGAGTGCTGAATACTTCTATCCGTTCATCTCGCATGCGCCACTCGAGCCGCAGAATACCACCGCGCACTTCAGGGATGGCAAGATCGAGATCTGGTCACCCACACAAACGCCGCAGGCAGGACGCGGACTGGTGGCCCGCACGCTGGGCATTCAGGAAACCGATATCACGCTCCATCTGATTCGGGCGGGCGGTGGTTTTGGGCGCCGGCTGTCCAACGATTACATGGTGGAAGCAGCGTGGATCGCCAAAGAAGCCGGTGTGCCGGTCAAGCTGCTCTGGACGCGTGAAGATGACATGCAGCACGACTTCTACCGGCCTGCCGGATTCCATTATTTCACGGGCGGTGTGGATGCCAGTGGCAAACTGGTGGCCTGGCGCGACCATTTCATCTCGTTCGGTGAAGGTGAGCGTGTGGCTTCCAGCGCGGGCGTGGGCGCCACGGAATTCCCCTCGCGCTACATCCCCAATTTCACGCTCGACATGTCGCTGATTCCGCTCGGTGTGCCGACCGGCGCGCTGCGCGCGCCAGGAAGCAATGGCCTGGCCTTCGTGATGCAGGGCTTCATCGATGAGCTGGCGCAAGCGGCGGGCAAAGACCCGGTGCAGTTCCGGCTCGATCTCTTGGGCAACACACCGATTCCGCTTTCACCGCCTCCACCAGGACAGCAGGGTGGTGGTGGCGGGCCGCAGTTCGATGCGGCGCGTATGCGCGGTGTGCTCGAGCTGGTCGCCGAAAAATCAGGCTGGGGCAGAACCCGACTCGCTCGTGGCACTGGCATGGGCGTGGCTTTCCACTTCAGCCACCGCGGCTACTTTGCCGAGGTAGTCCAGGCCACGGTCAGCCGGCAGGGTGTGCTGAAGATCGACAAGGTCTGGGTGGCCGGTGATGTAGGCAGCCAGATCATCAACCTGAGCAATGCGGAGAGCAACGTGCAGGGTGGCGTGCTCGATGGATTGGCAGAAGCGCTGGGCCAGGAAATCACGATCGAACGCGGCCGCACGGTGCAGAGCAACTTCCACGACTTCCCGCTCCTGCGCCTGACCCAGGCACCGCCCGTAATCGAGGTGCACTGGAACAAGACGGATTTCCCGCCCACCGGCCTGGGGGAACCGTCATTGCCGCCCGCGATTCCAGCATTGTGCAATGCGATTTTTGCGGCCACGGGCAAGCGCATTCGCTCGTTGCCGTTGTCGAAGCAGGATTTGAGGTGGGCGTAAACACGCCGGACGACAGTTGCTTTCTTGCGATTTGGACGTGAACAGCCGGCCAACACTGGGTTTTTGCCGCGTTTTGCCGTATCAGGCCATGGTCAGAGCATGGTTGCATAGCCGAACCGGCCAGATTGTTGGAAAAGCAACTGTCGTCCGCCAAAGGGAGGCCACATGGAGCGCAGGACCTTCGTACGCAGCAGCCTGGCCGCGGCAATCCTGTCGCCCGGCATGGTCTCCCTGCCCGAGCTGGTGCGCGCACAAAGCCGCCAGCAGCGCTCGGAAGACGAATACGATGGCATGGCCAAGCTGGGCAACAACGAGAATCCGTACGGCCCGCCCGAGTCCGTGATGAAGGCCATGGTCAAGGCTTTCAAGTACGCCAACCGCTACGGTTATCCGGACGGCAACATCGTCACCGAGATCGCCAATCACCACGGCGTCAAGAACGAGAACATCCTGCTGGCGGCCGGCTCGGGTGAGATTCTCGATGTCGTGGGCGTGACGTTCCTCTATGGCGGCAAGGGGAAGGTGCTGGGTGTGGAGCCGTCCTATTCTCAGGTATACCAGCACGCCACCAGTGTCAGGGCGGACGCGGTGCGCATTCCGCTACTGCCGGATTATCGGCAGGACATCCCGGCCATGATCAAGGCGTCCAAAGTTTGCTGCCACGAAATTGGATTCGTGTACCTGTGCAATCCGAACAATCCAACAGGTGGCATTGTCACAAAGAATGAAGTGAAGCAGCTGCTCGATGGCATTCCGGAAGACATGCCGGTTCTGATCGATGAAGCGTACCATCACTTTGTGGAAGATCCGGCCTATGCGACTTCGATCCCCTACGTGCTGGAGGGTCGGCCGGTCATCATCGCGCGCACGTTCTCCAAGATCGTGGGCCTGGCGGGCATGCGTCTGGGCTACGCGGTAGCGCCGCGCGAGGTCATCCAGAAGATGCGCACGCACATGACGGGCAGTGTCAACGCCATCGTGAAATGGGGAGGTGTAGCCGCGCTCAAGGATATCGAGACGCAGAACAAAGTGAAGAAACTGACCATCGATCTGCGCAGGAAAACAACGAGCGATTTGCAAGCGTTGGGCTACAGCAGTCTGCCCTCCGAAGGCAATTTCTTCATGACGCACATTAAGCGGCCCGTGCAGCCCGTGATCGAGGAGTTCCGCAAGCGTGGTGTGATTGTGGGCCGTCCCTTCCCGCCCATGACCGAGCATCTGCGTGTCTCGGTCGGCACGGCGGAAGAAATGAATCGCTTCATGGTGGCGTTCAAGGAGGTTCTTGCAACCAAGGCGGCCACGGGCTGAACGTCACGGTGACGGTGAAGACGGAACTGGGCGTGTCTGCGCGGCACCACTAGTTCGGTCGTCGCTGCACCTCAATGAGATCTTATGGCTGATGTTGACCTGGCCGAGTTCTTTATTGAACTGAAGCGGCGGCGCGTCGTACGCGTCGCGTTGGTTTACGGCGCTGTCGCTTTTGCTGCGCTGCAAACTGCCGATCTAATCTTTCCTCTCCTCGAACTTCCGCCCTGGACGGTGAAGCTCGTGCTGGGCGGCACGATCGTCGGGCTTCCGATCGCGCTCGTGCTGGCCTGGGCCTATGAACTCACGCCCGATGGCATGCGTCGCACGGAGCCGGCTAATACCACAGTGCCGCCCGCGCGACGTTCGCGCGCGAGGAGCCTGGCCACAGC
>JBOHRF010000256.1:0-7306 GCA_050732575.1 Longimicrobiales bacterium
GCCGTGGCCGGCATGGTTTTCACTCTGGTGTTCACCGTCATCGTGGGTGGTTTCATCGTGCTGTTTCCGGTCACCCGGCGACTGGGCCTGCTGCTCGAGTCGAAGTTGCAGGAAAAGAAGGACCCCATGCATGCCGAGCTGGCCGACGTACGGCAGATGAAAGAATTGATGCACTCCATGGAAGCACAGATTCGGCTGTTGGCCGAGCGGCAGGAGTTCACCGAACAGTTGATTGCGCGCCGCTCGAAGGAAGCGTTGCCGCCGGGCAGCGAACCACGCGAGTGAGCGCACGTGCGTCTCCTGACCTGGATGCACTGACCGCACTCACTGCGCTGGCCCGCACGCTCAGTCGGCCGGCCAACCTTGCTGACGCGCTCTCGGGCGCACTGGCCACGGTGGCCGATGTGCTCGGGCTGGAGACGGGCTGGATCTGGCTGGTCGATGAAGACAGCCCTGATCCGCAGTTGGCAGCGGCGCGCGCATTGCCCGCCGAATTGCGCGACCATCCGGCTGCCATGCGCGGCGATTGTTACTGCCTGCAAACCTTTCGCAAGGGCGACCTGCGCGGCGCGGCCAATGTCAATGTGGTCTGGTGCAGTCGACTCGAGCAGCTGCTGGAGGATGACGAGGCCGCTACCGATCTGCACTGTCACGCCAGTGTGCCGCTCTTCGTGGGCGACCGGCAATTGGGCATGATCAACGTGGCCAGCCGCGATTGGCGCGTGCTCTCCCAGCCCGAGCTGAATCTGCTCACTACGGCCGGTGCGTTGGTGAGCCTGGTCATCGAACGCGCTCGGCTGGAGGCAATTCATGCGCGTGCCCAGGCCGTGGAGGAACGCAATCGGATGGCACGCGAGATCCATGACACGTTGGCCCAGGGCCTGGCCGCACTCACACTGCAGCTCGAGGTGGCTGACACGTTAGCGGAAACCACGGAAGATGCGCGCCTGCCGCAAGCCATCAATCGAGCGCTGGGATTGGCGCGTACTACGCTGGAGGATGCGCGCCGCTCTGTGCTGGAACTGCGTGCTGCGCCGCTGGCCGGTCACTCGTTGGGACAGGCCCTGGCAGCACTCGTAGCCGGACATCCTTCCACCGTGTTTCACCTCCATGACTGGGATGATGCGGCACCGGTTCCTCGTGCCATCGAACTCGGCCTCTACCGCATCGCGCAGCAGGCCCTGAACAATGCGGCGCGGCACGCGCGCGCCCGGCGCACGCACGTCGTACTCTCAGACACCGGCACCGGCATCCGACTTCGCATCGAGGACGATGGCATTGGCTTTGACACGGCCAGCGTGCGCACCGATCGTTTCGGTCTGCTCGGCATGAGCGAGCGCGCGCGCCTGCTGGGTGGGCAGCTGGCGGTGCAAAGCGAGCACGGTGGAGGCACCGTGATTCAGGTCGATGTGCCGCTGCCGCCGCGTACCGCCGACCGAAGTCCATGACCCCGGCTTCAGACCTCGCCGGACGCAGCAGCGTAACCCCGATTCGCATTGTGGTCGTGGATGACCACCCCGTGGTGCGCGCCGGGCTCATCGCCATGCTCGAGACACAATCGGACTTCCAGGTGTTGGGCGAGGGCAGTAGCGGGCCTGACGCACTGGCGCTGGTGCAATCACACGATCCCGATGTGCTGCTCCTCGATCTCGAGCTGCCTCAACTCGATGGATTGCACGTGCTGAAGCAGTTGCGCGCAGAGGGCGCGCGCGCGCGCGTCATCGTATTCACGGTATTCGATACCGATGAACGGATCATTGGCTCGGTGGAGGCGGGAGCGGCCGGTTACCTGCTCAAGGGCGCGCCCCGTGCCGATGTCTTTGCCGCCGTGCGCACAATGGCCGCGGGTGGCTCGCTGTTGGCGCCCGTGGCTGCGTCGGCCTTACTCCGTCGCGTGCGCCAGGATGCCGAACCGCGCCCCCAGCTCACTCCCCGTGAACTGGATGTGCTGCAGCACCTGGCGCGCGGCCTGGGCAACAAGCGCATTGCCAGCGCACTCGGCATCTCCGAACGCACGGTCAAGTTCCACATGAGCGCCGTGTTCGCCAAGCTTGGTGCATCCAACCGCACGGATGCTCTGACCAGGGCGGCGCAGGCGGGCATCATCCGGTTGCAACAGAACGGATGACTGGTAGCCTCCCTGTCCTTTCGTACAGCCCTCTTCCTGTCCACCTGCTCGATATCACCGTAAGGCAACAAGCGGCATCTTCGTTCGTGCACATTGAAACGGAGAAGGGCGTCATGCAGGCAAGGGAAAAGACAGCGCTGATTACGGGGGCGTCGCGCGGACTGGGGCTGGCCCTGGCGCGCGGGCTGGCGGGCTGGGACTGGAATCTGATCCTCACGGCGCGCGATCCCGATCGTTTGCGCGCGGTGCGTGACGAGCTGGCGCAGGTCACGCATGTGGCCGCGTTGGCCGGTGACATCACGGATCCCGCGCATCGGCAGGCGCTGGCCGTGTTGGCGCGCGGGCACAGCGGGCTCGATGCCGTGATCAATAACGCAGGCGCGCTCGGACCCAGCCCACAGCCGCTTCTGTTCGAGTATCCGCTGGATGCGTTGATCGATGTATTCCGCACCAACCTGACCGCGCCACTGGCGGTGTTGCAGGCCGTCAGGTCCGAGCTCAAGCCCGGCGCACGGATCATCAATGTGACCAGCGATGCGGCCGTCAATGCCTACGCCGGCTGGGGCGGTTATGGCGCGAGCAAGGCGGGCCTCGAGCAACTCTCGGCCGTACTGGCCGTGGAGAACCCGGCGCTACGCGTCTATTGGGTGGATCCGGGCGATATGCGCACTGACATGCAGCAGGCTGCATTCCCGGGTGAAGACATCAGCGATCGCGCTCGGCCCGGGGAACGCGTGCCCGCCTTCCTGACCCTGCTCGAGGGCGATCTGCCCAGTGGCCGCTACATCGCCAGCGATCTGTTGCACCTGGCCGTGGAAGCCGCATGAGTGCAGCCGCCCCGCTTGCCACGCCGTTCGTGCCGCAGATCCTGGACGCGCACGAGCCGCCCGAGGCGCGCGGCCTGGCCCGTGATGGCGTCCGTATGCTGGTCAGCAACGTTCGCGCTGACACGGTCCAACACCGCACTTTTCCGACCTGCCGCAGTTTCTCCGGCCTGGTGATGTGCTGGTCGTGAATAGCAGCGCCACCAACAAGGCTGCACTCAATGGTTGGCGCGAGCATCAGCACGAACACATCCGGGTGCACCTTTCGCAGCCCGTTGCTGAGACGCGCACGCGCTGGGTCATCGAATTGCGTCGTGTATCCGCTGCGGGCAGCGCACCCTTGCTCGATGCAACGGCGGGCGAGGTGATTCGGCTGGCACCTGTGTTGTCGAGCTCCAAAGGGCCGGCCACGCTGCGCTTGATCGCACCATTCCACGCGCACGATCCAACACGCGTGCGCTTGTGGATCGCAGACCTGGACGTGCCGGGTGACGTGCTATCCTATGCCGCGCGCTTTGGCCAGCCCATCCGCTACGACTATGTGCCCGGGCATTGGCCGATCGAGTACTACCAGACCATTTTTGCACAGGAACCCGGTAGCGCGGAGATGCCATCGGCTGGCCGCGCGTTTACGCGCGCACTGGTGGCGCGACTGCAGCGGCTCGGCATCGCTCCACTCGTATTGCACACAGGCGTGGGCAGTTTGGACGTAGGCGAGGCGCCGTATGCGGAACGGTATCGCGTGCCCGCTGCAACCGCGCTTGCCATCAACGCGGCGCGCGCCGCTGGCCATCGTGTAGTCGCGGTTGGCACCACCGTTGTGCCCTCTGGAAACCGTGGCCGCGCCCGGTGGCCACGTGCGCCCGGGCCGCGGTTGGACCAATCTGCATATCACGCCGACGCGTGGCCTGCTCGCTGATAAGGCCTATCGAACGGCTATGGACAACGGCTATTTGTGGCATGAGTTCGGAGATCTGCATCTGATCGATCGAGCGTCGATCAGTTGACTCGCCCGCTCCGCTCGTTACGCCCATTCCCTGTGTCGATCCAGCCGATCGCAGAGTCTACGCGCACGAACAACCGCTCGCCAAAGCGCCCGTGAACGCGCACAGCACGCGCCGACAGCGTATCCATGACGGCCGCATTGTCCGTCGGCTGGGCCAGGAGCGCGGTGGGTGCTTCGAGCGCTTGCGTTCGCAACGGCGAGGTTGCTGACGTGACATCGGCAGCCGCCACATAGCCGGCCGTGCCATCGGGCAGGCGCACATCATACCAGGAGGCGCGGGCACCGAGCACGCGCGCCACGGTTTCGGCATTCAACTCGGAGACGCGTGTTGCTTCGCGATCGGGTGCGGCGCGCAGTACCGTCGCGCGTGCCATGCGCACCCATTCGCCCAACAGGCTGGTGTCCACGCGCAAGGGAGTGGGTCGCGCGCTGATGAGCGACACCCAGGGCCTCGGGTCCATCGGCCCCTCGCCTCTGCGATAGATGCCGAAATGCAGATGGGGCGCCGTGCTGCGCGCGTTGCCGGTATTGCCCACCAGGCCCAGTGGGTCGCCGATCTTCACGGTGGCGCCGCGCTCCACCAGCTGCCGATCGAGATGCGCGTAGTACAGGCTGTTGCCGCGTGTTTCATCGCGCACCCATACCACACGGCCGCCGCGCGGTGTTTCCTGCACGCGCGTGACCACGCCAGCGGATGCGGAGAGGACGGGTGTGCCGCGCGGGGCAAAAATGTCGATGCCGTGATGATCGCGCGCGCCGCCATCGCGCGGCGCACCAAAACCGCTCTGAATCGATGCATTGGCCTTGCCCTGCACGGGAAAGGCCAGGGCAGGCTCGGCGCGCAATGAGAGGTGGTAGCGGCCGCCGCGCAGCAGCTCGGGTTGGATGCGAATGATGTAATCACCCGTGCGGCGCGGCTCGAACGCCAGGAAACGCACACCGCTATCCGCGGCGATCACGTGGCGGAGCGAATCGTCGGCGGCTTCCGGCATGGCGTATACATCGATGAACAGCAGCGCGCCCGGCGCAGGCGCCAGATCCGCGTTCAACACCAGGCGCCGTCCGCGCACCAGATTGACGCGGAACGCCACTGCACGCGGGCGCTCCGCGGGCAGGTAGCCCGCTTCTTCTATGGGCAGTGTGACGCGTACCGGTTGGCGCAATGCCGCGTCGGCCGCGCCCAGCCATTCGCGCGCCAACGCAGTTTCGTGCAGGCCGGCCTGCTGCAATGAGCGCGAGTAGGCTTCATGCGGTGTCGCGGCCGGCGGAAAGAAGTCCGGCAGCCCGATGGAATCACAGCCGGCCAACAGGCTGGTCACCAGGGCAATCGGCCCCAGTCCAGCGGCGGCAGTCTTCCGTGTTGCGCGCATACTTCCAATTAACGCCGTTTTGTTCGCAATTTCCAGCCGCCCGTCGCCTTCGCCTTAACCCTCGACCGGCCGACCCCGCTGCGCCTACTTTCCTGGCCATGAATTTGACCAAACGAACGTTCTGGGCCCTCGCCCTGCTGGTTGCCGCCTGCGACCCGAGCGATGCGCCGCGTGCCGCCTCCGTGGCGGTACAACCGGATTCGGTGGGACTGCTAGTCGGTGAGACTGCGCAGCTTTCGGTCACGGTGCGCGATGGGGATGGCAACATGCTGACCGGCCACGCCGTGACCTGGTCGTCATCGGATCGGGCCCGAGCAACGGTATCCGCCGCCGGACTGGTCACAGCAATGTCAGCCGGGCGGGCCATCATCACAGCCAACAGTGACGGCCAACGCGACACGACCATCGTCACGGTGCGCACGCCCGCGCCTTCCGACTACGATATCGTGGAGGCCCAATTCACGCAGGCCATCCAATCCAACGACGGTACGATTCCGATCGTGCTGAACGGCAATCCCGCGGTAGTGAACGTGCTCATCCGCGGCACCTTGGAGGGCAACAACTTCCCTCGGTTGCAGGTGGTATTGCGGCTGTTCAATGCGAATGGCGTGCTCACGCGCACGGACACGGTGCGCACACCCGGATTGATCAGCCAGACCGTCTCCTACGCGACGCCCAGTGCTCAGCTCCTGGTGCCGGCCAGCGCGCTCAGTGCAGCCATGCAGTGGCAGGTCGAGGTCGATCCGCTGCGCCAGGTGGTCGATGACAATCGCGCCAACAATGTGTTTCCGCGCACCGGCCGCAGGCTGTTGCCCACGGTGACCGTGCCTGCACTCAAAGTGCACTTCGTGCCGCTTACCCTTTCCGCGCACAACAACTCGACGGTTGCGGTAACCGCGGGACAGATGCCGGAATACATCCGCACGCTGCGCAGCGTTCAACCGTTGGGCGCGTTGACCACCACCATTGCACTGCCGCTAACCACGGGCGCCAATTTCGGCACGATGCCCTCGGGCGGCCTGGCTCCCTTCTGGCAACAGGTGTTGGCCGACCTGGACCTGGCACGCGTGGCCGATCCAGGCGATCCGGAACGACACTGGTATGGCCTGATGCGTCCGCCCGTCGGCTTCAACTTCACGTCGTTTGGCGGTTTTGCGTACGTCCCGTCATCCGGTCAGGCCACGGGCGCCAACACGCGCACCGCCGCCGGCGTGGCCGTTGGCTGGTTCAGCAATCCGATCCAATCGCGCGAGCTGGTTGCGCACGAGCTGGGTCATAACTTCGGCCGACGTCACGCACCCTGCGGCAATCCAGCGGGCCCGGATCCAAACTTCCCCAATGCCAACGGCACGATCGGCATCGTGGGACACGATGTGTACTCGTGGTCTGCGGGTCTGACTGTTTCCGCCACACCCATCGATCCGGGTACGGGTGACGTGATGGGGTACTGCTTGCCCTCGTGGGCGAGCGAGTACACGTACCGCGGGGTGATGGCGTTTCGCGGAAGCATTGTCACCGCAGTGGCGCAAACCGCGCCCCGCACACGCGTGCTGGTAGTGCGCGGTCACATCACCAACGGAACGACCGTCCATTTCGAGCCGGCTTTCACTCTGGAAGGCCGACCCACACGTCCGGAACGCGCGGGCAGCTACCGGCTGGATGGCCGCGCTGCGGATGGTCGCATCCTGTTTTCCCACGACTTCGAGCCGGCCGAGCTGGACCACGCACCACACATCCGCCCCTTCACGTTCGCTATCGAAGCATCGCCGGAGCTGGATGATGCGCTGGTCAGCCTGGAAGTGCGCGGGCCTGCAGTCAGTGCGCGTCTGGAACGCCCGGCGCCGACCGCAGCCAGGCCGCAAGTGCAACGCACGGCTCGCCTGCAACGCAACGGCGACGTTCTGATGGCACGGTGCGCAGATCCGGCCGCACGCGGTATTGTCGTTCTCGATGAAGCCGGTACGCTGTTGGCCACTGC
>JBOHRF010000257.1:0-7289 GCA_050732575.1 Longimicrobiales bacterium
GTCACCGCAGCGCGCGCGGGAATGGGGGCCGTAGCCTTCGGAAAATTGCCATCCACATCACCCAGGATGGCGACCCGGCCGCCCACTTTCCGCACATCATCCACGACCATGCGCCAGCCATCGCCGTGCACGATACCGCTGTCGCTCACCTGGCCGCCGGACTCCACGTAGAACGGGTTCTGGCGCAGCTGCAGAGCCAGCCGGCCGTTCTCCCTGCGGAACGCGACTACGTGCGTCTCCACGACCGTGGTTTGGTAGCCCACGAATTCCTGCTCGGGATCCGGCACCAGCTCCTCCCAGCCCACGCCCAGAAGATCGGCGCCCGCGCCCGTGCCCACACCGGCCGTCTTGCGGTCTTGCCGCGACCGCTCACGCTGGCGTTCGAGCGCCGCCTCAAACGCTTCCACATCGACTTTGTAGCTGCGCTCGCGCGCAATCAGCTCAGTGAGGTCGAGCGGAAATCCGAACGTGTCGTACAAGCGGAATGCATCCTCGCCGGATACGATTTCATCGGCCACTTCAGGCTGCACAACAGGAGTAGCGCGCGGCGGTGCCAACTGATCGAGTCGTTCCATGCCCAGATCGATCGTGGACAGGAACCGCTCCTCTTCCTCACGCGTGGCCCGCAGCAAGTGCTCGCGCCGCTGCGCCAGCTCCGGGAAGACCGCGGCCATGTCCTGCGTGACCTGCTCCACCACGTAAACCAGCGTGGGCTCGCGCCGACCGAGCAGCCAGGCGTGGCGCACAGCACGGCGCAGGATGCGGCGCAACACGTAGCCGCGCCCTTCATTCGAGGGGAACACGCCATCGGCCAGCAGGAAAGAGACGGCGCGCGCATGATCGGCGAGCACGCGATAGGACACACCTGACGCATCGCTCCGGTAGGGCTTGCCCACCACTTCCGCAGCGCGCGCAATCAACGGCGAGAACAAATCCGTTTCATAGTTGGATTCAACACCCTGTAACAACATCGACAGACGTTCCAGCCCCATGCCGGTGTCGATGGAGGGCGCGGGCAAGGGGGTCAACGTGCCATCAGCGGCACGATCGTACTGCATGAACACCAGGTTCCAGAATTCAAGGATGTCACTGGTATCCGTGAGCGCCACGAATTCTTCCACACTGACCGGCTGGCCTGCGTTTTTGCCGGGACGCCGATCATAATGGATCTCGGAACACGGCCCGCAGGGCCCGGTATCGGCCATTTGCCAGAAGTTGTCTTTGTCACCCAGCCGGACAATGCGAGCGGGCGGCAGGCCCGCAATTTCCTGCCAGAGCGCCGCGGCTTCATCATCGGAGTAGTGCACGGTGGCCCAGAGCCGCTCGGGCGGCAAACCATAGCCGTCGGTCAGCAGCTCCCAGGCAAATCGAATGGCGTCACGCTTGAAGTAGTCACCAAACGAGAAATTGCCCAGCATCTCGAAGAACGTGTGGTGCCGGGGCGTGACTCCAACTTCTTCCAGGTCGTTGTGTTTGCCGCTCACGCGCAGACACTTCTGTGATGTCGCCGCGCGCGTGAAACCCAGCCGTTCCTCACCGAGGAACGCGCGCTTGAACTGCACCATTCCGGCATTGGTGAACAGCAACGTGGGATCGTTGCCCGGGACCAGGCTGGAACTGGGCCGAGCCGCGTGTCCCTGGGAACCAAAATACTCCAGAAACCGTTCTCTGATCTGTGACGCCTTCATCTACCGTACCTCGTTCGAGCGGCGTAATATAGGCCGCCCTCCTGAGTGTTGCGAAATATGCCCGGTGAGGCGAACATGATCCTGACCATACCCCGGAGGATCCCATGAGAATCCGTTTACACGTTTCGGTTTTGACCAGCCTGTTATTGGCTGCCCCCGCCGCGCGCGCGCAGGAGCATCAACATGCCGGCGAACTGGGCAACGTCAACTTCCCCGTGGCGTGCAATGCGGAAGCCCAGACGCGCATGAATCGCGCGGTTGCCATGCTGCACTCGTTCTGGCTGCAGGAAGCGCGCAAGACCTTCGAGTCGGTGCTGGCCGCGGACGCCAAGTGCGGCATCGCCTACTGGGGCATCGCCCTGAGCCACTTCGGTAACCCCATGGCCGGGGGCGTCACCGGGCCCGCCCAGGCAGCAGGCTGGGAAGCCGCGCAGAAGGGCACCGAAGCGGGCGCGCAGAACGAGCGCGATCGCGCCTACATCGACGCGGCCGTCGCGCTCTATCGTGACCACGACAAGGTGGACAATCGCACGCGCATGCGCGCGTATGAAGCCGCTCTGAAATCGATTGTCGATCGTCACCCGCGTGATGATGAGGCCAAGATTTTCCATGGCATCATCATGGTGGCCAACGCACCGCCTACCGACATGACGTTCGCTCAGCAGAAGAAAGCGGCCGAAGTGCTGACCGCAATGTACAAGCAGCAGCCGCGCCATCCCGGACTGGCACATTACATCATCCATGCGTTCGATTCACCGCCCCTGGCACAGCAAGCGCTGGATGCCGCGCGCCAGTATGCCGGCATCGCACCGGCCGCTCCGCATGCGCAGCACATGCCGTCGCACACCTTCACCCGGTTGGGTTACTGGGATGAATCGATCAAGAGCAACCGCCGCTCGGCCGACTTGGAGCCGACGCCGGCCGCCAAGTCTCACGCGGCCGACTACATGGTATACGCCTACCTGCAGCAAGGGCGCGATGAGCAGGCGAAAGCGGTGATCGAGGAGGTCGGCCTCAGCACTGGCGCTGGCTCTACCGGTGTGAATGCCGCGTACAACGGCCTGGCCATGCCCGCGCGCTACGCGCTCGAACGGGAGGACTGGAAGGCCGCGGCTGCCTTACCCGTCACCAGTGCGATACCCTGGGCGGAGGCAGTCACCCATTTTGCCAAAGGTCTGGGCGCAGCACGCTCCGGTGATGTATCCGGCGCAAAGTCAGAGGTTGCCATCATGCAGGGGCTGGTCACGCAATTGAAGAGTGCGAATGACAGTTATTGGGCGCTCGTGGTGGGCGCTCAAGCCATGGCCATCGATGCCTGGATTGCGCACGCGGAGGGCCGCCACGCCGACGCGTTGCGCCTGGCCCGTCAGGCCGCCGACGACGAGGAAAAAGTCGAGAAGCATCCGGTTACACCCGGTCCGCTCATCCCAACGCGCGAGCTGTTGGGTGACATCCTGCTCGTGCACAACCAGCCCGCCGAAGCGCTGGCCGTTTACCAGACCACGCTCACGCGTGAGCCCAACCGCGCCCGCACGTTGCACGGCGCGGCGAAAGCGGCGCGCCTGGCTGGCCAGGCCAACGTGTCGCGCACGTACTATGAGGGATTATTCAAGCTGATGGACCCCGCTTCCAAGCGGCCCGCGCTGGCCGAGGCGAAGCAGGTGTTGGGCCGGTAGGGCGAGGAGCGACGGCGAGATGATGCGCAGTGACATCGCTGCTCCCTCGCCGTCTGCCTCGCACTTCCTTCATGCTCTGCCGAGCACGTGCTCACCGTTTCAACGAAATGACAGAGCCTGGGTCGCCACGGCCGTCTGAGATGAGGTCGGCTGCGCGAATGCGTCGATACGTGCGTCCGGAATAGCCGTTGGAACCCTGACCGTTGCCGGCCCGCGCCAACCGCCCATACCGTCCCCGTGCGCAACTTGTCACCTGACCCATCCATCACTTCACCCGGAGTCGCGTCAATGAAGCCCGTTGACCCGAAGGGGACTCGTCTTCCCATCAAGATCGACTCGACGTCGAACGGTGAATACGAGCCCATCCCGCTCAGCGAACGCAACGTCGAAGGCAATCGCCTGGCACTCGAGCGCGCCACCGAATACGCCAAACGATTGGCCGTCTCGCGGCGCAAGTTCCTGGTCTCCAGCGCCGGCGCCGCCAGCACATTACTGGCCTTCAACGAAGTCAATGCAGCGGTCGGCAACACGGGTGCGTACTTCGACATCCCGAAAGACGCGGCATTGGATGAGGATGTGGCGCGCACGGTCATGCAGGGCACGGAGTTCATCTTCGATGTGCACGGTCACTTTGCCAATCCAACCGGGGAATGGCTCAAGAAAGTGCCGCCCGGCCAATCACCCGTGCTCAATCCGACACCTGCCATAGCCTCCGAGCGATTCATCAAGGATATCTTCCTGGACAGTGACACGGACATGATGGTGCTGACCTTCATTCCATCGATGGCGGATGCAGAGCCGCTCACGATTGAAGAAGCCGCAGCCACGCAGAAGATCATCGATGATCTGGAGGGCACCAAGCGTCTGCTCATTCACGGCCGCGTCAATCCCAACCAGGCCGGTGACATCGATCGCATGGAGAACCTGGCCAAACAGTATGGCGTAGTTGGCTGGAAGACCTACACGCAATGGGGGCCGGCCGACAACGCGTACTACTCGCTACAAACGGGACTCGGTTTCGAGCTGACGGACGAACGGTACGGCATACCATTCGTTGAACGCGCACGAGCGATTGGCATCAAGAACATCTGCATTCACAAGGGCATTCCGTTCGGCCGCGACGCCAGCTACAAATACGCGCGCTGCGATGACATTGGCAAAGCAGCAAAGCGTTTTCCCGACATGAACTTCCTCGTGTATCACGCGGGCTTCGATCCGCAGAACCCCGAACAGGCGTTTGCGCCCGGCGCCGGCCGGGACGGCATTGATTCACTCGTGCAATCGCTGCTGGACAACAATATCGCACCCAACAGCAATGTCTACGCGGATGTAGGCACCACCTGGAACCTGTTCCGCCGCAATCCGGATACGGCGGCGCATGGCATGGGCAAGCTGCTCACGTACTGCGGCGAAAATAATGTGCTCTGGGGCACCGATTCCATCTGGACCGGCTCACCGCAGGACCAGATCCAGGCCTGGCGCACGTTCCAGATTTCCGAGCCGCTGCGTGCGCAACACGCCTATCCCGAGATCACACCGCAACTGCGCGCCAAAGTATTCGGCCTCAACGCCACCCGGCCGTATAACATCAGCGCCGAAGAAGTGCGGCTGCGCGCCGCCAACGATCGCATTGGCGCACGCCGGCAAGACTATCGGGAAGATCCCGATCCGCTCTTCCTGACCTACGGACCGAAGACGCGGCGGCAATTCCTCAACCTCCTGAGCTGGAAGGGCGGCAAACTGGGAGACTGATGATGAAAAAGAGGCTCATTGTTGTGACCTGCGCACTGCTGCTGCCCAGCGCGAACGCGCAGGCCCAACGCGACGACACCGTGCGCATCGAAGTCGGGTCAAAGCTTCTCAACGGCCGCGTGTTCAAGCCACACGCCGCGCGGGTCAAGGTGTACGTGGGCGATCAGCTCACCAACGAATGGACCAACGAGCTTACGCTGGGCGACTCGGCAGGCCGGCCCATCATGAAATGGGTCACGAAGACCGCATACTCGCCCAACGGCATCACGAACGAGCTGCTGCAGACCTACGATCTCGAAACGCTTCAGCCCTATGCCTTCAACTCGACCTCGAGCAATGGCGCGTTCACTCGCTACACGATCAACGGCAAGGAATTGCGCGGTACGCGGCGCCTGCCCAACGACACGACCACCCGTGAGCTGAGCCAGACGCTCGATCGGCTGGGCTTCATGGTCAATGCCTCGGACCTGGTACCGGTGGCTGCGGGTCTCAAGCAGGGCGCCGTGATCACCGCGCCCGTGTGGGGCCTCAACATGCCCGCGCCGGAAACGCGCATCTTCGCTGTGGTCAGAGACACGGTGGTCAACGTGGAAGGCACCATGGTCCGATCATGGAAGGTGGAAGAGCGGCGCCACTCCGATAAAGCGCTCATGGCCAATTGGTACCTGCTGGACAAGAGCCCCTACATGGTGTACGGCGAGGTGCCCATGCCCAATGGCCAGGTGCGGCGCATGACGGAGGTCGAGATCCCGATGACGCGCCGGTGAGGCGCGCCGAACGATCCCGCTCGAGGAAACATCAGCGAAGAAGAGAGCCGCGTTCACTTCCAGAATGAACGCGGCTCCTCGACGATCTGACGTGCCATCAGGCTCACTCTTCGTAATCGCCGCCACCACCGCCCGCAATGACACCCTTAGTGCCCAGCAGCTCGCGCACTTTTGCTTCCACCTGCACGGCAATGTCAGGATTTTCCTTCAAGTAGGCTTTTGCGTTTTCTCTTCCCTGGCCCAGGCGCGTATCACCGAAGGAGAACCAGGCACCCGACTTCTGCACGATGTCATTCTCCACGCCTATGTCGATCAGCAACCCGTTGTGGCTGATGCCTTCATTGTACATGACATCGAACTCGGCCTGTTTGAATGGGGGCGCCATCTTGTTCTTGACCACCTTCACCCGCGTGCGATTGCCGGTCAACTCCTGACCCTCTTTGATAGCGCCCACGCGCCGGATATCGAGGCGCACGGACGCATAGAACTTGAGTGCGCGGCCGCCCGTGGTCGTTTCCGGATTGCCGAACATGACGCCGATCTTCTCGCGAATCTGGTTGGTGAAGATTACGCATGTGCGCGAACGACTCACCGCACCCGTGAGTTTGCGCAGCGCCTGGCTCATCAGGCGCGCCTGCAGCCCCATGTGCGAGTCGCCCATCTCGCCCTCGATCTCCGCGCGGGGCACCAGCGCAGCCACCGAATCGATCACCACCACATCGATCGCACTGCTGCGAATCAACAGCTCGGCAATCTCCAGGGCCTGCTCGCCCGTGTCCGGCTGACTGACCAGTAGATTCTCCACGTCCACACCCAGCTTGCGCGCATACTCGATGTCCAGCGCATGCTCGGCATCGATGAAGGCCGCAACGCCACCCAGTCTTTGTGAATTGGCAATCACATGTAGACAGAGCGTGGTCTTGCCGCTCGACTCCGGACCGAAGATCTCCGTGATGCGGCCGCGCGGAATGCCGCCGATTCCAATGGCCGCATCCAGGTTGAGCGCTCCGGTTGGTATGGCGTCGACGACCATGCGCGTTGCGTCTGAGCCCATCCGCATGATCGAGCCCTTGCCGTAGCTCTTCTCGATCTGCGCGATGGCAACGTTCAACGCCCTTCGCTTATCGTCCGTGATATCCACTGTGGCCATGGCTCCACCTGTTCTCAGAGTAATCATAGGATGCGGTGCCTGGGTTCGGGAAATGTTCGGTTTCCGGCACCAAGTATAGTGTGTCGACTCGCCGGACGGAAGATGATTCTTTCGCCTTTGGGTGGACAGATCTCAACGGGACAAGAAGATAGCCGGACCGGTCGGAAGCGACGGGCGTGACGGGCGTGACGGGCGTGACGGGCGTGACGGGCGTGACGGGCGTGACGGGCGTGACGGGCGTGACGGGCGTGACGGG
>JBOHRF010000258.1:0-7266 GCA_050732575.1 Longimicrobiales bacterium
GCCCGGAATCGTGTAATTCACACCCAGACCGGCCGTACCCGCGGCCTTCGTCTTGTCATTGTTCGTGCTGCCCACCGGATGCAGCGTTACCGCGCCCGCACCCACGAATAGATACGGCTGCCAGCCACTGGCACTCGGATATTGAAGCTGCACAGAAGCGTCATAGAAGAACCGGCTCAGCTCCGCGCCCGTATCGATCTCATCCTGCTGCAACTCGTTGCGCGCAAATGTGAAATCGCCGCGTAATCCCACGTACCTGTGAAGATCCACGCCCACCGCCCCACCCACGTTGTAGCCCGCCTGCTGCAAATCCGCGGTGGCGGCTTCGTTCAGGCTGCGCAACCCGTTGAAACCACCGCCTCGAACCGCAATCCCCACCGCCTTCTCCTGAGCGCTGGCGCCCTGCACCACACCCAGACTCAGAACCACGGCTCCCAGAGCCCGTGTATGCCACGACATTGTTGGTCTCCTTTGCCCGGGCCGCCCCGTCTGCGGCGACCCCGTTTGCGTGGATCGGCCACGCCCCGCTGCGCCGCGCTGACGCGGCGTAAGCTCTTCATTCATCAACGGTTAAGTCACTGATCATAAAGTCATTAAGTATTGTCACAAATTTTTTACCGGATCTTGGCCAGCAAGCGACCCAGCTCCGCTTTTTCACGCGCAGTGAAGGAGGCCGCGAACTGGGCTCGAACCAGGTCCATCTGGGTCTCGCCCTCGGCCACGAGGTCGAGGCCTGCCGAAGTGAGCTCGGCGCGCACTCCGCGCCGGTCCTCCGGATCATCCACCCTGCGTACCATGCCTTCCGATTCGAGGCGGTCGACCAGCTGCGTGATGTTGGAGCGTGCGCAGCGCTGGCCCTCAGCTAGAGCGCCCAGGCTCACGGGGCCCTCGGCATCGCGAAGATGTTGAAGCACTTCATATTTCGCGTACGAAAGGCCGACCCGGGCCAGGACCTCAGAGATGCGCTCGAAAAGCCGGTCAGCGACGTCCAGAAAGGAAAAAAGCGTCGCTCCCGGTTCGGCCGGCGGCTCCTGCAGAGACAGCGTAGGGCTGTGGGGGTCGACATGATTCATAGCTGAACGATAAATCCGTTTACCAGTCAGGTCAAGCGGGTTCTCCCGGTCACCTGCCAGCTCGGCCAGGCGAAGCGGGAGAGCGAACCCACGCGCACGTCGAATCCCGAGGGTCGAAATCATGGCGCCTCCTGTGAAATAATCGAATCAGGGGCCCTGAAATCGACATTCACAGGTTTCCGTGGCGATCCCAGGGGATGACGCTGATTTTCCCATCCGCACCGAGGATAGCCCATTTCACCTGGGCGAGTTGCTCGAGGCCGTCGCGATTCACGGCGGCCAGCACCTCTTCGGGCGAGATGCGTTCGCGGGTCAGGTTCGGTTCGACGAGCTGGCCGTGCTGCACGAGCACGATGGGCACGCCTTCCAGGATGCGAGACATGCGCGGGCTGCGGTAAGAAACCAGGCTGGTGGCAAAGACCAGCACGAACAGAGTGCTGACGCCCACGACAGCGTTGGTAAGGGAGAAGTCGTCGCGCAGGAGCGCCTGCTGGAACAGCTCCGGTATGAGCAGTAATACGACCAGGTCGAACGGCGCCAGCTGACCGAATTCGCGCTTGCCGATGATGCGCAGCGCAATCATCAGAAAAACGTAAATGAAGGTGACGCGCAGAACGGTTTCCATGACGTTGCCTCAGGGAAGAATCCAGGTGTGCACAGGAATGGCCAAACGTGGTTGGCGTCCCGACTGCATTATGCGAAGCGTTCCGCGGTGGCGGCCGTAGCGGGCGGCTTCCAGCTCGACCAGGACCTCAACCGTAGCGCCCGGGGCGAGGCGGCCGAGCGAAACGACGAAGGGCTGGACATTGGCGGGCACGAAGCGGACGCGCACAAAGCGCGCGATGTAAGCGGAATCGAAATCCAGAACCAGGGAATCCAATGGATCGGTCGAACGATTCGTGATCCACAAGCGCAGCGGCTGGAGTTGGCCGTAGCGCATCACGAGCGGAACCTCACTGCGCACATCCAGACCTGACCCGGACACGTGCCGCAGCTCCCGGCGCTCGCCCAGCACGCCGGTCAACGCAGCGATCGGAATGGCAATCAACAGTGGCAGCGTCAGCCACTGGTACGGATAGAGCCGCACGGGGCGACGCATAGGCGGCGCGCGCGGCTGCTCGGGCTCTTGGGCGTCAGTCTCCATGCGCAGGCTCGGGCAAGTGCACTGCCTCGAGCGGCGTCAATGCGGGTCCGTTCAGTACCTCCCCGTACGGATCGAAGCGCGAGCCGTGGCACGGGCAGTCCCACGATTTTTCCAATGAATTCCAGTGTACCACGCATTTCAAGTGTGTGCACACGGCTGAGTGATGATGCACGGCGCCCAAAGGATCGCGGTAAGCGGCAATGCGCTTGCGGTCCCGCAACATCACGCGCCCTTCACCCGTGGGAATATCGTTTTCGTCGCGCACGTCACCGGGCACCATGTAGTCTTTGAATTGAACCGCTACATCGAGATTCTCACGCAGGAACTGGGGCGCCATGCCGAAAGAAATCCGTTTGGGGTCGTAGAGTGCGGCCCACGGGTTTTCGCGACCGAGAATGAGGTCAGTCAGCAGGTGGCCGGCCATGATGCCGTGCGTGATGCCATTGCCCGAGTCGCCGCTGTGCATGTAGATGTTCTCGCTGCCATCAGGTGTCTGGCCGGTGAAGGAGAGACAGTCGAACGGCTCGAGCACCTGACCCGACCAGCGATGGGTGAACCGGCCCACTTCGGGAAATCGGATGCGAGTCCAATCTTCGAGCGCGCTCAAGCGGCGCTCGGCATCATCGTGGTGGCCCGTCTTGTGATCTTCCCCGCCCACGATCAGCCAGTCCGACAGTGGGTTGCCGCCGTCCGCCACGCGCAGGTAGTGATAGGGATCGTCGTCATCCCAGTAGAGACCCGCCGGCACGCTGCCTTTACTGATGGTTGCAGCCACGACAAACGTGCGATAGGGCGCCTGCTTGATGTGGGTGATCCAGTAATCACTGATGGATGAATTGGTGCAGACCACGATGGCGCCGGCCGTTACCGTCTTGCCGCTCGAGGTTCTGGCGCGGGCCGGTGTTCCGCCCTCCACGCCCTCCACATGCGTGTTCTCGTAGATGCGTCCACCATCGCGCACAATGCAGTGGGCCAGTCCGCCCAGGAATTTGAGCGGCTGAAACTGGGCTTGCCTGGGGAAATGCAACACCAGGCCCGTGTCCCAGAACTCGAGCGGCGCCTTCTCGCGCAACTTTACATCACTGAGCCCGGCGCGGTGCGCAACTTCCAACTCTTTCTGCATGCGCTCGCGGTGTTCCGAGAAGGAGCGACTCTCGGGCGCAAACAGGTAGCCATCCACACGCTGGAAGCCGCAATCGATATATTCGGCGCGAATCACTTCTTCGGCACGGTTGATGGCGGCCATATGACTCTGCGCCGCCATACGCGCGCCGTCAGTGCCGTGCAGGTGCTCGATGCGCCAATAGCGATCGTCCAGCGCCGCCGTAAGGTGAGCCGTGCTCCGCCCGGTTTCGCCGCTGCCCACACGGCCGTCTTCCAGAACCAGGACTCGCTTACCCGCACGCGCCAGAGAATAGGCCGTCATCATGCCCGCGATGCCCGCGCCGATCACGCATACATCGACCGTCGCGTCCCGCTCCAGGCGGGCGAACTCGTCCAGTTTTGTCGTGGTCTGCCAGATCGATTGCATCTGCTGCCTCTCCTTCCATGCTACAGATCAGGTCACATGGCAGAGGCTGTGCCAGAGGAAATCCGTAAGGAAAACCGTAAGGAATACCGTAGGGAAAAAGGCGTCAATGGGTTCTTACGATTCTTCTTACGGTTTTTTCTCAACGTTTCCAGAATTGCCACCAGGGATGCTTGCGCGGTGCCCGCTTGGGCGGCTGCGCGATCTGGGGGCGCGTCGGTTTGACGGGCGGAGCGATGATGTGTGGCTCGAAGCGCACGGTGAAGGTGAGCGTGCCGCCGCTGGGAATGGGTGGTAGAGCCAGGCGCACCATGCCCGTGTCTGCGCTCAAGCGCGTAGTGGTTGCACCCACAACGCGCCGCGCGTGGGGTAGTGCAATGCGCGCCACGGCGTAGCTCACCACCCGATGTCCGCGGTTATGCACGGTCACGATGAGCGCGTTCGGCACGCGCTCGCGCGTTGTGACGTGCAGGGCGGCACGCGTGCGCCACCAGGTGGCAACCTCACCGGCGGTGGCGGGCCAAAGGCTGGAATCTGCTGCGGTCACGCGGGCCACGCGCGCCAGTACAGGCACCAACTCGGGCCGGGCAATCAATTGGGAGTGATAGCTGAAGAGAAAGAGCCCACCCAGTGCGCGTGCCTGAGTCAATTCGTTCAGGAACTGTGTAGTCATCACCTGCAGGTCGCGAACGGCACCGGGCCCGGCTATGGCAAAGTCGTCTCCTCCAATGCGGCCTACCAATACCAGGGTGTCATTGCCAATGCGCAGGAGCTCGGGTGCGGCGGCACGTGCATCATTGACGCCGAACAGATAATGGCCGTCCGCGGCCAGCCAGGCCGCCATGGTGCTGGTATCGAACTGCTCCTCGGGCGGTCGCAAGCCCGCGACCGGTGAGCCTAACAACCTGGATAGGTCACGCTGGGTGGCGCGCAGACGCGCGCGCTGCACCTGACTGGGCGCACCACCCAGGCGCCGATGGTTCTCGCTATGGGTGCCCACTTCACCGGCACGGGCCAGGGCCCGGCTGAGCCGCTTGTTCCGGAGCGCGAGCCTCGAGGTGAGAAAATACGTGCCGGTGATGCCGGCAGCCCGCAATGAATCGAGCGCAAAGCGCGCATTGGTGAACTGCGTTTCCACATCCTGCGCAAAGACGGCCGCAGCGCGCCGTCCGCGCGGCCAGGGTTCTACCCAGGCGAGCGGCATACGTCCGGTCCAGGCCACGGCGTTGCGCACGAGCAGCCGGGCCACGGCGCGATTCCAGGGGCGCGGCACGATGTCGCGCAGCTCGAAGCCCCAATACACGATGCGCGCACTCCCGCGCGTAGCGCGTACGAGTGCGCCATCCAGGAGCGGCTGTCCCTCGGCCGGTTGCGGCTGCAGCGCATAGTCGGCGTAGTATCCGTCGCGACCACGAATGCGCAGCGCCACCTGGCGCGCCGGTTTGAGTTCGATGCGCGCGCCGGGAGGCAAATCGGCGGCCAGCGGACTGCCCGCCGGCATCACGACGTAAACCATGTCGCGTCGCTCGAGCACGTTCACGCGCGTTGCGCCGGTGAGCCCGACGATGAGCCCGAATCCGAGCGAGCGGCAACCGCCATCATACGTACCGGCCGGCCCGGTGAGGATCAGTCCCTGACCACGCGCGGCTGCCGTCTCGATGGCTGCACGTGTGGCCAGAGTCATACACGGTGCGGAAGGGATGACGAGCACCTGCGCGGCTCGCTCTGCGAACAACGCTGACGGGCCAACCACGCGTACGTCCGCCCCAATTGCGATCAGCTCGGCGCGCCATACGCTGACAATGCTGTCCAGCGTGGCCGGTGAATCGTAGAACGTGGCGGCTGCTTCATCGCGCACGATGGTCACGCGCACGCGTGCGGGCAGCCGCGCGGGCGGCAACAGCGAGGGCAGATCGGCGACCACGGCCGAGCCCGAAAACCTGGGCACGTCCGTCATGGTCTCCACCGCGCCGCGTCGTATGTCCAACCAGATGGAGATCGCCACAACGACTGCGGCCGCCATGGCAAATACCAGGGTGCCCGTGCGCACTCGAGTCATGCGGCGCTGGTCGGACCTGCCACGTCGTCCGCTCGCACACGCTCAAAGAACGGTGACTCACCATTCGCTTGCGCCCGGATCATGGGCGGGTGGCGGCCCTCGCGCAGCTTGTACGCGATGTAGCTACCCACGGCCATGATGATGGTCACCAGGAAGGAGACCAGGATGATGGTGGAGAGGAGGGTGTCGAGTTTCATGGGTCAAATCCTTCCTGCCCGCTCGAGCTTGCCCCAGGTCATGCGCACGTTGACCAACTGTTCTACGGCGGCAAACAGTTTGGCTACATCGATCATGGTGATGAAGACCAGGCGATAGACAACGGCGTAGGGGACCAGCATCAGCTCTTCTTCTTCCATGGCCACAGTGTGCAGCGCGGCGGCCACATCCAGCATGGTCAGCAGCACCCACCAGTAGAACACGCCCGATGTGATGCCGGTGGAGAGCGCGGCCACCACGAAGAGCAGATTGCCCAGCACATTGAGCATGGGCCAGAGCACGGCCTCGAAGAGCAAGGCGGCCACGGACAGCCAAACGATGATGCTTTGCTTGGGCCGAGCCAGCTCGCCCGCCCGCTTGCGCACGGCTTGCAGAATACCGCGCGTCCAGCGGTAGCGTTGTTTGATCAGATCGAGCAAGTGCTCCGGCGCTTCCGTCCAGGCAACCGCCCGCTCCTCATAAACGATGTGCCAGCCGGCAGCGAGAATCTTGAGTGTGAGATCGGCATCCTCGGCAAATGTGTCCGTATCGTAGCCGCCCACGGCGTGCACTACATCGCGGCGAAAGATGCCGATTGGTCCCGGGATGATGTTGACCGCGCGCAGGAAGCCCTGCGCCCGCCGCGGCAGGTTGAGTCCCTCGATGTACTCCAGCGCCTGCAAGCGCGTCCACACATTGTTGCGGTTGACCACCTTCACGTTACCGGCCACGGCGCCCACGCGCGCATCCGCAAAATGGCGTACCGCGCAGCGCAGAGTGTCCGGCTCCAACCGTGAATCGCCATCCATGCACAACACGAGCGGTGTGCGCGCCAGTGCAATGCCCGTATTCAGTGCACTCGCCTTGCCGCCATTGCTCTTGCGCACCACGCGCAACGTGGTGTTGCCGTGCTGGCCCTGGAAGCTGGCCGCCCATTCGTAGGTATCGTCCGTGGAGCCATCATCGATGACCAGGATGTCGAACGCGCGATAACGGAGCGCGAGCAGGCTGTTCAGCGCCGCCACGATGACCATGGCCTCGTTGTATACCGGCACGATGATCGTGACCCGCGGTTCTGCCCCCTCGATCTCCGTGGCTCTGCGACTTTCGATGTGGTGCAGGTAGCCGAGCCAGAGCAGAAGCAGATAGCGGATGAGTAGCACGATCAGAAAGGCAAGTACGAGCGCGACACCAATGGACAGCGCCGGGGCAGGGAACCCGCCTTGGTAGAGCACCACCACACCCGCAATCACCACCAGTGCGGCGG
>JBOHRF010000259.1:0-7237 GCA_050732575.1 Longimicrobiales bacterium
CGGCTGCAGCATACAGGTCCGGCTGAGCACCGAAGCGCAGCGCAGTTACACCGGGCGCACACGGGATCGACCGATGTTCACGCCGGGTTTTCGCATAGCGCTGGACCATCCGGTCGTGCAAGCCGCTACGGCCGTCATCGAGCGCAGCACAGGCCGCAGCCCGGCTCTGCGCCCCTGGACGTTTGCCACGGATGGTGGCCATGCGTGTGGCGTACACGGCATTCCTTGTGTTGGTTACGCTCCCGGCGAGGAGCGCTATGCGCACACGAATCGCGAGCGGCTGGAACTGCAATCGGCACGCACGGTCTACGATTGTTATCCCCAGGTCATCCGCGCTGTACAACAGGCCGTTAGTCCTTGATACGCGCAGAGTTGCCCGCGCGGCCGAGCATCTGTTAGCTTTCTGGCCACATACTCCTGCTCCGGCATTCGGCCGGGGCCGACCATGACCAGAGGAGGAACCGGGCCGTGAACCACCCCTACGAAGTCGTGTACATCTTCGATTCCGCACTGCCGGAAGATCGAATCAACGAAAAACTCGAGCGTTTCCATCAACAGCTCACCAGCCATGGCGCCGAGCTGACCGCCACCGAGCATTGGGGTCGGAAGCAAATGACGTACGCCATCAAGAAACGCCAGGCCGGTTATTACGTGGTAGCGCAGTTCAGTTCTCCGGGGGATGCGCTGCCCGAATTCGAGCGGCTGTTGAAGCTGGACGAAGATCTGCTGCGCTATCTGCTGGTGGCACACCAGGGCGAGCCAACCGCACCCATGTCGATTGCAACGCGTGATCCGCGTCGTGATGACGAGGAGGGTGAAGGCGAAGATGAAGAGGGAGAGGCATGACCGCGTTCCGTCGAGCCGCCAAATCCTGCCCGCTCTGTGAGAACGGGATTCGGGTGATCAATTACAAGGATGAGAAAACACTGTCACGGTTGATGAGCGAGCAGGGGAAGATTCTGCCGCGCCGCATGACCGGCATGTGTGCGCGTCATCAACGACAGTGTGGCACCGCCATCAAGCGGGCGCGCTACTTGGCGCTGTTGCCGTACGTCCGGAGCTTCGGCGACTAGGTCAGGCGCATCGATGCCGGCATCGATCGAAACGTGAGGCGCGGCACGGTACTGTGCCGGTGAGTTCCGAGTTGGGCCGCTGGTGGGCGCCGCTCGGGCTGGCCATTGCGGCCACTGTCTTATCAGTGGTCAATTCGGGGCTTCTGTTGATCCTGCCCCTTGCCCTGTTGCTGGTGGCGCTGCCGCCGCGACGCCCCGTGTGGGTTGCACTCGGTGTTTTGCTGCTCACCCTGACACTGGTGCGGCCGAACGGCGACATGTTGTGGTGGTTGGGACGTGGTTGGGCGCTCATTCTGGGCGCGTGGTTTGTTGGTGTTGTGGCCGTGCGGCCAACCGGCGGTTTCGTCAACCGCGGACTGGCTGCGGTTTCTGGGGCACTCGCTTCGGCGGCCGTTTTTTTTCTGCTCAACCGGGCCGGCTGGCGCGAAATTGATGCCAGTGTTGGCCTGGAATTGCGGACGGCAGCAGATTCCGTGGCGGCGGTGTTCGCGCCGCGCATCGAGGACCCGGCGGCGAGCACGCAGGCGGTCGCGACAGTACACCGCCTGGCCAACGTGCAGGCCAGTGTCTATCCGGCGCTCCTGGCCCTCGCCTCGTTGGCCGCGCTGGCGGTTGCCTGGTGGCTTTGGCGACGGCTGGTCACGCGCGAACCGCGCCCACTGCGCTCACTGCGCGAGTTCCGGTTTCGCGACGAGCTGGTTTGGCTCATGGTTGTTGGCGTTGCCTTGATCGTACTGCCCATGGATGCGCTTTCAACCCGGGTAGGTGCGAATCTGGCAACGTTCGTGGGCGCGCTCTGCGCGCTGCGCGGTCTGGGCGTCATACTCGCGTTGTACGTGAGCCCGAGTCCGCTGGGTGCAGTTCTTACATTAGTCTTGGGGATCCTTCTGTTTCCTTTGGTTGCGCCCGCCATACTGGTGTATGGACTCGGCGACACGTGGCTGGACCTGCGAGCGCGTTTGCGTTCGCCCCACTCGAGCGAATGAACGAACGATGAAGAACGTAAAAGTGATCTTGCGGCAGGACTTGGCCAACCTGGGTTCAACGGGCGATCTGGTGACGGTGAAGCCCGGATACGCGCGCAACTACCTGCTTCCCCGCGGGCTGGCATTTGAAGCGACGGCGGCGAATGTTCGGCAGCTCGAGGAGGATCAGAAACGTGCGGAGCACAAAGCCAAACGGGATTACCTGGAAGGGCGCCGCAGAGCCGCGCAGCTGGAAGGTGTTTCCCTGACTTTCCACGCCAACGCAGGCGAAGAGGGCAAGTTGTTCGGCTCCATCACGACCGGTGATATCAGCGACCGTCTGAACGAACAGGGTCTGGATTTCACGGTGGACCGCCGTTGGATCGATCTGCCCGAGCCGATCAAGGCGTTGGGCGTGTTCTCTGTTGCCATCCGCCTGCACACAGATGTTCGTCCTGAAATCAAGGTTTGGGTCATCAAAGGCGAGTGACCGCCGCGCACCCGCTTGGCCGGCCATGAATCCGTGAGTCTGGCCTCGGTCAGTGTGGTGGTTTGCACGCACAATGGAGCGTGCCGACTGGGCCCAACCTTGCTCCATCTGGCCAAACAAGACGCGGCAGCTGACTGCTTCATCGAAGTCATTGTCGTGGACAACGCCTCCGCGGATGAATCTGGCGCGGCCGCCCGGGCGGCCTGGCCCAACGAAGCGCGTATACCACTGCGCGTAGTTCCCGAATCCAAATTGGGGTTGACGTACGCGCGCGCGCGTGGTTGGCAAACGGCGCGCGGCTCCATCGTCGTGTTTGTGGACGATGACAACTGGCTGCCACCTCACTGGGTCAGCACCGTGGCCCACGTGATGACGGTGCACCCCGAGGTTTCCGTGTGTGGCGGCCCGGCCGTGCCGGTGTTCGAGTCAACACCACCCGCCTGGTTCGAGCGCTACCAGGAGAACTTTGCCGTTGGAACTCAAGCCGGAACGTCCGGTGACGTTACCGCGATCCGCCCCGTCCTTTGGGGAGCGGGGCTGGCAGTTCGGCGCGATCATCTGGAAGCGCTTTGGCAGAGCGGCTTTCGACCATGGTCGTCGGATCGAACGGGGAGCCGGTTGGCAGCCGGGGGCGACACGGAGCTTTGCCTGGCGTTGGTGAGGTCGGGCGGCCGGGTGTGGTACGATGAGCGACTCGCGCTTCAGCACTTTCTGCCGGCGGGTCGACTGCGCTGGGATCATTTGCGCGGACTCTATCGGGGCTTTGGCGCGGCCACGGTAGTGACCGACCTCTATCGGTTTGATACGTTCTTGAGGTCGGACCCCATTCGCAACTTCATTCGCACCAACTGGGCGTACCGCTGGCTGCGCACATTTGCCGAGTTGTGGAGCCGGCCCGCTGCCCTGCGCCGGTGGCTGCAGGCCAACGAAGGCAGCCCCGAGGTGTTGTGGGTGGATCAGCAATTGGGTAGGCTGCGAGAACTCGCGTTTTGGCGTGCTCGTTATGCATCCGCCTTACGCACCATGGCGCACAGACGCTGGCCCACTTTACGCTGACCTGGCCCTGGTCATTTTGCAGCAACGTCATCGAGAAGCAGGGGAATGAAATCGAAAACGACACACGCCACAGCGACTGAGAAGAAGAACGCGTCACTGCCTCCTGATCTGGAAAGAGCCGCAACCCTGGTGTCCGAGCGGAAGGCACAGAACCTGGTTGTGCTCGACCTGCGCGGTCTATCGAACGCGACCGACTTTTTCTTGCTGGCTTCGGGCACATCCGATTTGCACGCACGCTCGATTGCCGAACACGTGATGGAGGAGTTGAAAAAAGAGGGGGTTCGCCCAGACCATGTGGAAGGCCTGCGTAGCGGGCGCTGGGTGCTACTCGACTACATCGACTTCGTCATTCACGTCTTTCATCCGGCCGCTCGTGAGTTCTATCAATTGGAGCGTTTGTGGGGTGACGCTCCCGCCCATGCGCTGGAGGTCTAGCACCACGCAATGAGAGCCTGCCGCTCGCTGCTTGTGCTCGCCGCAACCCTGGCCTGGGCGCCTGCCCCCGGCGCGGCACAGTATTTCGGGCGGAACAAGGTGCAGTACCGCGCGTTCGACTTCGACATCATTCGCACCGAACATTTCGACGTTTACTACTACGCCCAGGAGCGCGAAGCAGCGCTGGACGCGGCGCGCATGGCGGAGCGTTCCTACGCACGCATTTCGCGCCTGCTGCGGCATGAGTTCCGCGAACGCAAACCGGTAGTACTCTATGCCTCACACACGGACTTCCAGCAGACCAACATCACAGACGGTGTGATTGACGAAAGCACGGCTGCGTTTGCGGAAACGCTCAAGAGCCGAATGGTTCTGCCTTTTACCGGCTGGTACGCTGATTTCGACCACGTCTTCACACACGAGTTGGTGCATGCCTTTCAATACGATGTGATCTTCCGACGCGGCCTGCTGAATGAGGCCGCGCCTTTCACCACGCGCCTGCCTCTTTGGTTCATGGAAGGCATGGCCGAGTATCTCTCCATTGGTCGCATCGATGCGCACACCATCAGCTGGCTGCGCGATGCCACGCTGAGCGGTTATTTGCGAAGCGTTGACGAGATGAGTGCGCGCGATGACTATCTGTCGTATCGGTTCGGTCAGTCGCTCTGGCAATACGTTGCCGCCAGGTGGGGTGAGGAGGTGGTGGGCATTCTCCTGCAGAAGACGGCGCGCATGGGCGTGGAGCGTGCGTTCGCGTCTACGTTGGGTGTGACGTTGGTTGAGCTGAGCAAGGAATGGCAGGCCGCGGTGCGCAAGGCGTATTTGCCGCAAGTCGCGGAATTTGCCCGGCCGCAGAGCTTTGCGCGCAAGTTGACCCAGCACGATCGCCTGCAGGATCCGTGGTTCCTGGCGCCTGCGCTCTCGCCCGATGGCAAGCTGATGGTCTACCTGTCGCAGCGTGAGGGATTCTTCTTTGACCTGTGGCTGGCCGACGCGCAAACCGGTAAGCCGTTGCACAGGCTGGTCAGCGCCGCACGCAACGCGGACTTCGAGTCCCTGCGCTTCCTCACATCGGGCGCGGCCTTTTCGCCTGATGGTCGCTACCTCGCCTTCTCCGCGCAGACGGGTGGCCGCGATGCGCTGTACCTGTACGACCTGCACAAGCGGCGCGTGCTGCGCCGGTTGCGCTTCCCACTGCACGGCATCGAATCACCCAGCTTTTCACCGGATGGGCAACACATCGTGTTCTCCGGTAATGATGGTGGCCTGAGTGATCTGTTCATTACCGATCTGCAAGGACGGCTGACCCGCCTGACCTCGGACCGTCACGCCGATCTATTGCCCTCCTGGTCGCCCGATGGGACCACGATTGCATTTACCACGGATCGCGGACCGGACAGCGACTTCGACCGCTTGATCCACGGCAACTTGCGCATCGCACTGTACGAGCTGGCTACCCAGAAACTGGCCGTTCTCCCGGAGCAAGAGCAGGGCAAGAACATCAATCCGGTGTGGGCGCCGGATTCAAAGACGCTGGTTTGGGTCAATGACGCGACCGGCACGAATAACCTGCACCTGTTCGAGCGCGATCAGAAACGACTCTATCGCATCAGCAACATGCTTTCCGGCGTCATCGCCGTGAAAGATGTGAGTCCCGTGCTCAGCTGGTCGAACAGCGGGCGGCTTGTCTTCACCTACTTCGAAAAGGCCGGCTACAACCTGTACGTGCTGGATGATCCACGCACGTTGCCGCGCCAGCCGGTGGTCCGGGCCTCCACGATTACACGGGCGTCGGCGCCGGGCCTACCTTCACCGGAGAACGGCGCCGCGGTTGAACAAAACCGTAGCGGGCATAGTGAAATGGTGGCCGACAGTGCCCGGATGGGCGCAACCAGGCCCGACGCGAGCCGTACACTGGAGCCTGTCCGGTCGTTCTATCGCAGCAGCGGGCAATTTCGCGCGAGTGCAGGGTCGATCGAGCCTTATGAAACGCAGCCGTTGCCGGTCTCTGTGTCAGCGCTTCTGGACAGTGCGAGCCTGAGTGTGCCGGATACGATCCGGTTCAGCCATCACGACTACAAGGTGAAGTTCACACCGGACATGATTGGGCGACCGACCATTGGGGCACAGGTGGGCGGTCACTATGGGAACGGCGTCTACGGCGGAAGTTACATTGCGCTCTCCGACCTCCTGGGCAACCACAACATTGTGGCCGCCGGCAACATCAACGGCTCGCTCTCCGATGCCAGTGTTTATGCCGGGTACGACTTTCTGAAAACGCGGGCCAATTTTGGTTTTGCCCTCGAGCAGCTGCCGTTGTATCGCTACTACGGCACGGACTACATGACGTTGCAGGTGAATGGTCAAGCCGAGAACGTGGCGGCCCATGTTTTTGTACGCGATGTGATACGCATGGCGGCGGCCTGGGTCAGTTACCCGTTCAGCGCCTTCCGCCGGATCGAGCTGGGCGCGCGCGGCGTCTATTACAAGAGCGACATCCTGTATCGGGGGCGCTACGTACGCACCGGTGAGCCGCTCGACCGTTCCGAGCGCATTGACGACCTGAGCTACCTGCAGCCCATGGCGGCCATGGTCTTCGACAATTCGCTGTTCGGCTGGACCGGACCCATCTACGGTCGTCGTTATCGCGCTCAAGTTTCGCGCACGTTGGGCAGCTTTGCGTTCACCGAAGCGCTGCTCGATTTCCGCAACTACTGGAACTACAAACAGAGTGTGGTGCTGGCTACGCGCCTGACCGGGCTGGGCCGGTTTGGTGCGGACGCCGATCGGTTCAGTGTCTACTGGGGCGGGCCGTATTACGTGCGCGGTTATGACGCGCGCTCCTTCCCTTTAGAGGGGGCGGAATGCGAGCGCGGTAGGGAACAGGACGATGCGGCGCGACTTTCCCCCTGCCCGCTGCGCGACCAGTTGATTGGATCAAGCGCGGCCTTTTTCAACACGGAACTGCGCGCGCCGATCATCAAAGAGCTGCAGATTGGATTCCTGGGCACGTTCCCGCCGGTCGATCTGGTCGCGTTTTTTGATGGTGGCGTTGCCTGGGACAACCAGGCCTGCCTGCGCAGCAACACGCTCAACGCCCAACGTTGTGCGGCCGGGCAATCGCGTGACATCGACCTGGTATGGCAACGCAGTCCAGGGCAGGACCCCTACCTGGTGCGCGAGCCGCTTTTTGCCTACGGCGCGGGCCTGCGCTTGAA
>JBOHRF010000260.1:0-7213 GCA_050732575.1 Longimicrobiales bacterium
CGACCACCAGGCGCATAGACGCCCACGGAACGCAACGGCTCCGTACGGCGGCCCAGTTTTACACCGCGACGTACTTCCATTTCAAAGGGCACCGGGAGCTGAGCCCGGTGAAAGGTTGCGATAGCATGTGCAGCATCGTCCAATGCGCTGCGCACGGCCGGATCCAGTTCCTCCAGGGCGCGCTCCCAGTGAACACGCGGCACCTCCAACGCGTTCATGGAAACGCCGTCATAACGTAGAGACAACTCGCGCAGAGCAGCATCACCATGGGAGCGAACGGACGCAATGATTCCGGCTACATCCTGCACGACCTGCGGAGCCATGGCGCGGCCTCGCCTGAACAACCGGTCGGCCTGTATGGGTGTCAGCGCGGAAATGGACTGCCCGAGGGGCAACGCGAGTTGCAGCGGCGCCCGCTTCACGCTCATGGCATCAGCCTCTCGATGCGAGTGACCAGAATACCCGTTGCGCCCAGCTTCTTCAGGTCGGCAATCACACGATAGATGGCGCGTTGTTCAACTACGGCGTGCGCGGCTACGAAAGTGCCGCCATCCAGTATATCCACGATGGTGGGCCCGGAGATTCCCGGTAAAACCTTCTTTACCTCGGCCAGCACGGCGCGCGGCACGTTGGCCATGAGGTAGCGCTTTTCACGCGCTTGCAGGACCGATTCGAGCGCGGTTACCAGTTCCTCCACCTGGCCGCGCGCGCGCGCATCATTGAGCATGGCCGGCGGCGCAACAAGGCAGGCTGTGGATTCCAGAATGGTCGCAACCTCACGCAGTCCGTTGATCTTGAGCGTGGAGCCAGTTGCAACCAGATCGACAATCACATCCGCTACGCCCAGGTGCGGCACGATCTCGGCCGCACCTGAGATAGGCACGATGGTGACACGTTTGCCGATCTGCTCGAAGTAGCGACCGGTCAGACGCGGGAAAACGGTGGCCACGCGCGCGCCATCTTCCACCTGACTCACCTGCCGAATGCCGCTTTCCTCACTGGCCGCAACCGCCAACCGGCAGCGGCCGAACTCCAGATCGAGCAGCGTGATCAACTCCCGTCCGGATTCTTCGATCAGGTCGCGGCCCGTGATGCCGAGGTCAGCCGCGCCATCCGCAACGAACTCGGGAATGTCACGCGCGTTCAGGAACAGCGCGCTCAACTCGCCGCCCAGCGCCGCTTGCAACGCGCGCTCGCCGCGCAGCTCGAACTCCAGACCGGCCCGCTCCAGCAGCTCGCGCGCACCCTCGGTCAGCCGACCCTTGTTTGGTAACGCAATCCGCATCATCTCGTCATTCCCCGCGCCGTAAAAAAACGCGGCCCATCGGACGTGCCGACGGGCCGCGGGTGGATGCAGGCGACTAGCGCCGTGCGCGTGCTTACACGCCACCCCCGCGACCCGCTGGGTCGTGATGGTGAATGTGATGGTGACGCGCACGAGGCCTGATCATGGACAAAACCTAAGAGCCACCCCTGCGGTTGGTCAAGTCGTCGCCCCTCGCGCGTTGCCGCCTTTCGCGGTATTTCTTCCCAGCCCCTCACTCCCTAGGAGACTCATGCCTCTCACAGCTTGCACGTTCTACCGTTGGGACGACATGCCAAAGGAAAAAGTGAGCGACATGCTCGAGCGCCGACTGGTCACTGGCGAACGGATGATGTTGTCCCACGTGTACCTCAAGAAGGGTTGCGTGGTACCGCAGCATTCTCATGAAAACGAGCAGATCACCTACATTCTCGAGGGCGCGCTGCATTTCTGGATCGGTCCCAATCGCGATGAAGAGTTGATTGTGCGGGCCGGGGAAGTGTTGCACATCCCGTCCCATGTCCCCCACGAAGCGCTGGCGTTGGAGGATACACTCGACGTCGATGTATTCAGCCCGCCTCGCCAGGATTGGTTGGACAAAACGGATGCCTACCTGAGGCGCACGTAATGGACTTGGGCCTGCGCAACCGCGTGGCGCTGGTGGCCGCATCCAGCAAGGGACTGGGTCGCGCCATTGCGGAAGAGCTGGCCGCTGAGGGCGCGCAGCTGGTGCTCTGCGCGCGCGGTGCGGATGCACTGAATGAAGCGGCCCACGCCCTTCGTGCGCGCGGTGCCCAGGTCGAAGCCGTGGTGGCCGACCTCGGTGACAATGGCGCGGCGCGTGTGACCCAGGCTGCGCTTCAGCGTTTTGGCCGGGTGGACGTGCTGGTCACAAATGCGGGTGGCCCTCCTGCCGGTCCGTTCGAGAAGCACGACCTGGAAACCTGGCGCGCCGCAGTGCGACTCAATCTGGAGAGCTCGATCGAGTTGATTCGTCACGTGCTGCCGGGCATGAAGGAAAGAAGGTGGGGACGCATCATCAATGTCACTTCGATTGCCGTGAAGCAGCCAGTTGACAACCTGATCCTCTCCAATAGCGTGCGCGCGGCGGTGACCGGCATGGCGCGCACCCTGGCCAATGAAGTGGGTGCGTTCGGCATTACCGTGAATTGTGCACTGCCCGGCTACACGCGGACGGAACGCGTCGATGAGCTGGCTCAGACGATCGCCGTTCGGGAAGGCATAACGGAGCAGGAAGCGATTGACCGCTGGTTGTCTGAGATTCCCATGCGCCGACTGGGCGAGCCGCGCGAGTTCGCCGCGCTGGTCGCGTTTCTGGCCTCCGAGCGGGCTTCCTTCATCACGGGTACGTCCATCACCGTCGACGGCGGCTGGGTCAAAGGCCTTCTTTGAGTCCAAAGCAGTGCTGAAAAAAACGGGCAACCTGACGCTCCGCCCAAAAGCGAGGCGCCCAGGGCGGGCCGCCGATGAACCCAACATGGCCACCCTGCCGCGTGATGACCGGATGGACACAGGGATTGCGCGCACACGCCTGGCGCGGAATTGCTGCAACGGGCACGAACGGATCGTCTTTTGCATGCAGCAATAGAGTAGGCCGCCGAATTCTCTCTACGAACGGTCCCGAGCTGGAGCGCGCGTAATAGTCGTCCGCACTGGCAAACCCGTGCAGTGGCGCGGTGGCAGCATCATCGAATTGGTAGAACGTGCGCGCACGGCGCACTCGTTCCAGGTCACACTGGTCGGCCAGCAAGCTGACTTTTGCTTCTGCCTTGAGAATCAGTGACTTGATGAATACGCGGCTGTAAAACCGGCCCATGGGCGATGCTTCCAACAAGCGCGCGCCGGCCAACAAATCGTACGGCACCGACACGGCCACCGCACAGTCCACGCGCGCTGAATGGCCCTCCTCACCGAGATATTTGAGCAGTGCATTGCCACCCAGTGAAAACCCAACCGCGCCCAACGGTCGGCCGGGATAGCGCGCGACCAGGTAATCGAACACGAGACGCAAGTCGCCGGTTTCACCCGAGTGGTAAAAACGGGCGGTGCGATTCAACTCGCCACTGCACGAACGAAAGTTCACGCCCATTGCGCCCATGCCGCGCGCGCGCAGCTCGTTGTACGTGTTGATGGCATAACCGCGGCGCGCTGAACCTTCCAATCCGTGGAACAACACTACCAGGGGCGCCTGCCCGGTCGGCTGCTGCGGCACATCCAGATCCAGGAAGTCGCCATCCGGCGTGTCCAGTCGGATTCTCTCGAACACCGGTGCTCGCGGTCGCCGCAGCAGCCGGCCGGCCACGGTCTGGCCGTGCGGTGAGGGCAGCCACCATGCTGCTTGGAACGGCTCGCTCTCGAAACTGCCTGTCACAACACAACCTCCCGTCTGGAGCCCGGCAGTTTTGCCCGGAACGTGCCGGTCGGCAATAATGAAGGTCGTATGCAAGCGCCGCCAGCAATCAGCGAGACCCAGCTCCGACAGTGGCGAGCCGACACACCGGCCGCCGAAGCGGGACGTGTGCACCTCAACAATGCGGGTGCGTCACTCATGCCACGGCCCGTGCTGGAAGCCGTGCAAGATCATCTGAAACTCGAAGCCATGACCGGCGGATACGAGGCCGCCGACGCGGCCGCGCCCGACATTGCCCAGACCTACGAGCGGGTAGCCGCACTCATCAATGCGCAGGCCAGTCAGATTGCGCTGATCGAAAATGCAACGGCCGCCTTTGCCCAGGCCCTTTCGGCTTTCGACTTTTCCGCAGGCGATGTGCTGCTTACCACGCGCAACGACTACATCAGCAACCAGCTCATGTATCGCTCGTTGGCACAGCGGCGCGGGTTGCGCGTGGAACGGGCGGCCGACCTGCCCGAGGGTGGCGTCGATCCCGATTCCCTGCGCACGCTCATGATGACCTTGCGCCCCAGGTTGGTGGCCGTGAGTTGGGTGCCCACTAACTCCGGTCTGGTGCAACCGGTGGAAGCGATCGGCGAGCTGTGCGCGGCGCACGATGTGCCCTTCCTGGTCGATGGCTGTCAGGCGGTCGGCCAGCTCTGCACTGACGTGCGCACAATCCAGTGTGACTTTCTGGCCGTCACCGGGCGCAAGTTTCTGCGCGCACCGCGTGGCACCGGCTTCCTGTATGTTTCGCCGCGTATGCTGGAGCAGAATCGCTATCCACTGCTGGTCGACATGCGGGGCGCCGACTGGATCGAGGCCGACCGTTTTGCGCTCCAACCATCGGCGCGCCGCTTCGAGAACTGGGAGTTCTCGTACGCTCTCGTGCTGGGACTGGGACAGGCGGCACGCTACGCACTCGGCATTGGCCCAACCCTCATTCAGTCCCGCGTGCTCGAGCTGGCCGCGTACGCACGAAATAAACTGCAGGCCATGCCGGGAGTACGCATTCTGGACCGCGGGCAGAACCTGTGCGCCATCGTCACCGCCGAGTTTGCCGGCCACGATGCCCGCGCGATTGTGGCGCGCTTGCGCGAGGAAGCCATCAACACCAGCGCCGTGCTGCGCGAATTTGCCGTGCTCGACATGGATGACAAACGCGCGGCCACGGCCTTGCGCGTGTCACCACACTACTACAACACCAGCCGTGAGATCGATATCCTGATGGCTGCACTGGAAGAGTTCGTTACGCCCTGAAATACGTACGGCCGAGAGGGGATTCCGGTTCCTCCCGGCCGTACATGCGCAAGTGGAGGGGGTTGGTGGCGGGTTGGATCTATTGGTCAAGAGGCGCCATTTTCTGCGCCCCTCATCTGTCCCTACGGATCGGATCGTGCCCCGGTTTCGCCGCCGTCCGCAGGTTCGTAGAATGTGCCTGTTGTAGCCTCTGAGACCTCTGTATGTAGCGGTCGCGATTCCGACCGTCATCACTGATCTTTGACGCCACGATTGGGTAAAAGGTTGCAGCGCTCGAACCACGCAGCACGAGAGCTTTGTGAAAGACCGCATCAGTATCCGCAACGCTCGCCAGCATAACCTGAAAGGCATCGATCTCGAGTTGCCACGCCGCGCACTGGTCGTGTTGACGGGACCGAGCGGCTCCGGCAAATCGTCGCTTGCCTTTGACACGTTGTATGCAGAAGGACAACGCCGCTACGTGGAATCGCTGTCCACGTATGCCAAGCAGTTTCTGGAACGCATGGAAAAACCCGCGGTCGATGCCGTGGAAGGCATCAGCCCCGCAGTCGCGATCGAGCAGAAGAACCCGACCAAGACCAGTCGTTCTACCGTCGGTACGGCCACAGAGGTCCACGACTACTTGCGCTTGCTTTGGGCACGCGCCGGCCGCACCCATTGCCCGCGTTGCGACCGCCGCGTGCGACCGGACACCGTGCAATCAGCAACCGATGCGGTACTCGCGTTGCCCGCCGACACGCGCTTGTTGATCGCCTTTCCGCTGCCGCGCAGTGCCCGCTTGTCCCACGCGCGCGTGGTCGAAAACCTCAAGGCACTTGGCTTCATGCGCGTACTTGTGGGTGAACGCACCATTGACCTGGACGACCCGACGGCTGAACGCGCCGAATCGCTGGGCATCGACCTGGCCGGCGCGGAAGAATTGTTGGTCGTGGTCGATCGTCTGGTCGTGGAACCTGGCATTAAGGAACGGCTGGCCGACTCGTTCACCACCGCGTTTGCCGAAGGTGAGGGCAATGTCCTGACGATCAATGCATCGACGTATGAGCGCACGCGCTTCAGCGACCGCTTTCACTGCCCCGAACATCCCGATGTACGTTTTCTGGAGCCGACTCCAAGACTGTTTTCGTTCAACAATCCATACGGCTCGTGCCCCAAGTGCACCGGCTTTGGCGCCACGCTCGAGTATGACCCTCGCCTGATCGTGCCCAATGAGGGCCGTTCGCTGAAAGCGGGGGCCGTCGACCCATGGGAAAAGCCGCGCTACGCACGTTACCGAAGCCGACTGCTGGCCTTTGCCAAGAAACAAGGTGTGCCGCTCAATGCGCCCTGGCGCGAGCTGCCTCAGAAATTCCGCGACACCGTGGTTTACGGGGCACGCGCCCTGGCCGGCGTAATTCCGTTCCTGCGCGCTCGCGAAGAGAAACGCTACAAGCAGTACATTCGCGTGTTTCTGCGCCGCTACCAGAGCGCACTGACCTGCACTGACTGCCACGGTGCCAAGTTGCGCCCTGAGGCGCTCTATGTGCGTGTAGATGCGATGACCATCGCGCAGGCAAGTGAGCTGCCCATCGACGCACTGGCCGCCCGCATCGAGCGCCTGGCCCGCCACGATGAGCAGGTCCTCACGCCCCAGGAGCACGCCATTGCCGAGCCGATCCTGCGCGAGTTGCGGGTTCGGCTGCGCTTCCTCGTTGATGTCGGGCTCGGCTACCTGACCCTGAATCGGCAGACGCGCACGCTCTCGGGTGGCGAGGCGCAACGCATTGCGCTGGCCAACTCACTGGGCTCGAGTCTGGTGGACACCCTGTACGTGCTCGATGAGCCGACCATTGGACTTCATCCCAGAGACACGGATCGACTCCTGACGCTGCTGCGCCGCCTGCGTGATGGCGGCAATTCCGTGCTGTTGGTCGAGCACGATGAGGCTGCCATCCGGGCCGCCGATCACCTGGTCGAGTTGGGGCCGGGCAGCGGCGAAAAAGGGGGTCGCATCGTGTTTCAGGGCAACGTTCAGCAGCTGCTGGCTTCTGACACCGCCACTGCCCGTCATCTCAATCACCTGGATCGCGCGGCCGCTAAACCTCGGCTGGTGCGCACCATGGTGCCGCGCATCAAACTGACCGGCGCCACGTTGCACAATTTGCAGGACGTCAATCTCGAGCTGCCGCTGGGGTCGCTCACCGTGGTCACGGGCGTGAGCGGCTCGGGCAAAAGCACACTCGTGCACGATGTGCTGT
>JBOHRF010000261.1:0-7207 GCA_050732575.1 Longimicrobiales bacterium
TCGCGCCCATCCGTTCCTCGCCCTCGCCGTCGCCCCCTCCGTTCCCGGCGTAGGTGATGGTCAGGCAATCGACCGGGCAGATATCGATACACGCATCACACTCGATGCAGAGCGCATCGGTGAAATGGGTCTGCACGTCGCAGTTGAGGCAGCGCTGAACTTCCACGGCGGTCTGCTCGGCATCGAAGCCCATTTCGACTTCCACATTGAGCTTCTTGAACCGCTCGGCCAGCTCCACGTGCGTCATCTTCACGCGCTGTGCGCCGCTATAGGCGTTGCTGTAGCTCCACTCGTGAATCCCCATCTTCTGCGACGTCAGGTTCATGCCCCAGGGCGGCCGATCCGTGAGTGCTGTACCCTGGCAATGGCTGTGGATGGAAATGGCGGCCTGGTGTCCGTGCTCCACGGCCCAGATGATGTTTTCGGGGCCCCAGGCGGCATCACCACCAAAGAACACGCCAGCGCGCGAGCTCTGGAACGTCTTCTCGTCCACGATGGGCATGTCCCACTCGCCGAACTCGATGCCTATGTCGCGCTCGATCCAGGGGAACGCATTCTCCTGACCGATGGCCAGGATCACGGCATCACAGGGCAGAACGACGGAATCGAGGACGCGTGATTTGGCGCGGCCATTCGCTCCCTCCGTCCACTCCAGCCGTTCGAACTCCATGCCCACCAGCTTGCCGTTTTCCAGGACGAATCGTTTGGGCGCGTGATTCTCTACAATGTCCACGCCTTCTTCTTCGGCGTCTTCCAGTTCCCAGGGCGAGGCTTTGAAGTGCGTGCGTCCGCGCCGGGCCATCACCTTGACATCGGTGCCGCCCAATCGCTTGGCCGTGCGACAGCAGTCCATGGCCGTGTTGCCCACGCCGATAATCAAAACGCGCGTGCCAATGGAATCGATGTGACCGAAATGGACGGACTCGAGCCACTCGATGCCAATGAAGATTTGGTCGGTGTCGTAGCGGCCGGGAATATCCAGGTTCTTGCCTTTGGGTGCGCCACTGCCCACAAACACGGCATCGTAACCGTCGGCGAGCAGCGCCTTCATGCTCGTGATAGGCGAGTTGTACCGGATGTCCACACCCATGTCGAGGATGTAGCCGATTTCCTCATCGAGCACTGCGCCCGGCAAGCGAAACGAAGGGATGTTGATGCGCATGAGGCCGCCCGGCTTGTCCAGCTTCTCGAAAATCGTGACCTCATAACCCCGCGGCATGAGATCATTCGCTACGGTGAGCGATGAGGGTCCCGCACCGATGAGCGCCACGCGCTTGCCGTTCTTGAGCGCCGGCGCCGTGGGCAGCAGGTGGCGCACCTCATCGCGATGATCGGCAGCCACGCGCTTGAGTCGGCAAATCGCTACCGGCTTGCCATCCACACGTCCGCGCCGACAGGCGGGTTCACAGGGCCGGTCGCACGTGCGCCCCAGGATGCCCGGGAACACGTTCGATTCCCGGTTCAGCAGATAGGCATCCGTGAACCTGCCCTGCGCAATCATCCGGATGTACTCCGGCACGTTGGTATGGGCCGGACAGGCCCACTGGCAATCCACGACCTGATGGTAGTAGGCAGGATTTCCGACGTCGGTCGGCCGCATGAAAAAACTTGCTCCAAATTGCAGGAATTGCACTTAGCCCGGCTGACCTAGACGATAGTCGCGCCCGGGTGGCCCTACAAGGCCACCCCTCGTTCCTACCCGCATGAGGCGTCCTGGGATTCGCCGCAGTGCGGCCGATCACCGAGCAGTTCTTTGACGCGGAGCTTGAGCGCGGCCGCAGTTGCCGGGTCTTTCCAGTGGGGTGTCCCATGCTCGACCAGGCTAAAGACGTTGATGCGCGCAGGGAGATTCGGGTATCGGTTCGGCAAATCGCTCATCATTTCCTGAAAATTCAGCGCAAACGTGTCCGTGGGCATCCGGCTGTAGACAGGAACCGTCGCAACGGCCGGCTCATCGCGATTCATGCGATCACGAATCGCGATGGCGGGAATGTCGAGCGGGCAGATCCGCATGGGCTGGCCGTGCGGCGGAAGTGACGAGTGACGAGTGCCGCGTAACTCGGCGAGCAGCTCTGATGGGAATTCGCCGCAGTCCAGCTATGTGACGCGATCATCTCGGGCATCGGGAGCGGCCATCGGGAGCGGGGGCGGGCGGGATCGTACGGCTTTCCCGCTCCCGCCTGCTCCTGCTCCCGATGCCCGCTCCCGATGCCCGCTCCTGAATACTTATGTCAGAGTGTCCTAACTGCGGCGCGGCGGCCCAACACGTACGCCCATGCCATAACCTTCACAGGCGCGCTATTACGTGCCGAGTTTACGCGTCACGCCGTTACGGCAGCCGGTCGGAGCCGCGCATCCAGTTCGCGTCCAGCGCGCACGGCGATTTCTACCGTTGCCAGGGCATCGGCCTGCGTCGTTCGGAAATTCACGATGCAGGCGCGCAGCGCGTATCTGTCATCCAGCACGGCGTTCGACAGGAAGACCTCACCACCAGACTGCATCTCACCGACGATAGCCGTATTGAGCTCGTTGAGATAACTCGCGACTTCTGGCAGGCCCCGGTTTTCGCGCAATTCCGCTGGCACATAACGGAAGGTCGTGATGCTCAGGTGGTGCGTGAGTGCTTCCAGCTCGGGATGTGCCTGGGCGGTCTCAAACATCAGCCGGGCCAGCTGGATGTCCTCGCCGATCAGCCGCTCATAGTTGCGGCGGCCCAGGTGACGCAGCGCAATCCAGACCTTGAACGCGCGGAAACCGCGCGAGTTCTGTGGTCCGTGCTCGTAGTAATTGGTGCGTGGATCTTCGGCCGTGCCCTCGAACTTGTAATACGATGGGCGATAGGCGAATGCGTTGCGCAGCGCTTCCGGGTCACGCACCAGCGCGGCGCCTGCCTCCATAGGCGCGTACAGCCACTTGTGCGGATCGATGGCAATCGAGTCGGCCAGGCGAATCGCCTTGAGGTCCGGATCTGCATCGGGCAACATGGCCGCAGGTGCGCCATACGCGCCATCGATGTGCAGCCAGATGCCGTGTTCGCGGCAGATCTCGGCGATCTCTTCGATAGGATCGATGGCGCCCGTGCTGACACTGCCAGCCGTTGCGATGACGATGAACGGCCGGAGTCCACGGGCCAGGTCTTCTCGAATGGCATCGCGCAGTGCATACGCGCGCATGCGATACTGTCCATCGAGCGGAACGTGACGCACGGACTCCGCGCCCAGGCCGCACAGATCGGCAGCCTTGTTGATCCAGGTGTGTGTTTCCGCCGAAGCGTAGGCGATCAGTGGTGCCGGCAGACTGCGCAGTCCACCCGTGCGCGCTTCCGGCGAGTGCGCGGCGCGCGCGGCCATGAAGCACACCATGTTGGCCATGTTGCCACCGCTCACCAGGATGCCGCCGCACTGCGCGGGGAAGGCGAGCAGCTCGGCCAGCCAGCTCACGGTCTGCCGCTCGATCTCCGTGGCCAGCGGTGACAGGATCGACGAGCCGCAGTTGGGATTGACCGCACTCGCCACCAGGTCCGCCAGGATGCCGGCCGGTGCCGGACAGCCCGAGATGTAGCCAAAGAAGCGTGGATGCGCGTTCAAGGTCGACGTGTCGATCAGCCGGGGCAGCGTCTCCGCGAACAACGCCTGCAAGTCCATGCCAACCTCAGGCATGCCACCCGTAGGCAGCAATGCTCGAAGCTCTCGCGGCGCCAGCCACCGCGCCACCGGTCGTGCTGCTATGCCATCGATCAGGTCGGCAATGCGATCCACCAATTCATGGCCGACCGCGCGAAACTCGGCGCCCGTCAGCGCCACGCTACCACTACGTTCTATCGTTTTCATGGCAAGAGAATGCGTTGCACAATGATCTGCGGCAACCGTCGCGCCAGAACACGGTGCGAAACGCCACCCGAAAGCTGTAAGTTCTCGGTGTTCCAAAGAGTCATGCACCCGATTCATGAAAACAGTGGCCGGATTCCATGCCCGGTTGTCCAATGGAGGCACCATGACCAAACTGGCGCAGCAGAAATGCGAGGCGTGCCGCGCGGACTCACCCCAGACCACGCCCGAGGAAGCGAATGACTATCTCAAGCAGGCACCCGGCTGGCAGGTGGTCCGGGAGGACAACATCAACAAGCTCAGCAAGACCTACTCCTTCAAGAACTGGAACCAGGCCATCGCATTTACCAACCAGGTGGGCGAACTGGCCGAAGAACACGGGCATCACCCGGCCATATTGACCGAGTGGGGTCGAGTCAACGTGAAGTGGTGGACGCACAAAATTGGGGGCCTGCACAAAAACGACTTCATCATGGCCGCCAAGTGTGAAGACGTGGCCCGTGTTCTGGCTAAATAGAGAAGATGGCCGAGAGGAAGACTGACAGCGCACCAATCGCAACCACAAAAATGTAAAGGTTACCCAGCGCAAACCACTTGACGCCCGTCTTGAGCCAGCTCTGCTCGTATACGCGTTTCATGGCTATCAGCGTATAAATTGGGAGCCAGCTCAGCAGCGCAACGGCCAGGACCGGCACATCGCGCAGCAACACCATCAAAAAGAACAAGGCAAACGTGAGTGCATGCACGTGCAGCGCGAAAATGAAGTGCTCCACGTAATATCGTTTGCGCCGGACATAGAGCAGCTTGAGCAGCAGAGCATAAAACGGCAGGATCAGAAACATCACTTTGGGCACCTGCTGAAAGAACGACTTCCGTATTGTGCGCATCGCCTCGCTGGGTGGTACGCGGCCCAGTGCGTTCAGGCGATCGCGCACCACCCGATTCAGGAACTGGCTGCCCAGCTCGATTTCCAGCGCATCGGGCCAGTTTGTCCAGTTCGCGTCGCGCGTCAACCGCACGCCAATGAAGCGTTTGGACGCGGGCGCTTCCGCAGAACCTTTCTCCTCCAATTGCGCCAGCTGCTGAGCACGCAAGCTGTCGATCGCGGCCGCCATGGCCGAATCCGCCGCCGGATCCGTCACCGACCGTGCGTCCTCCAGGCTCGATCGGATGGACAGCAACAGGAAAAACGCCACGCTGGCAACCAGGTACAACCGCACAGGCGGGATGTAGCGCGCCACCCGCAACGACATGTATTCGCGCGTGAGCCGGCCTGGCCGGAACAACAGCGCACCCAGCGTGCGCGGCAGCGTGCCGTTCAGACTGAACTGGTCTTCCAGCAGGTCGCGGACAACGCGCGCCAGAGACGTGCGCACCAGGTCCTGCCGTTGCCCGCAACTCGGGCAGAACTTGCCCGCGGCCGGCGAGGCGCAGTTAGGACATTGCGGCATGCGGATTCAGGAGCCGGCAGCGGGCAGCGGGAGCAGGAGCAGGCGGGCGCGGGTCCCGCCCGCTCCCGCTCCCGATGCCCGCTCCCGCTCCCGATGCCCGCTCCCGCTCCCGATGCCCGCTCCCGATGCCCGCGCTGATCGCGTCAATGAGATAGTCTTCTCCAGCACAGCTGCTCTCCGAGGTTACGCGTCACTCGTTCGGTTTGATCAAACGCGGCTTTGAAGTAGCCCACGCGAATGGTAGTCAGCGGACGATTCGCATCCCAATAGAAGGGCACAGCACCCGGCCCGGCCGAAGAGCCGCTCGATCCCTGCTCCTCCCGCCACGGGTTCCGGGTCATGGCGCCGAACCTGCGATCGCCCTGCGCCAGCACGCCCAGCGTGTTCTTGGCCACCAGAATGCGCCCGCGGCATCGAGCCGCTGAACCACAGCCGCATCTTCATCGGCATCTGGTTTTCGTCGGGCCGGCCCCCCAAGGTAGTGCGGATGCCGCGCGGGCCAGAAGATCCTTAATTGTCAAAGGAAGTGGCGGGCGTATCGGGCGTATCGGGCGTAACGGGGCGGCAGTGTTGACGGGCATGAATGGTCGCAGTTCCCGACACGCCCGACACGCCCGACACGCCCGACACGCCCGACACTTCTCCACCCAGCGCAAAACGTCCGACTAACCGTATTCCTGCCAGCCCCACTGCAACGTCCGCCAAAACCGTCCGCCTGTCCCGCGCGTGTCGAAGCCCGTCCCAGGCTAGCGCTAACGCTGGAACCCGCCCTTGCATCCTTGAGTAACTGGCGGAAATTCCAGAGCATGGCCCTCACTGGGCGGCCCGGAGCAGCAGTGGCCGGGCCGCTCTGCGTTCGGAGTGCAAAGTGCGGCGATTCGGCGTTCTCGAGGTAACGCTCGCGGCTCTCGCAACGGCAGTGGTACTCGGTGCTGTCTCTTCCACCGAGTCCTCGCCTGAGGCGCGATCGGCCGGGGGTGCCTGGCGTCTCGCGTTGCCGCACGAGCGAGCCAAACTCGCTGCTGCACTCGCCTCGTTCGGAACTCGTAAGCACGAGTTCTATTTCACGCGCGCCATGTATTCGAGCGGCGGGTTCGGTGGGTTCGGCCGCTCGTGGGCCACTGACTATCCGAAGGGCGATCAGCAGTTCGTAGCCGTGTTGCAGCGGCTCATTCGCGAGCTGGACACGTTTGGCTCAGATCACGCCATGCGTCTGGACGATCCGGAGCTGCGCAGGTTTCCCTTCCTGTACGCCGTAGAAGTCGGGCGCATGGACCTGACCGACTCGGAGGTGCGCGGTCTACGCGATTACCTGAAGGCCGGCGGGTTCCTCATTGTCGATGACTTCTGGGGCACCTATGAATGGATGAACTTCGCAGAGAACATCACGCGCGTGCTGCCCGAGTACGCCATCGTGGATTTGCCGTTGACGCACCCATTGTTTCACATCTACTACGATATCAAGGAGATCCTCCAGGTGCCGTACCACGGCCGAGGTTGCTCGGGAGGACCCTACTGGGAACAGGACGGCTACGTTCCGTATGTGAAGGCCATCTTCGATGACAAGGGACGCATGCTGGTCCTGATCAGCTGGAACTCCGATCTGGGTGATGCGTGGGAATGGATGGAGCTGGCCTGTTATCCGCTCACCCATTCGACGTACGCAGCACAATTGGGGGCGAACACGATCATCTACGCCATGAGTCATTGATGTCGGCATTCCGTGGCAGGCTGTTCCAGGCTCTTTTGCCCGATCGCGCTGGCTCGAGCGTGATGCGCATGGGCTTCGTCGCGGCTGCCTGCTGTGTGCTCACGCCCGCGTTGCTGATGTCTTCCTCCAAGGCGCGCCCGGCCAACTCCTGGAGCGTGCAGATAGCGCACGAGCTGGCCAGCGCGGTCACTCGCCCGGCGCCATCGGGTATTCGCAAG
>JBOHRF010000262.1:0-7171 GCA_050732575.1 Longimicrobiales bacterium
CGAGGGAGAAGGAGAGTGCTGAGGATTAGGATTAGGTTCGGGATCCCTGCTCAGTCACCGAAGATTAGCCAGCGCGAAAGCCAACACGTCCGCCGCTTCCTCGATTTGTTTGCTGGTCGGCTTGCCGGCGCCGTGGCCCGCCTTGGTTTCAATGCGAATAAGCGCAGGCCGTTCACACGAATGGGCCGCTTGCAGCGTAGCCGCAAACTTGAACGAGTGTCCGGGGACCACGCGGTCGTCATGATCCGCCGTGGTGACCATGGTAGCCGGATAACAAGTGCGCGGCTTCAGGTTGTGCAGGGGCGAATACGCGCGCAGATACTTGAAGTCGGCCGCATTGTCTGAAGAGCCGTAGTCACTGGTCCAGGCCCAGCCAATGGTGAACTTGTGGAAGCGCAGCATGTCCATGACGCCGACATGCGGAATGGCTACTGCGTAGAGGTCCGGCCGTTGCGCCATGGTTGCACCCACCAGCAATCCACCATTAGAGCCGCCCTCCATGACCAGCTTGCCCGGTGACGTGTACTTCTCGCGTACCAGGTATTCGGCAGCTGCAATGAAGTCATCGAAGACGTTCTGTTTCTTCTCTTTCGTGCCCGCCTTGTGCCAGGCCTCGCCGTATTCGCCGCCACCGCGCAGGTTGGGCACGGCGTAAATGCCGCCGCGCTCCAGCCAGGCCAGTACGGGCAGCGTGAAATACGGTGTAATCGAGATGTCGAAGCCGCCGTACGCGTAAATCCAGGTGGGATTCGTGCCATCCAACTTTACGCCCCTGCGCGCGGTAATGAACATGGGCACACGTGTGCCATCCTTCGAGTTGAAGAACACCTGGCGCGTTTCATAACGTGATGCATCAAAGTTGAGTTTGGGCGAACGATGCACCTGGTTTTGACGCGTGTTCAGGTCGTAACGGTAGACACTGGTAGGTTGCAGGAACGACGTGAAGCCGTAGAACAACTCGGGGCTCTCCGGCTTGCCGCTGAAACCGGCCAGTGAACCAATGCCGGGCAGCGCCACCTCACCCTGCGCGGTGCCATTGAGCTGGAACACGCGTACCACACTGCGCGCGTCCTTCAAGTAATGCACGACCAGGCGGCCGCCGATGACCGATGCTTCCTGGATCACCTCGGGCGCTTCGCGCACCAGCTCGCGCCATGCGGAAGGTGCGGGATTACGCGTGTCGATGGCGATGATGCGGCGTTTGGGCGCGTTCTTGTTGGTGAGGATGTACAGGAGGCCACCCGTATTCCCGATTACGGTGTACTGCGCATCGTAGGCATCGAGCAGCTTGACCACGCCATTGTTGTCCTGTGCAGCCGGGCGCGTGAGGTCGATGTAGTAGAGCCGATTGGTGGGATCCGTGCTCTCGTTGATGTACAGTAGCAGGTACCGGCCATCCTCCGTGACATCACCGCCAATGAACCAGTCGCGGTTGGGCGGCGCAAAGACCAGCTGATCCTGCGCCTGGGTTGTGCCTACCCGATGGAAGTACAGCGCCTGCGCTTTGTTCTGATCCAGCAGTTTGCGCGTGGTGTCTGGCTGCGGATAGCGCGAGTAGTAGAAGCCGCTGCCATCCTTGCGCCAGCTGATGCTGGAGAACTTGACCCAGCGCACGTGGTCGGTGAGATCCTTGCCGCTGGCCACATCGCGTACGCGTACTTCATTCCAGTCGGAGCCGCTGGCCGCCGTGGCATAACCCAGGTAGCGGCCATCGGGTGATACGCCCAGTGTGGCCAGCGCCACCGTGCCATCACTCGAGAGTGTGTTGGGATCCAACAGTGTGCGCGCGCGGCCATCCAGCGCATCCTGCGTGTAGAGCACATCCTGGTTCTGCAAGCCGGTGTTGCGGAAGTAGAAGTACTTGCCGCCCTCCTTGAACGGCACGTTGAACTTCTCATAGTTCCACAACTCGGTCAGCCGTCGATTCAGTGCCGCGCGCTCCGGCAGCTTGGCCAGGTAACCGAACGTGACACTGTTTTGCGCCTTGACCCAGGCCGCGGTCTCCGGTGAGTTCGTGTCTTCCAACCAGCGATAAGGATCGGCCACGCGCGTGCCGTGATAAGTATCGACTACATCACTCTTGCGTGTAGTGGGATAGCGCAACTGTGCGGACGTGGTGGCTTGCAGGGCAAGCAGCAGAATCGCGGCCAGTATTGTGGAACGCATGGTGCACCTCTGATCCGGAGTGCAAACGATAATGTAGTGCGCATCTTCGGCCGTGCTTCGGACCGAAGAACTTAGACTGTGCCAGAGCGATCTCGCTACCAGCAACCTGCGCTGACCACCTCCCCAGTTGTCCCGGCCGGCTATGGTTGGTGGCGAGTTCGGCAGGTAGATTTGAGCAACTCTCCAACCCGCTGCGCCGCATGGATCGCGAACTCAAAACTTACCTGGACGGCTTTGCCGAACACATTGCCTCCCTGCTCATGGGAATGGAGGACCGCCTGGGCGCTCGGATCGCAAGACTGGAAGAGCGGGTCGGGGCTCTCGAGCTGCGCGTGGGGGCTCTCGAGCAGCGCGTCGGGGCCCTCGAGCTGCGCATTGCTGATCTGGAGCATCGGGTCATTGCACTTGAAGACACATTCGCGGCGTTCCGGCTGCGCACAGAAGAGCAGTTCCTTTCCATCTTCGAACGATTCCAGGTGCTGGAAGGGCGGTTCGATCACATCGATGCCGTGTTGATCGATCTGCGTGCTCAGGTCACTACGTTGAATGCGCGAGTCGATGGTGCGGAGCGCCGCGTTGGGCACATGGCAGAACGAATGGAGAAGTTGGAGAAACGATACGAGTCCATCGACGCACGACTGGGTGGATTTGCGGATGATGTGCGCCAGCGCTTCCGCGTAGTGAATGACCGGCTGGCCGCGCTCGCTAACTGATCATGCCTGGTGTTGTGTAGCCGAAGTCCCGTGGCAATCGAGCGGCGCTGCATCCCGCAGCGCGGCGTTGCGGACTCCTTGAAATAGCGCTGCTATGCCTGCGTCGCCGCGCCTTGCGCTGCGGGCGCATCACCGCTCTCGGTGCGCACGTTACTTCGGCTACCCAACACTAGTGCGGACCCGGCGAGCCAGTCGAGCGTAGGACACCGCGCAGAATCTCCAGCCGCAGCTCCGTCCAACCATCAACCTGGTAGTACTCGACGCGCAGGCTGTGCCGACCCCCGCTGATGGGCGCGTGGTCGACGGCAGAATCGTGCGGCTTCCAGTTATCGATGACCAGCCTGTTATCAACCCACACACGCACGCCATCATCGCTGATGGTGCGCAGCGTATACTCCCCCGGACCGAGCAGAATGTAGCTGGTGGCCAGGGCGGCAACGCGCGCTTGTGGTAGATCCGCAATGGACGGGCGGTACCACAGGTAGTCGAGCCGCGACTCTGCCCGCGCCAGAACGGGCTGTGCACGCAACAGTGCAGCAAATGCTTCCGGCTGGGTGCGTGGATCCGCCGCATCAGTCCAGGTGAAGAAATCGACCTTCCAGCTGATACGTGGTTCGAACCAACGGTAGGAGAATCGCTGAGGCTGGTTGGCGGTGAACCGCTCGCCGCGCGGTGAGATGGTAGCGGCACCGCGATATTCGAGCGTGACTTCCCAGTCACCCTCACCGCCGGGTGTGGGGATGACGGCCAGGGTATCGTTCATGACGCCGCTGGTGCGCGAGAGCTGAGCAACGCCGCGGCGGCCCACCACGCGCCAGCGGCCGGGAGGACCCAGCACGCGCAGAGTCACGCTCAGCGCTCGATCGCTGCCCAGGGGCCAGAGTTTGGGGGAACGCCAATCGTATGGGCCCCATTCATCGACCATGATGGCCGACCGATCGCGCAGCGCAAGACCACCGCGATTCCGATCCAGCCCACCCGCCAGTGGCGCGGGCAACGTAACGGACGGAAAGCTGACGCCAACGGGCATGGCCGGAACTGCTGCCCGATTGCGTGGCTGATGCCGCGCGGCTGTGTCATTACCCGCCATCACAACGCGCGTGCTGTCGCGCACGACCACCATGGAGTCAACGCTGATCAGGCGGTTGCCCTGGAAACTGGCGTTGCGCGTATCGGCAACACGCAGTGCCACACGATGACCGCTGAATACGTTCTCACTGATTCGATAGTCGCGGCTGCGCGTATCGCGTCTCCTGGGATAGCCCCAGTCCGAGGGCTCGATGGCATTCGCCCACAAATTGATGGCCACGGAATCTGACACAAAGCGATTGCCGACGATCTCATTGTTCTGTCCGTGCTCGATCGCAATGCCCGTTCGATTGCCCGAGAAATCGTTGCCCCACACCCTTGACTCGAAACTGTAGCCTGCCCACAAGCCGTATTCCGAACCTTCCGCACGGTTGCCGATGAACGTGTTGCGGCTGAACGTGGCCTCCATGGCGTTGGTCGGCGCAAAGCTGAAATCATTGGCGTAGAACAGATTGTCGTTCGCGCCGCCCTGGCCCGTGTCCATGGTCGATTGGCCGGCCCACAGGAACAGGCCATCACCGCCGTGGGTCATGGAATTGAAGGCCACGATGTTGTGCGAGCTCTGCTCGTACAACAGCAGATCGGCAGAATCCTGGCCGCGCCGATAGAAGCCGTGGCTGTAGCCGCGCACGTTGTAGCTGGCGTGATTGTGCAGAATCTGGTTGTGGCTGGAGCGGTACAGTCCAATGCCCACGCCTGAGTTGAACTCGATGGTGTTGTTCCAGATGCGCAGGCTGTCCGTGCGCACCAGCATCAGGCCTTCCATACCCTGCTCGATGCGATTGCCCCGGATTTCACCGCCGCGCACATCGGTCAGGTACACACCGGCGCCAAAACGCAGCCACTCGCCATTATCGTTGCGATGGTGGGACAGCCAGTCGACCAGGCTCTCGTGCTCGATCAGGCTGAACAGGCGCGGCTTCCAGTTGTAGCTGAAGTCGTTCTCCTCGAGGAAAAGGCCGCGCGTGCCGCGCGCCAGCAATCCAATCTTGTAGCCGCGCACACGCGCGTTGCGGATGCGCACGTTGGCGCCACTGTCCACACGTATGGCCACGCCCGTGGCCTGGTCCGGATCGGCGTTGACGGCCAACCCTTGCAGGGTGGCGCCCGCAAAATCGACTGTGATGTCACTGCCGCGCACTACGATCACGGCAGAGTCGAGCGATTGCGGCGCACCGAACTCATAAATGCGCGGCATCACGCGCACGGATGATGTGATCACCATTCCGGCTTGAAGTTCAACAACGGGCGGGCGTTGTGCTGCTGTGCTGGCCGGAATCACGGCGAGAATTGCCAGGCTGGCCGGCCACCACGGACCGCATAGCCGGCTCACGGAATCAGCGCGCTCTTGCTCGGGGACCATGACCGAACAACATAGATGGCCGCGCTGCAACCTCGCCACCGCATGCGCGCTCTGCAGACGGCGCGGCGCCGCGACATCGGACTCAGGATTGAAAAACACGCTGCCCCGCGCCGCGAAGCAGCTCGGCACAGGGCAGGCAATTGTTCACTGCAAAGCTCCTCAGGGCTGGAATACCTACGCGTGCTGAAGCACGTTATTGGCTAATCCAGCGAGGTCCAGAGCTCCCCACCCAATCTGCAGGTCATGTGGCGCGCCGGGCGTGACTACGGACGCCTTGAGCAAGTCGCGCATCACGGCCTGCGCTTCCGCGCTGTCCGGGAGGTTCAGGTTGCGTGACGCCAGCCAGACCGCAGCCGATATCATAGGCGTGGCGAACGATGTGCCGTCTTGTTTCCGATGCGAATTCTCGCCCTGCACGGTGACAATGCTTTCTCCGGGAGCCGCGATGAACGCGTGCGCGCCTTTGCTGGTAGTCCTGACCGGGCGGCCATGCCGATTGCACGCGCCCACCGCGATCACACCATCGGTGGCGGCCGGAAAGACCGGCCGATCGTCGCCGTAGTCACCCATGGCCGCAATAACGATGACGCCTGCGTTTATGCAATCCCGAATCAGACCAGCGGCCACGTCATCGCGATCCAGCGATCCAATGCTCAGATTGAGGACACGCACGCCTGATTCGATTACACTGGTCAACGCAGTCAGATACGCATTGCGGTCCAGCCCGCTCGTGCGCCACACGTTGTAGTGATGGATGGGCGCAGAACAGTGGGCTGCAATAACACCCGCCACCTGCATTGCATGATCCGCCTTGGATGGCTGGTCCGGCAGGTACTTGCTTTCCACAATGCGACCCTGGAGGTCCGGATGGTCGCTCGCGCGTCCCATATCGATCAGCGCAATGGCACCAGGATCCTGACCTCTTGCGGCCAGCTGGTTTTGTGCATTGATGTAACTTGCTTTTTTCAATTCTGGTGACCCATTACTGCGGGGGGTCAACCCGGAACGGCCCGCAGCGGCCATGGCGCCACGCACACGCACCTGGCGCTCGAACCTCACCGCGTCCTGTCCAACTCTAATGTCGAATTGCGCAGTCATGGTTTCCTCGATGGTTCAGGGACCAGGGGGCGGATAGTTGATGCCACCGCCAAAGCAGTCTTCCACGCCGAACGCCTGCAGGTCAGTCGTCTGCTGCGGAATCGGCAAGTTTGCGAGTGCAGGCTGACCGAACAGACCGTACAGCCACCTGAAATCCGTGTCCTCGGTCGCGACCGTGTGCGTAGTAAGCGCATCCCATTCGAGCGGATTCGTCGAACACAGGTTTGCGATCTTGACCCGGACGGTGGGCGTGAAGTTCTGGTCGCTTTTCTGCTGGGCCTTCTCAGCCTGGGTGGGCCCAATGTCGATGAATTGCTCGGCCACCGGCCCTTTGAGGTTCGATAGTTTCAGGGTCAGCGTGTCCTCTGCAACGCGCTGTCTCCAGGTGACGACTTCCGCAAACTGACCTCCATATCCGTTTCCGTTGGCAGCGAGATGCGTGAACCGCCAGTTCCCATTGCCAATGGTTCCGCGCAGATCTCCGCCCTGCAACGTGGTACGAAACAGCAATGAAGCAGGCGGGTCAGCCTCGAACAACTCGTCGATGACTTCACGATTCGGCGCGATTCTCCGGAAGTCCGGGAGCTCGAGTGAGCGTTCTACTGGGCCGGCGTCTGCGATCCCGAAGTCCAGCTCTTGCTGGTCGAACTGATAGACGACCTCGAACCTCGGGCTGTCGATCGGGTCGCTTCTCGGCACCTGCACGTTCGGGCGCGCCAGGCGCGGCAGATGGGCGAGGTTG
>JBOHRF010000263.1:0-7171 GCA_050732575.1 Longimicrobiales bacterium
TCACCCAACTGCACGGGCAACGCGTAGCGCAGCCGGTACTCGCCGAGTTCCGGGCCGCCCGGCAATGAACGGATTCCACCCGATGCTGTGCCGGTCACCCGGTAAGCCGCACCGTCCACCTCGACGACGAGCGTCACGCGCAGCTTGCTCGACTCGTCCCAGGTCAATGGGCTGGCTGTGGTCGGCCGACGGATACGCACCGTGAGTGTGGCGGCCAGATGGTCGACTGCCACGCGTTGCGAGGTGAACACGTCATTGCGTCGCAGCGTGAGCCGGGCGGGCTGCAGCAGATCCATCTAGCGTGGACCGCACCAGGTCGTGAGACACGCGGCCACCGCCGCGTAGTACCAGAGCCGGCCTGTGCCCGGGTTACCGCCCGGACCTTCCATCCCCAGCGTGAAGCGACGCGCCAGGTTCAGGTCCGTGAATCGATCCGAGCCACCGGCCGCGTACCACTGGGCCATCGTGGTCCGGTCCTGTGATGGGTCGCCAATCAGGAAGTGGTTCGCGTCACGAATGAGGTTGCCCGCCATATCGTAGATGCGCGGGTGCACCCGGTAGGTGCGTGTCGATGCATTCAGCAGCTCGACGAACCACTCGTGACGGTGCCACGTGGCCGTTGGTACGCCGGGCACTGCCATCCATGTGTTGTAATTGGGCGGGGTGCCGCCACCGGGGAATTGCATCTTTGGCTGGTAAGCCGTGGACGCGTTGCTTCCGTTGGCCCAGAGCACGGCTTGCACGGGGCCCGCGCCACCACCAGCGTTGAGCTTGAAGGGGTGATTGTTGATGCTGACACCCGGTTCGACGCGGAGGTACGCGCGGATGTAGAAGCTGCGGCCTGATGGGATGGCGTTGTCCACCTCGAACAGGTCGCAGGCATTCTCGCCGCGGTCCGTCATCTCCAGCACGTTCGGCGTCAGTGTCCAGCCCAGGGGCGCGCCGGGTACAACGCGCGAGATGTCAGGTGGCCAGCACGTGATGTAATCGTACTTGCCGCCTACCCACCTACCACCGGACAGCACGCCACCGTCCGTCACGGCACGGTCGGAATTACCCGTGGCCGTTGACCAGTCGGAAAACCACACAGCGCCAGCAGGATGTGGTGTGGTGTCGGGGGGCGGAAGCGTTACGGTGTCAGGGGGTAGCGTGACCGTGATGGCTGACGTGTCCGCACGACCACCTGCACTCGCGACGGCGCGGAATGCACCTGCTGCACCACCCGCCGTGTAGAGACCCGCAGTCGTGATGCTGCCGCCCGTCGCGGTCCAGCTCGGCTGCACGGTCGGCGCACTGCCATCACTCATCGTTATCGTCGCCGCAAATTGCTGGGTTCCGCCAGCCAGCAGCGACACGGCCGATGGACTCAGCACCACACTGCTGACCGTGGCCGGGGGCGGCCCGACAACAAGCTCCGCGCCGAAGTAGAGGCGAAACTGTGCGGGCGTCATCTGGCATACGCCGGTCTTGCCGTCGTGCAGCGCGCGGAAGTACACACGGTTCGTCGTTGACTTCACGGAATCCACACGTGCTGGCGCCGTCACGCACGGGAGATACGACACGCCCGGCGTGATGGTCTGCGCACCGAGCGGCGCAGCGAGAGCAACACAAAGGATTACGCAAAGATGTTTCATGGGGCTCACCCTCAGCTTGCGGGTTGAGTTAGTGTCCAGCTGCTGATCGTCACCTGCTGGGCGGCGGCGATCGAGACGTTGTCCAGTGTCAAATCACCGCCGCCGCCTGTCGCGGTGATCGTGCCCTCGACGCGCCGCTGTGTGGCATCCGCGCCATTGCCATCGCCGGATTGCCGCATGCGGAAATGGCCAGCCGTGCCGGTGCCGTCGGCCGCTGTGTCCTGCCACGTCCCGGCCAGGGCCACGGATCCGCTCGATGGTGCACCATGTGCTGATGCGGGCAGAGTGATGGATGCGAGCAGGGTTCCAGTGGCGGCCGCGTTCGGGCCCGGCGGCGCTCCAGTGCGGATCTCCAGGATCGCGCTGTCGTACAGCTGCACGCTGTGCCGATCGACAGCATCATCGCGCGCGCCCGTGGACAGAGTGTAGGCCATGGGGAATCAGTCTCCTCTCTTGCCCGTGATTGGCGGCAAGCTTGCGCCATGCGCAGCACGCTCGGCCGCCTGTTTGATGAGGGCGGTCTCTACCTCGGAGAGCGCAGCCCCCAGTTCGGCCCTGCGCGCCAAGATTGAGGCGTGCATCTGCCCCTCCATGCTGTAGCCGAGCGGCGCGAGCTGTCCCCAAATCTCGTCCAGGGTCTCCGCGCTGTCGGCGCTGGCGATCGCGGCCTGCAGCTCCTGCTTATTCAGACCGGCGTAGAGCGTGGCCATGTCAGAATTACCTCGGGCGTAGATACGTGGCGATCGCTATTCCGACCGGAATAAGTGAGCGCCTCATGGTTTCTTCTTGCGATCGTGAAGTCTCACGTCGAAGCCCGCGGCCCGGAGATCGTCCAACTCTTCGAGCAACGTGAGCGGCGCGCCTCCGTTGGGCTTGTACTGGTTGATCTTTGCTTTGAGCCGCTCCCAGGCGCGTGTCCAATAGGCTTCCTCGGCGCAGGACACAACGTAGTTGTCGGCCCATTGGACGAGGCAGCGCAATTCCTGCCAATTCAGCGTGAGATTCACGTCTTGGTCGGAGTCCTGCGGCAGGGCGCGCGAACTGCACGCAGGGCAACAACTCACGTCCCTACACGACCCCCAGGGGAATTCTGTCCCGCATGTCGGGCAACGCAGGACGCGATCGCTCATGCTCATTGCCTCTTCCGGAGCGAGAGCGCTTCCTCTTTGAGGTCGGCGATCGCTGCCTTCAGCCGTTTCGCCGAGATCAGGTGCGAGCCTACAGCCATGGAGACTGCGCCCAATCCCATGGGAGCAAGCTTCCATTTGTCGAACGTGGGATCGCGCCACAGCAGTACGGCCGACAGCGCGATCAGCAGCACGCCCACAGCGAGCCAGAACACGCCCAGGATCGTAGCGCGCTGGGCCTCGGCCAACTCGGCCGCCGACATCTGGCGGCGCAGGTTGCGGGTGTTCTCGCCGTCGATCATCGCCGCCTCGCTGAATCACGTTGCACGCGCGCGATCGAGTCGCGGACTGCTGCGTTGGCTCTGCGCGCTGAATCACCCATCCGTTCGGCGCGCGTCAGCACACGGCTCGTCTCACGGTCGGCCGCCACACCTGAGTCGACTACGGCCTTTAGTTGGATCTGCCCGCGCTCGATGCGCTCCTGCGAGCGAAGCATTCGGGTCTGCATGACGAGCATGCCGCCGATGAGCAGTGTGCCCACGACCTGAGAAGCCGACGCAAACCAGACAAGACGGCTCTGCGCAGTAGTCACCGCTTCCTCGCCAGTTCGAGACTCAGGGCCTGCATTTCCTTCTGCATCTCCTGAAACCGCTGACCGCTTTCCCTGCGATAGTCAGCGTACTCACGCTCCAGCTCGATGCGGCGTTCCTTCTCCGTTTCAACCAGAACGCGGAGAGCATCATGCTTGCGCGAAGCCTCCATGCTGAATCGCAGGTTGGCGCCAACGCCCATCACAATCAAGCTGCCTGCGACCGACACGAGGATCGTCCAAATCAGATCCGACGGCACAAGGCGCCCAGCATCGGGATGTCCTTCCAGCTCTTCACGCGCTCGTGCCCTTGCGAGGGAAACAAAAAGGCCCGGAGCCGCACCAATTACGGGGGGGTGCTGGCTCCAGGCCTGTCGGCGTTTTTTGTCAAACCTGCCCTTACAGTGTACACATCACCGCGACATGACGGAAGTCTGGGCAGGCGCAGTGATCGCTAGCGGCCGATCTAGCATTATACCGGATCACGGTCGAGTGCACGACCGAGATGCCCCGGATCCCCACGCCCTGCCCGGCCGACACGTTGACCGGTCCACTTCTGTGGCGGGGTCTCAGCGTTCGCCGGCGAGGCGCATGAACGGTTCGATGCTCTCGACCAGATCGCTCTCGCTAACCTGGTCGAGTCTGACGAGCTCAGCTTCCGGCGATGACTCGATCCCCGCCAACCGGCCAAGCGAAGCGCGGCGGACGCGCGCTCGCTGCAATCGCCCCCGCATTTCCTTGGGCAGTCGACGTTCCCGCTCCCGACCCAATCCCACAGCGCAGCAGCGGCCAGGCAGCTCGACACCGAGCCGGTGTTGCCCACGGCCATCTGCGAATGGACCTACGCACAGGAATAGGTCTGAACCCGGATCCCGAAAGAGACCCAGGTTCATGAGGTCCTGCTCACTTGCAGCGGGCAGTTCTTCCGGCGAAATCTCTCGAATTTCGATCACACCATCACTCCTGGCACTAGGCGGGACTCCGCCAACACGAGATCCGGCGCTGCCGTGCCCGGCATATTGCCGTGAGCGGCGAATTGCACAGCCCACAGACGGCGCAAGTACGAGCGGCCGACTGCACTGACGCCCTGGCTGCCCACCCACCAGCGCTGCTCACTCCAGCTACTGATCAATCCGCCCGATGGTGCGCTCCCGCCTGTTTCCTGCGCCGCGCCACCATTCAGGGTCACGATCGTGCGCGGCGCGCCTGTCGGATGCACGATGGACACGCCCTCGAGGCGATCACCCTGCACTGCGGCGACATTGACGGCCGCGGCCTGCGAGGCCGTACCATTGTGCACCTGCGTCACTACATGCCCGCTCGAGTCGAAGCCGGCGAACAAATACGGGCTGGATCCATCGGACTTGCCGATGTGCCACAACCTGGTCGAGGCCTCGCGCACATTCCCGACGACGACGTCCCAGTAAATTGCTACGGCTTGCGCAGCGAACGGGTTGCGCCAATAGAGCTGATCCACTGCACGAGCTACCGCCGCTCCGTGCGCGTCGATCATTGCGGTCGCGTATATACCATCTTCCACCTGAGCGCCGTCGAAATACACGGATCCTGATGCGCTCGTGCCCGCAGGGTACAGCCTCAGCACGTTCGTGTCCGCGGCAATCACACCCGCAGCCTGAAACGCGATGAACCACCAGCCACCCACCAGCCCGCGGACCGGGAAGAGCGTACCGGATCCCTCCTGGCTCGACAACGTCGGCAGGCCCGCGACAGACCACGTGACCCGGACTCGGTGGCGCACGGCCGGCGTTCCGTTCGTCTTGATGAATTCGATATCCGTGACGGCTGCCGAGCCCTTCCGCAGTAACATGCTGATCGCCTTGGTGCTGTCACCGACGACCGCCACCGTGATGGCCCTCATTCCCCCATTCGAGGTCGCAGTCGCCAGCCTCGCGGCCTCCGTGCCACGCGCATCGAGTTGCCCCGCAGTGAGCGTCGTGTTCGTATTGGACCACTGGGACAGATCCCGAGAGTAAGGCACTCTGTTGACGCGCGCCGGCTCGCAGACCACTGCGGGGCGCAGCACGCCGTCGATCGACACCCACTCAATGCGGGGTGCCAATCGCGCGAGCGTGCGCAGTGTATTGGCCTGGTCGACGAACGCCGCGGAGGAGTCGCGGGCAAACACAGGATCGCCACCGACGAGCGGCACAGTCGATCCGTCGACGTAATGCAGGATGCTCGCGCGCGTGATCACGTCACGCCCTCGGCTTCCATACCACGTACCACACAGGCACTTCGATCTGCACGGATGGATCCGAATTCTGCGTCGTCTCTATACATTTGAATACATTCCCGCTCCCCAACCCAGTCTGGTTACCCACGACCTTCCCTGCATCACCACCGGCTGTCGCAACCGCGTACACTTGGTTGGCCTGCACGGAGAAGTTCGCGCCACCACCATTGCCAGGCAGGCGCGTCAGTACTTGCACCAGTGCTCCGGCATAAGCTGCGTATCCAGCTTTGCCCGTGGACGTCCCGACCCCATCCACATTCTGATCAGTGGGGCCTACCGGCGTGAGGAAGTTCGCCCCGGTTCCCCATTTGAACGCGAGGTAACCGGCGCTCATGTTGGCGCCGCCGAAGTGGTAGAGCGGCTGCGGCCCGCCCGCCTCATGAGGATTACTCCACGCCACGACGTAACTCCTGATCCAGCTTCCGCATCTTCTCGACAATCACCGGCGCGGCACCGGCGCGGCCATAGAATTCCGCGCGTGTGGTCTGGCCGCGCAGGAATAGTGTCTCCCGGCAAACGGCGCACACATAGTGTGCACGCTGGGGCCGCAGCTCCTCCGGCTGATCGCCCGCGAACATAAGCATATCCGCCGGGATCCTGCGGCCGCAGCAGGGCGCCGGCACGCGCGCGTTGCGCGCCATGCCCGAATCGTCCTTGTACGTTCTCATGTCGTCACGAGCAGCTGGAATTCCACGCGATCCGCCGCGGTCGCTGCCTGGTCCGGAGTCATCGACGCGTAGGAAGCGGCGCTGGAAGCAGTGTCGTATTTCACATCCTGCGCTACCGCGGAGACGGAGCCGAGCCCGTTCTGCAGGTATAGCGACCGAAGCGCGACTCTCACCTTGTCGCCACTGCCCATACCGGACACGGCGAGCTGGCGCGACTGCTGGAATACGAAATTGACGCTGTCCGGCCCACCATGACTCACGAAAAAACCACTGCGTTCCACGTAGCCGCCGCCATCATCGAACTCGATGGCGAAGTAGGCCTCCACGTAGCCCACGTACTGGGCGATCCCATTCGGCACATCGGCTGGCCACCCGCCCGGATTCAACGTGAACTGTACCCGCGTCGTATACTTGTCATCATGCGCGGGCGAATTCGCGAGCGTGACCTCCACGCTCTCATCCACTACATCGATTACCGTACCGGGGAAGTTGTCATCCCGCGCGGTGAACGTTCCCAAATCCTGAACGAAGCGAGCGCGCGGAATGAAGCCTGCCGCGCTCACCTGGATCGCATCGCGCTCGATCCGCACCGGCCGATTCGGGTCGAAGCCGTTTGTCCATTTCTGCTGGCGCATCTCTGCCGCAGCACCACCACCCAACAGCAATACGGACGGTGCGTTCTGGATGTCCTGCTCCAGCACCACTGCCGCACCGTTCACCCACGCGCCACCGGACACACTGCCGCCCTCGGCCTGGCCGGTGAGATGGCCCTTCACGATGGGCAGCGGCGCGAGACCATCCGACACAGTCGCAGGGCCGACGGCGAGCGGTGTGTCCGCATCGTTGATGGCGATCACGTGCGTGATGCGCCGTTCGGCCGTGTCCACCAGCACCTGCAT
>JBOHRF010000264.1:0-7091 GCA_050732575.1 Longimicrobiales bacterium
GCCAGCCGCGCCAACATCGCGCGCCGAGCCGGGTGGGCAAGGGCAGACAGCGTTGTACTCAGTCGATCCACGGCCATTGTATTGAACCAGATGGTTAATTAACGTAACGGTTAAATACAACCACCGCGCAGCTGTGTCAAGGGCCTTGCCTGACGCGCGACGAGGGCCGCGTCACGCGTCACGTTCTGCCTTCCAGGCTGTGTAGAAATCGTTCACGGAATTGTATCGGTCTTGCCGGGCGGGAAGGCAGGCGCGTTGCGCAATGCGCAACAGGTCTGGCGGGCCGCGAAATGTTTTGTGTTCACTGCCGTCAGAGAGGAGCTCGAGAACGGTCCGGCCCAGCACGTAGACGTTGGTAGACTCGTCGATTTGCGCGCCCAACTCAAACTCCTCCGGGGCCATGAATCGTGTGGAGCCGAACATACGGCCCATACGGTTGACGAACGGACCGTGGTGATAGTGATCGAGATCGACGACATGAAGATTGTGGGAATGGAAGTCGTAGATCAGGGAGCCGTCATAGAAGTCCACGGCGATCCAGCCCGCTGCGGTCAAGACGCGGTGAAGGTCGAGAATCGCATCGAGGACCTCAAGAACGTGGGGAACGGGCAAGCGCCTGAAACGGAGGAAGGTGGAGCGTGGATCCGACCGCTGTGAGGCCGGAGAACCGAGGAGCTCGCCGTCCACCCAGTCGTAGACGAGAATCGGGCCTGCTTCAGACTCCACTACGTTGCGCAGAATGGGAAGCACTTTGTGCGAGACCGTGCGGTTCAGTTGGATAGCGTTGCGCAGAAGCGCGATGCGATGGTCACGCGGCAGCGTGGGAGCAGGCGCGTCCGCGCCAGCCGTCTTGACGAAAACGCGCCGCTCCCCCACGGCAACGCCATACGACACATTGCCAGAGTCCTGAGTGTCCTCGCCGAATACTGCGAAGACCTCACCCGATGCGTGGATGAAGGCCGGAGCAGCCAGTTGGGTTTGCTGTGCAGTCAATAGCATGGTGTCAGAAGCCATGCGTGACGCGTGACGCGTGACGCGTAACAGTTTCAGAGCGGACTCGTGCTGGCAGGTCACTCCCGGTAATGCGCGAAACTGTCCAAGGCGTCAGTTGCCCACCAGCGCGCGACCGCGCACCTCTGTTACGCGTCACGCGTCACGTAGAGCTTCTCTCCAAGCACGAACGGCGTGTCATCGGCGTGGGCCTGGCGCCGGTGCTGCTCGCCGCGTTGAAAGCTCAGGATGAAATCAGCGGCCGGGTGCCTGGACCTGTGGACGCGTTCCATAAAAGCGCTGTGATCATAGGTGACACGGCGGTGCTCGAACTCGAGTCCCGCGTTCGTCATCTCCAGGGCAACGTAGCTGGCGCGCAGATCCGGATACCTGGGGTTGCTGACGCTGCCCAGGTTGACGAGCAGCACGGGACCGACGCGCCGCACCATGGCCTCGTGCGTGTGCCCGACGAATACGACGCCCGCTTCCGGTTCTCCGATCAGCTCGCCAAGCTGAGCATTGCTGAGGCCGGGATGAATGCCCTCGCCGTCATCGTTGCCGGGAGATGCGTGCACGGCCAGGAGACGGATTCCGCCCGGCGCAGTGAGTCGAATCTCGAGCGGCCATTGCTGCAGCCAGTCGAACCAGCCACTGGCCGTGACAAAGCCGCGGGTCCAGGCGAAAGAGGCCGCGATCTTTGCGTACGTGGCGACCAATGTGGGATCGTTCTGCACGGTGGCCAGATCTGGCGGGGGCTGCTCGCCCGTAGTGACGTAGCGGTCCGTATTGCCGCGCGTGAAGAGCGCACCATCCAGAGTGGTCACGCGATCCAGCACTGCGGCGGGCTCGGGACCAATGGCGCAAAAATCGCCGATGATCCAGAACTGCTCGACGCCCAGTGCGTGTGCGTCGGCCAGCACTGCGTCGAGCGCTATGAGATTGCCGTGAATGTCAGAAAGAATCGCGATGCGCATGTTGCGTGCAACACCTGACAGCCGCTCCCCGTGGTTGGAGATCTCGGCGGGTAAGCTGCCATGCGCGGCCGCCGCGGTCAAACCAAAACACTGTACGGGTCGGCATGATTCCGGGCCAGCGGACAGCGCGTTTCAGGTCTCGCTGTCAGTCTACTATCAGCACCACCTTTCCGCGCGCGTGTCCCGCTTCCAAGTATTGGATGGCCGCCCGAATTTCACTCAACTTGTAACGCTGGTCGATGACCGGTGTCACATTTCCAGCCTCCATCAGATCACGCAGAACGGTCAGGTCCTTCTTGTTGAGGTCCGACAGGAACAGACCCATGTCCTGGCTCACGAACCGGGACAATACGAGCGCGTTGACCGCACGAGGCAGTGGATCGATCCAGCGGCCGGAAGGCCCGCCAACCATGACGTATTTGCCCCTGGGCGTTATCACGCGCCTCAGTGCCGACAAGGAGTGGTTTCCCACGTTATCGATAATCACGTCGTAACGCTGAGCGCTTTTCGTGAAATCCTCTTTCGTGTAGTCGATCACCTGATCGGCGCCAATGGATCGGACCATTTCCACGTTCCTGGTACTGCACACACCAGTAACATGGGCGCCCAGGGACTTGGCAATCTGCACCGCGAACGTCCCGACACCTCCGGATGCACCATTGATCAGTACTCTCTGCCCGGGTTGAACCTGTCCCTTGTCTCGAAGGCCCTGCAGTGCCGTGACGGCGGCCACGGCTACGGCCGCGGCCTGCTCGAACGAAAGGTTGGCCGGTTTGAGCACCACTGACCCGCCCTCCCGTACCAGCACATACTCGGCGAGGGCGCCGGTCCTTCCGCCGAATACCTCGTCCCCCGGCTTGAACTGCGTCACGCTCCTGCCTACCGATTCAACCACGCCCGCGAAGTCAACGCCCAGACGTGTGATCTTCGGTTTGCGTAGGCCCATGCCAATGCGACCGATGTAGGGCGTGCCTCTCATGTAGTGCCAGTCCAGCGGATTCACCGCTGCCGCCCGCACTCGGATCAGTACCTGGCTGTCCGCGGGAACAGGTTTTTCAACCGCCTCCAACGCGAGCACTTCGGGGGATCCGTAATCGCAATAGACAACCGCTCTCATCGGATGGCTCGGCGCCGTACTTCTGCGCCCGTCGCAGTCGTTGTCTGACATCCAGTAGGCAACCAGCCCGCTCACCAGCAACACGAGTGTGATGCCACCAGCGCCCCACCCAATTACGCGCTTCAGTTTCATAGAACAGCTCCCGTGGCCTCTCCTATGGGATTCCCATACTATGAAGCCGTACGCCGGGTCCAGACTTGTAGTTTCGGTTGCGCGCCTGAGCATATTGCGGGGCGGCAATACGAGGCGTGGGGAGGTTGATCGTCACGTAGGGACTCAGCCCGCCTGCCGCTCACCGAACCAATAACAAAGCCCGTCAGGCGCGACCACGTAGAACACCTTCCAGGCGACGCCGCCATGTTGTTCGATGTCGAAGTCGGAGATCTCCTTCTGTAGCCCGTTGGCCTTGAATTCCGCGCACAACGCTGCCAGGTCCTGGAGGTGAAAGACACAACCATCCTGCGTAGGATCCGCGCCGTTTTCCGCGAGGGTGATCTGGACCAGGTCGCGCGCAAGCAATGCTGACATGTGCGGCGTCCCGCTGCGCGACAGCACGCGAAATCCAAGCACCTTTTCGTAAAAAGGTACGGCCGCCTCAACGTCGCGCACGGGGAGATTCATGTTGTCGCCCTGGTAGCCCACGGCTTTTTCGATGGTTGCCATCATGCACTCCCTTGCAAGCGTCGGTGCCCGTTGGTTTGCCGGCTCAACTCGTGGTCAGGCCGCAATCGGCGCGCAGCGACATGGTACGCCATCTCCGCAGGGCGGCAAGTGTCCGGTCTCATCGAGGATTTCCGCATCACTCGGGTGCCAGGGGAATCCGCGCTCACGCAGGGTCAACGGTGGCGCATGCGCGCTGCACACGAGGAGAACAAGACCTGAGCATGATGGCAACACACTGGCTGCGACCTTCGCTTGCCATTGTGGCGGCTGCAACTCTCTTGACCGGCTGTGTCGACGAAGGAGCACTTGGCCCGGCGCAGAACGAAGAGCGGCTTGCGGACACACAGGTCGGCACAATCGCAGCAAAGCTGGACGCGGGCAACAAGCATCGGGGTCCGGATCTGGAAGGTTGCCAGATCCTGCAGGCGCCAGCGGACACGAAGCTCGTCCTGCGTGTGTACGCCACAGGCGTGCAGATCTACCACTGGAACGGCACGAGCTGGGCCTTCGACGGGCCGTCAGCCGTGTTGTTCGCCGATGCCGCCTGGGTGGCTCGGCTGGCGCGTTGCAACTGGCATATACATTTTGGGGCTGGCGCTCACCGGGAGGGACAGTGCTCCGCCACATTTGGCTACTCGGCATTCTCCTGCTGCCATTCGGCGCAGAGACCTATCACGCAGCTTGCATAGCTTTCGATTCTGCTAACAAGACGGTCTATATATCGGACCCCTTCGAAAAGGAGTGCGCGTCCGACCTGGTAGCTTGCGGTCGTGAGGTCACCGACAAATGGACTGCCTTCCTGCGCAAGGAGGGTCTGGCCCAGACGCCCGGCGCAACTCGGCGCTGCGAGATGTACAAGGACGGCTCGAGGCCGAATGAGTCTCCTCGATTCCGGGTCCGAAAGTGGCGCGACGCGGAAGTGGCACAGGCCCAGGCCGGCCCGACCAAGTACGCCAAGGTTGTGCATACGACATTCGAATTCAACTAAAGCGCGCGCCGATCTTCACTGCTGAGCGCGCTGGTGCCCGTCGCTGAGCGCAACTTTTGCCCCGGCCAGGCCGTCGTAGTAAGCGCGCATGCCAGGGCGCCGGTAGAAAAACCAATAGAGCGGAATGCTCAGCAGAGCCCACACCGTGGTGCTGGGAATAGTGGCTAACCAGGCCTGACTCGGCGTAATCAGCAACCCAAACAGACTGAAGCCCGCTGGATAGGTGACGCAAAGTGTCCGAGCCCAGCTGCGCGGGATGTCGCCAGTCGCCACTGACCCGTCATTGCTGGCAGTAAAGAACAAGAAGAGGGCGCTGGCCGCGTAGAGCCCGAGCAGTACACTCACCACCGGAGCGACCCGGATCAGTAGCGGCTTAGCCGTCATTGAAGCACTCAGTGGATGCCTCGCGGATCGTCACACATAAAGCTTGGCCTACGCTGCCTGCGCAGCATCCAAACTGTCTTCGCCGTTGGGCAATCGACCACTCACGTGTAACTCGGTCGATCGCAACAGTGGTCCAGCCGTGGCCATCTTCGCCCGAGATGTGAACGAGCAAGGTGTCCTTGTTATGCTCGACGCGAACGCGGTGCACCGGATTGCCTTCTTCTTCCAGGCCGCGTACGGCCCGGCCGCGGAGAACACGGCCTACGAACGAGGTCCAGCGAGGACTGCGCCTGCGCGGCATCGCAACGGTATGGCTGCACGCGTCTGTCATCGCGATAACTCCTGAGATTTGCGAATTGTCACGTTGCCATGGACCTCAGGCGGTCGGAGCGACCCGCCCCACGATGCCAAGATGTGTGTTGCGAAAGGCACTCGCGAACTTCAACCCGAGACCGAGTGCACGATCCATCCCGATGTGCGCGGTCCAGATCAGGCAAATGGCCCAAAGGATCGGCACGGAAGAGAAATACGCGACGGCCGCTACGAGTACGGGCGCGAGGTACGAGTGGAATGCGTTGTAGACCGTCGCCCCGACACGAGGCCCGGCGGCGTACGCACCGAGCGCCACGTCAGGGAGGAGCAGGAGCAGCGCGAAGAGCCACCACGACGCACCGAGTTCGCGGTAGCCAATGACTGCAGCCACCAACACTGCGAGTCCTTCGAGCCGGAGCAGTAATCGTGGTATTCCAGAAACGGGCGTATCCATGCTTCCCCCCAGAGTATGGAGATCGGTCCAGCGCCTCGGTCCAAGCTGCGCGGGCTTCGCGCACCGGTCAAACCATCTGCACGGTCACACACGCCTATTGGGCGCGGCGGTAGAGAAAACGACGAGCCCCGTAAACAAATCGCGAGGCTGTTGGGCCAGAACAGAGCTCAGACAGCAAGGTGTCACTCATCACGGTCAGCTCGGCGGGTCAGTATGATCCAAATGACGAAATCGCGAATCGCAGGACCAGAAAACATATAGCCGCAACAACGAAGACCGACATGTAAGCACGATTACAACGATTGCCGCACGTGACGAGTGGAAGACATCTCCAAATGTGAAAATGAGCAAGGCACAGCCCAGGTTGAACATCACGATCCAGGGGCAGAAACTGCGCCGCTGGTCTACTGTTACCACATCATTCCAGGAAAACTCTTTCCCTCCGCCAGGGCGCAGAAGGACGAGCCCAACCATGAGGACATTGACGATGATCACGAGCACGGCGATGACAATCGGCAATGACATGCGATCCCTCTGAAGACCTGTCGGACAGCCTGCATCCTCAGACTTCGGCCTCGAATTCCACGACCAGCTCATTTCCGTGACCGTAGGCTTCTCCGGAAGCTGGATCCTGGCTCGGCGCGCGTAACACACCACTCGCCCACCGTCAGACAGATACCTCCCAGTCGATCTCATGCTCTCGTGTGGACCAACGAGCGATGAGTTCATCGTGACTCGGCCCGATCCTGAACGTGTTCAGGATGCAGCGGCCGCCTGGACGCAGGTGCTGGCGGATGCCCGCAAACAAGCCCTGCACCTGGCTGTCCGTTTCGAGATTCTGGGAAACGCGATAGGGGGCGATTACGAAATCAAATGTGGATCGGAGGTGAAAGTTGGAGATGTCGCCGCGTGTGACCTCCGCGTTTCGGATTCCGGCGCCGTCGAGTTTGGCGCGGCAGATCTCGAGCATGGCCTGGGAGTGATCGATGCCATGAAGAACGGCGCAATGTTGGGCGAGCGGAACCGTGACCCGGCCAGTACCACAGCCGAGCTCCAGGACGCGCGAGGCGAACGAAGGCAGCCGACCCAGGTAGAACGGGACGTCATTCGGCAGGTCGGGGGCGAGGTCGTAAAACTTTGCCGCAAGCGCGCGTGGATCAATCATAGAATGTTGGGGGATACCGACGCATCCTTCGCGGTAGCTATCGG
>JBOHRF010000265.1:0-7091 GCA_050732575.1 Longimicrobiales bacterium
ACGCGCGGGAGTCGGACCGCTGGCCGGTGCAAATCCAGAGAGCGCTTCCGTCATAGCTTTGGCAAACGCGGCGGCACTCGGAGTCCGCTCCTTGGGGTTGCGCTTCAAAGCGGCGTCCAGCGCAATCTGCAGTGACGGCGGGAATGAGCTCCCCGGCGCCAGCTGAGCAAGCGTCATCGGATCTTGAGTGAGCCGGCTCACCAGCATCTCGCGCGTATTCTCGACCCGAAAAGGCAATAACCCGGTGAGCATGCGATACACGACCAGGGCGAGCGAGTAGACATCGCTGCGGCCGTCCAGCGATTCACCGGTGAGCTGCTCAGGGCTCATGTACTCCGGCGTTCCTACCACAAAGCCGAAGCGAGTGACTTCGGATTCGCTGGTGTCATCCTCCGCTTTGGCGATGTCAAAGTCGACAACCTTGACCAGGTCGGATCCGTCGCGCCGGGTCATCAACATGATGTTGGCCGGCTTCAGGTCGCGGTGCACAATGCCGGCATCGTGCGCTGCCTGAAGCGCGCCCGCGGCTTGAACCGTGATGCCTAAGGCCCTTTCCAGCGGCACCGTGCCTTGTTGTGTGAGCACTTCCCGCAGGGTCAAACCCGGGATGTACTCCATGGCCAGGAACTGAACGCCCTCAGCAGTGTCACTGAAATCATAGATGGTGCAGACGTTCTCGTGGCGAATGCGTGACACGCCGCGTGCGCCGCGAACAAACCGAGCCATCGACTCGGCATCGCCGGCCAGGGAATCACGCAACACCTTGATGGCGTCTTTGCGACCGATCTTGAGGTGCTCAGCCAGGTACACGCTACCCATAGCACCATCGCCCAGTCTGCTTAGAATCCGATAGCGACCCGCCAACACGCTACCGATTTGAAGCGAGGAGGTGGGCGAAGACTCGCCCGCCGCCTCATGACTGGGGCTGTTGTCCTGGTTGTCGGGGTGGTCCCCCATGAAATACTCGCTGTGGAGTTATGCTTTCCCGGCCGCCGCACCGGATCCAACGAGCAACGCTACGAGTAACATACTGCCGGAGCAACATCTCCATATCCCTGCATCCTGGCAAAATGCAATGGCCATCGACGGTGTTCTCTGTGATGTCGCAAGGACACGGGGCGGTACAGCGCCGGTTGTACGGCGCTTCCTTTGCGACGGTGCTTTGTGTACCATTGCCAGTTCAGCGACCATGAACTCTCGGTAAGCGACGAACCATGCGCGGAACACTAAGAACGTCTGTTTTGGGTTTAGCCATTGTAGCCCTGACGAGCGCGAACGCGGGCGCACAGCAACAGGACCGACCGGGTATCGCCGTGTTTCCGCTCGAGTATGGCGGATCACTGGCCGGCAACTCGGAAGGGCTGGATCGCCTTGCCATCGGCCTGCAGCAGCTACTGCTCAATCACTTCTTGCAAAACCCATCGATTCGGGTCGTGGAGCGGCTCCGGATCAAGGAACTGATGGACGAACAGGGGCTAACGCAGGCCGGCAGGGTTGATCCGCAAACCGCGGCGCGAATCGGCAAGCTGATTGGGGCACGCTACATGGTACTGGGCGGCTATTCGGAGCTGCCCGATATGCAGGTTACGGCGCGCATCGTGGACACGGAAACGAGCGAGATCCTGTTTTCTCGGCGGGTGAGCGGGAAGCGAGACAAGCTCATGAGCATGCTGAACGATTTGGGAACCCAAATCGAGCAGGGAATCCGAGGCCTGCCGCCCTTGCCCGCAGCCGTTCGGGAGGCGCGTCGAACCCAGGAATCGCTTCCCGCCGAGGTTGGGTTCCTGTATTCGCAGGCGCTGGCCGCGGCGGACGGAGGCATGAAGGACGTAGCCATCGATTTGTATCAGCAGATCACGCAGCGATTCCCGCAGTTCACGCCAGCGCGCGATGCGTTGCGCCAGCTCCGAGGAACCTGACGCCCGGCAAACGGCCCGCGGTTGCACAATACGCCCCGCGGGCCCGTGGTTGATCAACTTTCACCGACCTAAAAACGGCGTTTTTTCATCGCCTGGCCTCTTCCGCCATCAGTGCTACCCGGCGAGATTCTCACTCAGCCATGCAAGAACAGCAGGGAACAGCAGTTGCGCCATCGCCCAGGGCCGGGTACGTGGCCCTGGTGGGGCGTCCGAACGTGGGCAAATCGGCGTTGCTCAACGCGCTGATTGGGGAAAAGCTGAGCATCGTCACAGCACGGGCACAGACTACCCGGGAGCAGGTCTTGGGAATCCTGACCACGGATTGCGCCCAAGTGGTATTCGTCGATACGCCGGGACTGTTGGTTCCGAAATACAGACTGCAGGAATCCATGTTGCGCACCGCGCTTGCTGCGATAAAGGACGCCGATCTCATCCTGCTGCTGCTCGATGCGGGTCGGCCGGATGAAGTGCCGTCTCCGGACCTGGTCCCTCAGCTGTCTTTGCGCAGGAAGGATCTGACCTGCGCCATCAACAAGATCGACCTGCCTGCGCCGGGCGGAATTGCGCGCCTGCAAGCGTGGGCGGAATCGGCACTCGGGCTGGAGCCGATGTTATGCTCGGCGCTGACCGGTGACGGTCTGGCGGGTTTACAAGATCAACTGATCGGCCAGCTGCCACCGTCTCCGTTCCTTTATCCGGCTGATGACCTGGCCGTCCAGCCCACACGGTTTTTCGTGCAAGAGCTGGTTCGGGAGACAATCTTTGAGCAATACGAGCAGGAATTGCCCTACTCGACGGTAACGCGAGTCGAGGAATTCCGGGAAGGACGCGCTCCGATCTACATCCGTGTGACAGTGTACGTAGAGCGCGCGTCTCAGAAAGCGATCCTTCTGGGCAAAGACGGCCGGGCAATTCGAGAGTTGGGGCGGAGTGCCCGACAGAAAATCGAAAAACTAGTGGGCGCGGAAGTCTACCTCGACTTGTGGGTCAAGACTCTGCCCGGTTGGCGCAACAAGTCCGCCACCCTGAAGTTTCTGGGTTACGCCGTGCCACCCGAGAGCACAGGCCGCTAAACGCGGAAAGGTGATGAATGCTGGATCAGCGTTTACTCGAGATTTTGGTCTGTCCGAAGTGCAAAGGCGACCTCGAGTACAAGTCCGAGCCCGAGGAATTGGTCTGCCACCAATGCCGGCTGCGCTACGAAGTGCGCGACGACATTCCAATCCTGCTGGTGGATGAGGCCAAGCCGCTGTAATCAGCCGCAACATCTCAGCCTCAGCCGCGTGAGATGGTGGCTCCTGAGTCTATCGCTCGCCGGCGTGCTTTGCCCGTATCCTACGGCTGAAGCGGCAGGACAATCGGGCCGCGTGACCAGCACAGAGTGCTGCCTGGAGTTGCTGTTCCCGCTTGGGGCTCGCGCAGTTTCGCTCGGTCAATCGCTCACGGCGCGTCCCAGTCCCGACGGACTCTTCTACAATCCCGCGAGCCTTGCGGGCACAGGACGCGACCAATTCCTGGTTCATCACGAAATGACGTTCGAAGGACAGAACAACGCGTTCATGATTCTGATCGATGCCGGCCTGGCCGGAGCATTTGGTCTGACGTACGCACTCATCGACCAGGGTGAGGAGGACGCGACGGGTCCGGGCGGCGAGGTTACCGGTCGCCTGACCATTCGTCAGCAGCAGCTGCTGGCAACCTATGCCACTTCGGTCGGGACCGGGCTGCGGGCCGGCGTCAGTTACAAACTTTTCCACGGAGGCACATTCTGTTCAGGCTCTTGCGGTGGCGGCGAACGGGCGGGTACAACGCACCTGCTCGATCTGGGGGCTCAGTACACGCCCAGGTTTTTCCCGTACCTCGAGCTGGGTGCGTCCCTCACGCAATTTGGCTTCCCGCTGCAACAGAAGAATGCCGAACAGGCCGACCCGACTCCGGCTCGAATTCGCGCCGGTGCAGCGTATGAGATTGCTCACCATTTTCGCGCGGATTCGACAATTTCGATCTGGCTCTCGGGCGACGTGGTGAACCGGTTCCGCGCCCCTACGGCACCCATCGTCGGCCTGGGCGTTGAGGCTGCATTCGACCGGACGATCTTTGTGCGCGCGGGGTATTCTGGCTCGGGAGACGCGTTGACCAAGGGCGGCGGCGGCCTGGGCATTGGCATCCGTTACGAGCGGTTCACCATCGATGTGGCCACATTGTTCACGCGTTCGGAACTCGATACGGAAGGCGCCCCATTTCAGGTAAGCTTCGGCATCACATTCTGACCTGCAGCCTGCTGGTTTGGGCCGCAGTAAGCGCTTCCCTGGCGCACGCGCAAGGACCCGTTCTCTCGCGGGCCGGGGCGCCGTTGCGGTTGGTCCCGCACGGGCCTTCCGATCGTCCTGGCACCGCCTTCCTGGCCTCCGCCCTGCTTCCGGGTGCCGGTCAATATTATCTGGGTGAAGAGCGCTGGGTGCCCTATCTGGCCCTGGAGACCTGGGCCTGGATCTCTTACGCCAACCAGCAGTCGCGCGGTCGCGCACTGGAGCGTCGCTACCGTGATCTGGCCTGGCAGGTTGCGCGCCGCGTTTGCCCGGGCGTGCGGCGCGACACCGCGTTTGCTTACTACGAGGCCATGGCGGATTTCCATGAGAGCGGTGCCTTTGACATGAATGAGGGCGTCTCGGGCATTCAACCAGAGTCCCGCCAGCAAACCTACAACGGTCAGCAGTGGGTACGCGCCAAAGCGCTGTTTCTTCGAGGCTTCGAGGCTCCTCCTGGCAGCCCGGAATACAATCGCGCGATCGAGTACTACTCGGTTCACGCCATTCCTGCGGGCTACTGCTGGAGCTGGGGTGACAGCAATCTGGAACAGGACGCGTTCAACCGACTGATCGATCAAAGCGATGGTGCCTTGCGTGCAGCCACACGTACGCTTGGATTGATCCTTGCAAACCACGTAGTGAGCGCCATCGATGCGCTGATCTCGGCGCGACTGCAAGCGCTGGCGCGCAGCGACATGCGCATCAAAATCGGCAGCGCGCTGGAACCCGTTGGCGAAGGCCTTCAATGGAAGACGACCGTGCGCCTGACCCTCGGGAAATGACCTCTCCCGATCGCATCATCGAATATTTACGCAGCGTGTCGGGCCGACCGCTGAAAGCCAAGGAATTGGCTCACGGGTTGGAGATCGGGTCCGACGACTACGCAGAATTCAAAGATCTGCTGCACGAGATGGAAGAGCGCGGTCAGCTCTACCGCGTGCAGCGACAGCGGTATGCAGCGCCGCGTGAATTGCATCTGGTGGTCGGACACCTGTCCACCGTGCGCAGCGGCGCCGGCTTCGTGAGTCCCGACGATCAGAGCGGCGATGTGTTCATTCCGGCTGAAGCACTCGAATCCGCGTTGGACGGTGATCGCGTGGTGGCCCGCATCGAGCGCAGCCGGCTGGGTCAGCGGCGGGAAGGCACGATCATCAAGATTCTGCAGCGCGCGCGGGAAACCATCGTAGGCGTTTACCACCCCGAGAAGAATTACGGCTTCGTCACCCCGGAAGACCCCAAGCTGGTGCGCAGCGTGTTTGTCCCACCCGGGCAGGACAGCGGTGCCGCCGCCGGTCAGGTCGTAGTTGTGCGCATTTCCAGTTGGGGCGATCGGCAGCGCGGACCGGCTGGCGAAATCGAACGCGTGCTCGGCACGCTGGGCGCGCCGGGCGTGGATGTGCTGGCCGTGATCTACGGACACGAGCTGCCCGTGGAATTCCCCTCGGAAGTGGAGGAAACGGCGGTCGATCTGCAGCAACGCGGGATTGTCACGAGCGACCTGGATGGTCGCACCGACCTGCGCGGCGACCTGGTTTTTACCATCGATCCGGTCGACGCCAAGGATCACGATGACGCGTTGTCCGTTCGGCGCCTGGAGAATGGTTCCTGGGATGTAGGTATTCATATCGCCGATGTGAGCTTCTACGTTCGCGAAGGCACGACGCTCGATGCTGAGGCCCTTCGCCGCGGCACCAGCGTCTATTTGGTAGACCGCACCATTCCCATGCTTCCCCACGCGCTGTCCGGCGACCTGTGTTCGCTGCTTCCGGACCGCGACCGGCTCACAATTTCTGTGCTGGTTCAACTCGATGCCGATGCCAATGTGGTGCGTCACCAACTGGTGCGCAGCGTCATCCGCTCGCGGCATAAACTCAGTTACGAGCAGGCGCAACGCGTCCTCAACGGCAGCGAATCCATCGATCCGGAGACCGACCAGGCCCTGGCTGACCTGAATGCGCTCAGTGGCAAGCTGCGCACGCAGCGCTTTGCCCGCGGCAGCCTGGACTTTGATTTGCCAGAAGCGCGCGTTACGCTGAGCCCGAGCGGCGAGCCCACCGACATCAAGAAGATCGAACGGCTGGAGAGCCACCGCCTCATAGAAGATTTCATGTTGCTGGCCAATGAAACCGTGGCCCGGCGTGCGGCGCAGGCACGTATGCCTTTTATCTATCGCATCCACGAAGCGCCGGACGAGGCACGGCTGGAACAGCTGCGCGAGTTCGCGAAGACGTTTGGTCATCGATTGAGTGCGCGCAAAACACCGTCCCCCATGGAAATTCAGAGCCTGCTGCAGGCCATTAAAGGGCGGCCCGAGGAGAAGCTGCTGGCCACAGTCGTGCTGCGCTCCATGAAACAAGCCCGGTACAGCGCGGAGAACCTGGGACATTTCGGACTCGCCGCCCGCTACTACACACATTTCACATCACCGATTCGCCGTTATCCCGACCTGGTTGCGCATCGTCTGGCCGTGCGTGCGTTCGTGGACCGTGCGGCTGCCGGCGCAGCCACGGCTCACCTGTTACCCGACATTGCGCGCATTGCCAGTGAACGAGAGCGCGTGGCCGTGGAGGCCGAACGCGATAGCATCGAACTCAAGAAAGTCGAGTTCATGCAGCAGCACCTGGGCTCCGAGTTCAGTGGCACCATCAGCGGCGTGGCGCAGTTTGGAGTGTTTGTGCTGCTCGACGAGTATTACGTGGACGGGCTCGTTCACGTCAGCTCGTTGGAAGACGACTATTACAGTTTCTTCGAAGAACAGTACGCACTGGTTGGTGAGCACAGCGGCCAGCGGTTTCGGCTGGGCGACCGCGTCCGTGTGCAGGTTGTGGCGGTTCATCTGGAAGCTCGCAAAATCGATTTTCTG
>JBOHRF010000266.1:0-7079 GCA_050732575.1 Longimicrobiales bacterium
CGGATCGCCGAAAATTGCGCGGATACGCTTGACCGAAAGCATGCCCTTACATACCCCTCACGATTACTTCTCTCCAGTCACTGCCCGAAAGATCACGAGCGCCATTACGCCGGCGCCGGCTGCGTACAGCGCGGCCAGTGGCGAGCGCAATAACACCTCGGCCACAAAATCCGAGCGGCTGTTGGCTGGGGCGAGGGCCCAGTAGCCCAGGTCATGCAGCCATTTCCCCAGGAACAGATAAGCGCCTACAAAAAGCAGGCTATCACCCTCGAACAAATCGCGCGAGCGGGCCCCAAGATATCCGAGAATCGTCAGAGTGAGCGCGTCGGCGCCGAACGAGCCGAAAGCCAGCGCGTCCTGAATCAAGCCAAGCACCAGCCCCAGTGCAGCGGCAACCGAACTGCGCACTCGCCTGACACCCAGCAATAGGGCAACGGTCAAAAGGTCGGGCACGCTGGCGCCCAGGCCCAGGCCCACATGAAGCAGGAAATAGGCGGTCAGCAGAAGTCCAAAAAAAACCCAGAAGGCAGGTGTGGAGCGGGTGGCCATTCAGCGCTGTCCTGGCGGGCTGGCCGATGTATCACGCTGGGTAGGCGGCGTGCGCTCTGCGGCCGCTCCGGAGTCGGGGAGGGTGCCCAGCCAGACGCGCGAAAGATCGCTTCCCGGCGGACTGATCCCAACCAGCACGTGAGTAACGGCTTCGGGACGAATGGACGGCTTAACCAGGTAGCTCTTGCGCCAGCCAGTATCCGCCTCTTCAATGCCAATCACTGTGCCCAACGGAATACCGCGGGGAATGATTTGGCCGCGTCCCGTGGTTAGCAGCGGCGCACCCGGCTGAATGTCGGTATGAAACGGCGCACCCGTCAGCGCCAGGAGGTCTTCCTCCCGAAACCGTCCCTTACGGGCTTGGACCATTCCATTCGCTTGACCGTCGGCGGTCATGGCGCTGGCGCGGAAATCGGGATGACTCCAGTCCATGGCCAGGGCGGAACGCTCGGATACTTCGACAACGATGCCGACCAGGCCTTCGGGCGCCACTACGGGGCTATTTACACGCACGCCCTCGCGGGCGCCAACGTTCAGCATGAACGTGCTTTCGGCCGTGCCGATCCCCAGCCGCAATACCTCCGCGGGTACGAAAGTACGCCCGCCCCGGGTGCTCAGACCCTGCATTTCACGCAGGCGGCGATTCTCTTCCGCCAACGTGGCTTGTGCGGATACAACGGCAACGAGGGAATCGCGCTGAGCCCGCAAGACGGTCACATCAACACGGCTGGCTCGTCGTTCGGCCAACACCGACTGAGCGCCCAGGAACGGGCGAAGAATGGAACCGCGGATGACTCCCCGGATGGATGATTGGTGGGCCTCCGGGAGAAGCCGAAGCGTGAATGCGACTAGGAGTACCCCGGCAAAGATCGCTAACTCGCGGCGACGTGACTTGCGGGAACCGTCAAAGTCCAGCACTTAGGTGACCAGCACACTCCGGAATCGCTCGAAATCGTCGAGCACCCGCCCAGCCCCGCGCACCACGCAAGTCAGCGGCTCCTCGTCCACATGGATGGGCAGGTTGGTCTCGTGCGCCAGCAACTGATCCAGTCCCCGGATCAGGGCGCCGCCGCCGGTCATGACAATCCCGCGATCCACAATGTCCGATGCCAGCTCAGGTGGTGTGATCTCGAGCGCGCGCCGCACGGCATCGACCACCTGTTGAATCGGTTCCTGGATGCATTCGCGAATTTCTTGTGAGTGCACCCGCACGGTCTTCGGGATGCCGCTCACCAGGTCGCGACCCTTTACCTCCATCTCGCGCTCATCACCGTTATTGAACGCCGAGCCTATCTGGATCTTGATCGCCTCTGCAGTAGGCTCGCCGATCAGCAAATTGTAGTTCTTTCGCAAAAACGTAACGATCGCGTTGTCGATCTCGTCGCCGCCCACGCGAATGGACGTGTCTGAAACGATGCCATTGAGCGCGATCACCGCGATCTCTGTGGTACCGCCTCCGATGTCGATGACCATGTTCCCGGTTGGCGTATCCACGGGCAGCCCCACGCCTATGGCCGCCGCCATGGGCTCGGCAATCATGTAGACTTCTTTGGCCCCTGCAGCGGCAGCGCTGGAGCGCACCGCACGCCGCTCCAATTCCGTGATCCCGGAAGGTACTCCCACAATCACGCGCGGCTTCATGCGGAAGATTCGCTTGTTCGTGACTTGACGCAAAAAATGGCGCAGCATGATCTCGGTGATATCCACATCCGCGATCACGCCGTCCTTGAGGGGGCGCACAGCCTGGATGCCCTCGGGTGTCCGGCCCAACATTCGCTTGGCCTCCAGCCCGATACCCTTGATGCGCTGGGAGCCACGCTCGACCGCCACCACCGAAGGCTCGTTCAAAACGATGCCCTCGCCTTTTACATAGACGAGCGTATTGGCCGTGCCGAGGTCAACGGCTATGTCATTGACCGGGAGAATCCGCCCGGAATTAAACAGGCCACGGAAATTCATAGGTTCGCCAGAAACCACAACTTAACCGCACTTTCCCAAACACTGCAAGGCAAAAATTTCTTACGGTTGAGTAAGGCGGCAGGCCCCGCGATCTGACCCCTGCCTGATTGTCTGCCTGGACAGCGGAATTTTAGGTGGGCCAGAGTCATCGGCCGGTGCTGCCGAAGCCACTTACCCCGCGACCCGAAGGCGGCAGGTTGTCCACACTCTGCCACTCGATGCGGAGCACGCGCGCAAGCAAGAGCTGCGCGATTCGCTCGCCATGCGCGATTTCCTGTGGTTCAGGATCGAAGTTGATCAGAGGAATCCGGATCTCGCCACGATAGTCACTGTCGATGGTGCAGGGCGTATTGACGATGCCAATGCCACGATGGAGAGCCATTCCGGAGCGAGGCCGGATTTGCGCCTCCATTTCCTGCGGCAATGCGAACGCAAGTCCGGTGGGAATCAACGCACGACCCAGGGGCGGCAGTGTGATGGGCGGACCCGCGTTGCGCAGATCGACCGCGGCCGAGCCTTCGGTAGCGTAAGCAGGCAAGGGCCAGTCCGCCGGGTAATTGTCGAGCCGCATGACTGACACATGAACGATTTCCTGCGACGTCGTCAAAGGGTTTCCTCAACGGGTGTGTAGGTGAGCTCGAAAGCCTCGGCAACACCTGGATACGTGACTTTTCCTCGTACCACGTTGAGTCCGAGTGCCAGCGCATGATCCTGGCGGCACGCGTCCCTCCAACTCTTGTTGGCCAGAGTCAAAGCATAAGGGAAGGTCGCATTGGTGAGCGCCAGCGTAGATGTACGGGGCACGGCGCCTGGCATGTTGGCCACGCCGTAGTGGATCACGCCCTCGACCACGTAGATCGGATCTTCGTGCGTGGTTGGTTTGATGGTCTCGACACAGCCGCCCTGATCCACAGCGACATCAACGACCACGGAACCGGGTTGCATCTGCTTCAGATCCTCGCGCCGCACGAGTTTCGGTGCTTTGGCGCCCGGCAGCAGCACTGCGCCCACAACGATGTCGGCCTTGCTCAGTTGCTCCAGCAAATTGGCACGATTCGAATAGAGCACCACCACATTGGCGGGCATCACATCCGCCAGATAGCGCAGCCGATTGAGGGAAAGATCCAGGATCACGACGCGTGCACCCAAACCCGCCGCCATACGCGCGGCATTCGAACCGACAATACCACCGCCAATCACAAGCACGTTGGCCGGTTCCACACCGGGCACGCCACCAACCAAAATGCCGCGTCCACCAAAATATTTCTCCAGGTATTTAGCACCTTCCTGGACGGCCATTCGGCCAGCCACTTCGCTCATGGGTGTCAGCAGCGGGAGCTCACCCGTTGGCAGCTGTACAGTTTCATAGGCAATCGCGATGGCACCCGAACCAATGACTGCACGCGTCAATGCCTCATCAGCTGCGAAATGGAAATAGGTGAAGATGACCTGATCCTTGCGCATGTGCGGCCACTCGGCTGCGGTTGGCTCCTTCACCTTCATGATCATGTCGGCACGTTTCCAAAGGTCGGCAGATTGCGCCACGACCTGTGCACCGAACCGCTGGTAAGCCTCGTCTTCAAAACCACTGCCCACACCGGCGGCACGTTCCACCAGGACGGTATGCCCTGCTTGTACCAGCGCCTCCGCGCCACCCGGCACCAGCGCCACGCGGTTCTCGTTTGCCTTGATCTCCCTGGGTACGCCGATGATCATTGCCAGTACCTTTCAGGCCGTCATGTCCATGCGCTTCGCGCGTGCAACGCGGACATGAGCGGTCAGCAGCGAATTCTCAGAGGTCACAAAACGGGTGTGGTTCAATTGGGCCCCAGCCTGACCACGACTTGCTGGTCCGGCTGAAAAAACGCCTCGGCCAGAGCGCTCACATCGGACAAGGTGACTGCGTCTACTCTCCGCATCACTTCTTCGATGGAAAGGAAATCCTCTTCGTACAACGCAGTGCCCGCCAGGCGCTGCAGCCGACTGCTGCTCGATTCCAATGCCAACACAACCTGACCTTTGACCTGACCTTTGGCATCATCCAGTTCGGCCGGTGTCAGGCCGGTGCGCGCCAAGCGGTTGTACTCCTGACGGATGACATCAATGGCACGGTCGGCCCACTCATGACGGGTTCCGACGTAGACACCCGTCACGCCACCCAGCTCATGAAACGATTGATGCGAAAACACGCTGTACGCCAGGCCGAGCTCTTCGCGAACCTTCTGGAACAAGCGCGAGCTCATGCCACCTCCAAACGCATTGGACAACATGACCAGTGCGTAGCGCCGCGGATCGCCGTGTCCGAAGACCTGAGTGCCGAGGACAATGTGAGTTTGCGCGCTCTTGCGCTCGACATGATGAACCGCGTGGCCGCCGTTGGTGGGCCGCACCACACGCGGCAGGGGGCCTCCGCGCGGCGCTGCCTGGAACAACTCCTGAACGCGAGCCACGAAGTGATCGTGTTCCACACTGCCGGCTGCGGCAATAATCAGGTTGGGCTGACGGTACCCGCGATCGTGTGCCTGACGCAGCACCTGATCGCTCATCTCCGATACACTTGTGCGCGTGCCCAGGATACTGAAGCCGTATGGGTGCTCACCCCAGAGCGCGCGTGAGTGCAGATCGAAGACCAGGTCATCGGGCGTGTCTTCAACGGTGGAGATTTCCTCGAGCACGACTTCGCGTTCCAGTTCCAGGTCAGTAGCGCGCAGAACCGGATGCAGCACCAGATCGGCCAGGACATCGGCGGCCAGATCGAGATGCTCGTCGAGCACACGAGCGTAATAACAGGTATGTTCGCGTGTGGTATAGGCGTCCAGCGAGCCGCCCAGACGCTCCAGCACCAGGGCAATCTCGTGCGCGGAGCGGTGCGTCGTACCCTTGAAGACCATGTGCTCGAGCAAATGACTCACGCCCATGTCTTCCGGCTGTTCGTGCACCGATCCGGTCTTGACCCAAACGCCCAGCGCCGCGGAGCGGACACCGGGCATGGCTTCCGTCAGCACGACCAGCCCATCGCCCACTTCGGCGCGCGCGAACGCTTCGCTCACGCGCCGTTGCCCGCCGCCGTCTCGGCCACGGCCGCCTTACGCGAGAGCCGCATGCGGCCCTTCTCATCGATGGAGAGCAGCTTCACTCGGACCAGGTCGCCTTTCTTCACCACATCCTCCGTTTTCTCCGTGCGACCGTCTTGCAGCTCGGAGATATGACAGAGGCCTTCCACGCCGGGCAATATTTCAACGAACGCGCCAAACGTAGTGGTCGACTTTACTACGCCGTCATACGTCCGGCCGATTTCTGGCTCCGCCGTGATGGCAGCAATCCGCTCACGTGCCTTTTCACCACCCTCGCCCGAGATGCTGGCAATGGTGACTACGCCGGAATCTTCAATGTTGATCTGAGCGCCTGTTTCATCTTGTATGGCGCGGATGGTCTTGCCTTTCGGACCAATGACTTCGCCGATCTTTTCCGGATTGATCTGCATGGTGATGATGCGCGGTGCCCAACGAGAGAGTGCAGTCCGATGCGTGGGTAGGCTGGCGTCCATGCGATCCAGGATGTGCATGCGGCCGCGATGCGCGCGGGCCAGCGCCTCGCGCATGATTTCAACCGTGAGACCCTCGATCTTGATATCCATCTGGATCGAGGTGACACCCCGGCGCGTGCCGGCCACTTTGAAGTCCATGTCGCCCAGCGCGTCTTCCATGCCCAGAATGTCCGTGAGCACGGCCACGCGATCCCCTTCCTTGATCAGACCCATGGCGACACCGGCGCAGGCACCGCGCAGCGGTACACCTGCGTCCATGAGCGCCAGAGAAGCGCCGCACACGGATGCCATTGAGGAGGACCCGTTGGACTCCAGGATTTCAGAGACAACGCGGATCGTGTACGGGAATTCATCATAGGCGGGGAGCAGCGGCTGAAGGGCGCGCTCGGCCAGTGCACCGTGACCGATTTCCCGCCTCCCCGTTCCGCGCACGGGCTTCACTTCTCCGGTGGCGAAGGGCGGGAAATTGTAATGCAGCATGAAGGACTTGGTAGTTTCCTGCTGCACATCGATGGAATCCAGACGCTGCTCATCGGCCTGCGTGCCCAGCGTGACCACCGCCAGCGATTGCGTTTGACCACGCGTGAACAGGGCGGAACCGTGAGTGCGCGGCAACATGGCCACTTCAATGGTAATGGGGCGAATTTCGTCTACACCGCGACCGTCCGCGCGCACGCCCTGATCCAGGATCTGATTGCGCATGGCCTTCTTCTCGGCCTGGTAGAGTAATTCCTTGATGTTCTGCTCTTGTTCCGGGAATTCCTCGGCCAGAGTTTGCATGATCTCGTCCTTGATGCCGCCCAGCGCCACATTGCGCTCCGCCTTGTCGGCAATGCGCATAGCTTCCACAATGCGCCGCGCCGCCAGCCGGCTTACCCGATCGCGCAGCAGGTCCTCTGCCTGCACGGCAACCCACGGCATTTCCGCTTGCTTGACGGGATCGGCAAACTTCTGCTGAAGCCGACAAAGCTCTTTGATACCGTTGTGAGCTGCGATCAGACCGTCCATCAACTCTTCTTCCGAG